>JAEUOX010000456.1 GCA_016790475.1 Rhodoferax sp. | reverse complement strand
CGCGGCTCCGGCACCTTCCAGGCGGCGATACGGGTCATCGGGGAGAGCTCGATCGTCCAGTCGCCGGTCTTCCGCGGCAGCGCAGCCGCGGCCAGCAAGCGTGCGCCATCGACGCCGGCGGACTGCGCCGGCAGCTTGCGCCCGGCCAGGTCCGACGGCAGCGCGCTGGCCGGTGCGACCGTGATGACGATCTCGGCATGCGGGTTCTGCCATTTGACGGCCTTGACCCGCCCAGCCAGGTACAGCGGATGCGCTTCATCGAAGCTGGACCAGCCGTGGTGGGCATGTGCCGGGCGGACGATCAGCAGGCCGCCGGCCCAGGCGGCGGCGCAGTTCAGGAAGTGTCGGCGTTGCATGGAGGCAGGCTCGCTTTCTGCGGGGAGCGCGGGGGTTTCAGACGTAGGCGATCAGACGGCCGCAGGCGATCACGGCACACCACAGCAGCAGGGACAGCACGGCCTGCCACCGGGTGGTGGTGTTGCCGGGGTCGATCGGCCCGCGGGCGTGCAGTATCGCGGCATTGGTGCCGGCGGCCGCCAGCAGGGCCATTTTCGCGACGAAGGCCGGGTTGGCAATCAGATCCCCCACACCGGCCAGGAACATCACCGAGCCGCTGGCCGCCGCCAGCAGGAATCCCGCGGCGGTCCAGGGCAGCACGCGGCGCGCCAGCGGGTTCGGGTCGGCATCGGCCAGCCGGCCGAAGATCGCCAGGTCCACCACCCACAGCGTGCCGAACACCAGGCCGATGCCCAGCAGGTGGATGATCTCCAGCGTCGGGTAGGCGTAGGGGTCGGTGCGCAGCCAGACCGCCAGCGGCCAGCGCGCCAGCGCGTCCTGCAGGGCCGGAAGGGCGGCAGCAGGCGGGTTCATCGCAGCGCCGGCCGCCTACTTCAGGCTGCCGGACAGGAACTGCGCCAGCCGCTCGCTGCGCGGGCGCGCCAGCACCTCGGCGGGTACCCCCTGTTCCTCGACGCGCCCCTGGTGCAGGAAGATCAGGTGGTTGGCCACCTCGCGCGCGAAGCCCATCTCGTGCGTCACGACGACCATCGTGCGCCCCTCCTGGGCCAGCGTGCGCATCACCTTCAGCACCTCGGACACCAGCTCCGGGTCCAGCGCACTGGTCGGTTCGTCGAACAGCATGACCGCCGGCTCGATCGCCAGCGAGCGCGCGATCGCGACGCGCTGCTGCTGCCCGCCGCTCAGGTGCGCCGGATAGCGGTCCTCGGTCGCGGCCATGTCCACCAGTTTCAGGTACTTGCGGGCCCGCGCGACCGCCTCGTCCCGCGGCAGGCCCAGCACATGGACCGGCGCCTCGATGATGTTCTGCAGCACCGTCATGTGGGCCCACAGGTTGAAGTGCTGGAACACCATTGCCAGCCGCGTCCGCAGACGCTGCAGCTGCCGGGCGTCCGCCGCCTGCAGTTCGCCGGAGCGGTCCGGCACCAGGCGCAGCTCCTCGCCGGCCACGACGATGCGACCCTGGTGCGGCTTCTCCAGCAGGTTGATGCAGCGCAGGAAGGTGCTCTTGCCGGAGCCGGAGCTGCCGATGATGCTGATCACGTCGCCGGAGTGCGCCTCCAGCGAGACGCCCTTGAGCACCTCATGGGTGCCGAAACGCTTGTGGATGTCGAGGGCCTGCAGTTGGAGCGTGGAGTCGGTCATGGCGGTCGGGGGAGGGCGCCGGCATCAGGCGCCAAGCAGGTTGCCGGTGCGGTAGGCCACGGCGCCGGCGATGTTGGCCAGGTCGTCATGGGGCAGGACATAACGGTCGTAGGTGCGCGCGTACAGCACGCCGGCCACTTCGGCCCGCACCGGCGTGCTGGTGCCGGCCAGCGGGTCGATGATCTCCGCCACCAACTGCCCGGCTTCCATCGTGTCGCCGACGGCAGCGTGGAAGACCAGCACGCCGGCCGCGCCGGCCTTGACCGTCTGCGAGCCCGCCAGCGGCGTGGCGGCGCAGCGCGCCGGCGGCAGCACGACCGGCGCGTCGGTGTGCAGCACGCCGGCATGCGCCAGGTAGTCGAGGATCGCCTGCGCATCCCGCTGCGCCAGCGCATGGTCGACGTCGGCCTCGCCGCGCAGTTCCACCGTCGCACTGGCACAGGCCTGGGGCAGCGGCGGCACCGGTGCACCGGAGGGCGCCGCCTGTGCCAGGCGGGCGGCCAGCTGCCACCAGACACCCGAGAAGCACTCGTCGAACGAGGACGCCCCGGTGTCCGAGGCCAGCAGTGCGGCGCGCACGCCCAGCAACCGGGCCAGCGGCTCGATGCGCGGCCAGCAGGCGTGTTCGCTGTAGAGGTGCAGCTCGGCCTCGCAGTCGCAGTGCAGGTCCAGCACGATGTCCGCATCGTGGGCCAGCAGCGCCAGCGTCCGGCGCAGGCCCTGCAGCGGGGTGGCCGCATTCCATTGCTGCAGGTGGCGGCCGATCGCCGCACGCACGAGTGCCTGGTTGGCAGCTGCATCCGGCCCCAGCGCCGGGCGCACGGCGTCGAACACCGCGTTTGCCAGGTTCGGGTAGTGGCGGTTGAAGTTCTCGGAGCTGTCCAGGTCGAAGCGCCCCATCGGCTTGTGGTCGACGCGCTGCGCCAGTCCGATCGGGTTGGCCACCGGCACCAGCACCACCTGGCCGCGCAGCCGGCCAGCGCGCTCGGCCTCCTCCAGCAGGCCGCGCAGGTGATGCGCCACCAGCATCGCTGGGATCTCCTCCGCATGCAGGCTGGCCTGCAGGTAGACCTTCGGGAATGCGTCGGGCGCACCGAACTGGAAGCTGGTGACAGTGGTCCGTTGGCCGATGCTCTGGCCGGGCAGCAGGTGGTCGGTGCGTTGCATGGTGGGTCAGTGCTTTCGGGGCGCCAGGTGCGCCAGGAACCGGCGCTCGGCGAGCTTGAACAGGCCGATCAGGCAGAAGGTGCAGCTGAGGTAGATCGCTGCAGCGGCCAGGTAGGCCTCGAACGGCAGGTAGAAGTCGGAGTAGATCCGACTGGCTGCCGCGGTCACGTCCAGCATCGCCGGCACGGCGCTCGCCAGGCTGGTGCTGTGCAGCATCATGACCACCTCGTTCGAGTAGGCCGGCAACGTGCGGCGCATCGCGCTGGGCAGCACGATGCGCCACATCACCTGGGCGCGCCCCATGCCGAAGGCCTGCGCCGACTCGATCTCGCCGGCGTGCGTCTCCCGGATCGAGCCGGCCAGCATCTCGGCGGTGTAGCCGGCGGTGTTCAGGCTGAACGCGAGCAGCGCGCAGAAGGCCGGATCCTTGAAGTGCGTCCAGGGCCAGGTGGTGTCCCAGTGCGCCTGGATCCACTCCAGCTGGCCGAGTCCGTAGTAGATCAGGTAGACCTGGATCAGCAGCGGCGTGCCGCGGATCACGAAGGTGTAGGCTCCGACCAGGCGCTGCAGCCAGACCCAGGGCCCGGTCAGCGCCAGCGCGAAGACCACGGCCAGCACGCCCCCGACCAGCAGCGAGGAGCCCAGCAGCCACAGCGTCGTCAGGATGCCCTCGCCATACATGGCCAGGCTTTCCTCGCGGAAGATGACTTCCCAGTTCACAGCGTGCCTCGCTTCGTGCCCAGGCTGTAGCGCGCATGCAGCCGGCGCAGCACCACCAGCGAGGCCCAGGTGTAGAGCAGGAACAGCGCAGCGGTGAACAGGAAGAACGCGAACGGCGACCGGGTCGCGGCACTGGCCTGCTTGGCCAGGTAGGTCATCTCCTGCAGCCCGATCAGGCTGACCAGCGCCGTCGCCTTGATCAGCACCAGCCAGTTGTTCGTGAAGCCGGGCAGTGCGTACCGCACCATCTGGGGCGCGGTGATGCGCAGGAAGATCTGCACCGGCCGCATGCCGAACGCCGCGGCCGCCTCGAACTGCCCGCGCGGTATCGCCAGGATCGCGCCGCGGAAGGTCTCGGTCATGTAGGCGCCATAGATGAAGCCGAGCGTCAGCACGCCGGCCGTAAACGGGTTGATCTCCAGCGTGGCGGTGGAGCCGGCCATCTCCATCAGCGTGTTGATGCCGATGCTGCCGCCATAGAACACCAGCAGCATCAGCACCAGCTCCGGAATGCCCCGGATGATCGTCGTGTACACCGT
>JAEUOX010000413.1 GCA_016790475.1 Rhodoferax sp. | reverse complement strand
TTCGCAGGGCACAACAAAATGCAGGCATGCCAAACGTTCTCACGGTCAAGGACCTGAAGGTCTATCTCAATGTCGATGCCGGCATCGTCAAGGCCGTGGACGGCGTGTCCTTCCGGATCCCGGCCGGGGGGACGATGGCGCTGGTCGGTGAGTCCGGCTCCGGCAAGTCCATCGTGGCGCAGTCGATCATGGGCATCCTGCCCCGCGTGGCCCGGATCGAGCAGGGGGAGATCCTGCTGCGCGACCCGCGCCAACCGGATACCGTCGTCGACATCGCCCGGCTGGACATGGCCGGGCCGCAGATGCGCTCGATCCGGGGTGGCCAGGTATCGATCATCTTCCAGGAGCCGATGACGGCCCTGTCGCCGCTGCACACCGTCGGCAACCAGATCGGTGAGGCGCTGGCCCTGCACCGCACCGGCATCGGCAAGTCCGAGCGCAGCGCCGCGGTGGTCGAGATGCTGCGGCTGGTCGGGTTCCCGGATCCGGTGAAGGCGGAGCACACCTACCCGTTCGAACTCTCCGGTGGCTTGCGCCAGCGCGCGATGATCGCGATGGCGCTGGTGTGCCGGCCGTCCCTGCTGATCGCCGACGAGCCGACCACGGCGCTGGACGTCACGATCCAGGCCCAGATCCTGCAACTGATCAAGCAGCTGCAGGGCGACCTGCAGATGGCGATGATGATGATCACGCACGACCTCGGGATCGTCGCGAACATGGCCGACGAGGTGGTCGTGATGTATCACGGCAAGGTCATGGAGGCCGGCACGTTGGAGGATGTCTTCCGCGATCCGCGCCATCCCTATCTCAAGGCGCTGATGCGCGCGGTGCCCCGGTTCAACCTGGCACCGGGCGAGCGGCTGACCCCGATTCGCGAAATCCAGGTATCGGCTGGCCACCTGAAGCGCATCGATGAAGGGCGGCCGCCGAACGCCGATCCGACCGCGCCGATGCTGATCGTTCGCAACCTGACTAAACGCTTCACGACGCGCAAGACCTCCCTGTTCGGCGCCAAGCCGGCCGGCGAGACGCTGGCCGTCAACGACGTGAGCTTTGAAGTGGCGCCGGGCGAGTGCCTGGGGCTGGTGGGCGAATCCGGATGCGGCAAGACGACCACGGCCAAGATGATCCTGCGGTCAGGGACACCGGACTCCGGCGAGATCATCTTCAACGACCGGGGCCGTCCGCGGGATGTCCGCACGCTGGAGGGCGCGGATCTCTTCGAGTACCGCCGCCGGGTGCAGTTCGTGTTCCAGGACCCCTTCGGCTCGTTGAACCCGCGCATGACGGTCTACGATATCGTCAGCGAGCCGCTGCTGATCCACGGGATCGGCAATGAAGACGAACGCTTCGAGCGGGTCAAGGAACTGATCGGTCTGGTCGGTCTGGACGTACGGCACCTGCGGCGGTACCCGCACAGCTTCTCGGGGGGCCAGCGTCAGCGCATCGGCATTGCCCGGGCGCTGGCGCTGAGCCCGGACCTGCTGATCTGCGACGAGCCGGTGTCCGCGCTCGACGTATCGGTGCAGGCCCAGGTGCTGAACCTGCTGCTGGACCTGCGCCGGGAGATGAACCTGACCTACCTGTTCATCTCCCACAATCTGGCGGTGGTGCACTACATCGCGGATCGCATCGCGGTCATGTGCGCCGGGCGCATCGTCGAGATCGCCAGCTACGACGCACTGTTTGCGAATCCGGTGCACCCCTACACGCGCGCGCTGCTGGCTGCGGTGCCGGATCCGGACCTGGACCGCAAGCTGGACTTCCGGGCGCTGATGGAGGGCAAGGCATCGGTGCCGGCGGCCTGGCCGCGGCCCTTCCGTCTGGAGCAGGATTCGCGCTCCAGCCTGATCGACATTGGTGGCAGACATTTCGTCCGGGCGCACGCGGACGCAGACATTTCGGAGCTCAGAGCATGACCAAGCTTCCCGGTTGGCCCCTTCGCTTTTCGCCTTTGCGGCGTGCCTCGTTGGCGGCGGCGCTGCTGTTGCTCGGCCATGCCGCCTGGGCGCAGGCACCGGCCACGCTGGTGGAGACGCCGATGCTGCGGGAGGATGTCAGCGCGAAGAAGCTGCCACCGGTGAAGCAGCGTCTGCCCGACACGCCGCTGGTGGTGACGATGGACGGCAAGACGGCGGAGCCTGGCCAGCACGGCGGCACGCTCAACATGCTGATCGGGCGCGCGCGGGACGTCCGGATGCTGGTCGTCTACGGCTACGCACGGCTGGTCGGTTATGACCGCAATCTGCAGATCGCGCCGGATATCCTTGAAAGCATCGATGTCGCCGAAGACCGCATCTTCACGATGAAGTTGCGCAAGGGGCACAAGTGGTCCGACGGGCAGCCCTTCACGTCGGACGACTTCCGCTACTACTGGGAAGACGTCGCCAACGACAAGGACCTCACGCCGGCGGGAACACCCGCCGAGCTGCTGGTGGACGGTGCGCCGCCGAAGGTGGAGTTTCCGGACAAGTTCACGGTCCGCTACACCTGGCCGAAGGCGAACCCGGATTTCCTGCCCCGCATGGCCGGTCCGTCGCCCCTGTTCATCTTCCGCCCGGCGCACTACCTGAAGCAGTTCCACAAGAAGTACAACCCGAAGGTGCTGGAGGCGGAGAAGTCCGATCCCGGCAAGCGCAGCTGGGCGGCGATGCACAACCGCGAAGACAACATGTACCAGTTCGACAACCCGCGTCTGCCGACGCTGCAGCCGTGGATCAACACCACGAAGCCGCCGGCCGATCGCTTTGTCGCGGTGCGCAACCCGTTCTTCCACCGCGTTGACAGCAATGGCCGGCAGCTGCCCTACATCGACCGCATCGTGATGCCGGTCGCCGATGGCAAGCTGATCCCCGCCAAGGCGGGCGCCGGGGAATCCGACCTGCAGGCGCGGGACATCCAGTTCAACAACTACACCTTCCTGAAGAAGGGCGAGAAGACCAACAACTACCGGACGCTGCTGTGGCGCACCGGACAGGGCTCGCATTTCGCGCTGTACCCGAACCTCAACGCGAGCGATCCGGTGTGGCGCGCGCTGTTCCGGGACGTCCGCTTCCGCCGCGCGCTGTCGATGGCCATCGACCGCACGCAGATCAACCAGGTGCTCTACTTCGGCCTGGCCTCGGAAAGCAACAACACCGTGGTGCCGGAAAGCCCGCTGTACCGCAAGCCGTACCAGACGCAGTGGGCGCAGCACGACCGCAAGGCGGCAGACCGCCTGCTGGACGAGATCGGCCTCAAGCGCGGCCCGGACGGCGTGCGCCGCCTGTCCGACGGACGGCCGCTCGAGATCATCGTCGAGACGGCCGGCGAGAGCACCGAGCAGACCGACGTGCTGGAACTGATCCGGGAAAGCTGGAAGGAGAACGGCATCAAGCTGTTCACCAAACCCTCCCAGCGCGACCTGCTGCGCAACCGGGTGTACTCGGGCGAGGCCCTGATGACGGTTTGGGGCGGCTTCGAGAACGGCCTGCCCAATGCCGACACCAGCCCGGATGAGCTTGCGCCCACGAGCCAGGTGCACCTGCAGTGGCCCAAGTTTGGGCAGCACTACGAAACCAAGGGCAAGGCCGGCGAAGCGCCGGACATCCCGGAGGTGATCGAACTGCTCAAGCTCGGGGACTCCTGGCGCACGGCCGACAAGGCTGGCCGCGAGAAGATCTGGCATCGGATGCTGACGCTGCATGCCGAGCAGCAGTTCACGATCGGTGTCATCAACAACGTACAGCAGCCGGTCGTGGTCAGCAATGCGCTGAAGAACGTGCCGGAGAAGGGCCTCTACAACTGGGAACCCGGCTCGTTCTTCGGCATGTACCGGCCGGAGACCTTCTGGTTCACGGACGCGCGCAGGAACTGAGCCTGTGCTGGCCTATACGCTGCGGCGCATCCTGCTGATGATCCCGACATTGCTGGTCATCAGCTTTGTCACCTTCGTGATCATCCAGCTTCCACCCGGTGACTATCTCTCCAACCAGATCGCGGAGCTGCGCAGCCAAGGCGACACGGCTGCGCTGGAAAAGGTGCAGTTCCTGCGCCACCAATATGGCCTGGACAAGTCCTTCCTGGAGCAATACGCGACCTGGATCGGCATCTGGCCGGGCGAGCGTGGCTTCTCAGGGTTGCTGCAGGGTGACTGGGGCTGGTCCTTCGAGTACAACCTGCCGGTGCTGGAGGTGGTCGGTGACCGGCTGGTGCTGTCGTTCGTCCTGAACATCACGGTGATCCTGTTCACCTGGGCGGTGGCCTTTCCGATCGGCTTCTATGCCGCGACGCACCAGTACAGCTGGGGCGATCACGGCCTGTCATTGCTGGGCTATGTCGGCCTGGCCACGCCGAATTTCCTGCTGGCCCTGGTGCTGATGTACTTCGCCAATGTCCAGTTCGGCCTGTCGATCGGCGGCATGATGGACCCGCAGTACCTGGATCAGAAGATGAGCTGGGACAAGTTCATGTCGGTTCTGTCCCACCTGTGGATTCCGGTGGTCGTGATCGGCACCTCGGGCACCGCCGGCATGATCCGGCGCCTGCGCGCGAACCTGCTGGACGAGTTGCAGAAGCAGTACGTCGTGACCGCGCGCAGCAAGGGCATGCCGCAGATGCGGCTGCTGGTGAAGTACCCGCTGCGCATGGCCCTCAATCCGTTTGTCGCCGACATCGGCAACCTGCTTCCCAGTGTGATCTCCGGGTCCGCGATCGTGTCGGTGGTGCTGTCGCTGCAGACGGAAGGCCCGATGCTGCTGGACGCGCTGCAGAGCCAGGACCAGTACCTGGCTGGCTCCTTCCTGATGTTCCTGGCCTTGCTCACGGTGATGGGGATGTTCATCTCCGATCTGCTGCTCGCCGCGCTGGATCCGCGGATCCGGCTGACCGGGGAGGTGGCCCGGTGAGCGCGCTGCAGGTCGACGACAAGGATCGACTCGTCCACTATGTGTCCTCGGCGCCCTTCGAGCCCCGGTCGGTCGAGACGCTGACGCCGGAGCAGGAGGCCTTCTATCGCGCGTCCCAGTGGCGCATCATGTGGTGGAAGTTCCGGCGGCACAAGATCGCGGTGGTGTGTGCGGCGATCCTCGCCGTGCTGTACCTGTCCTCGCTGGTGTCCGAGATCCTCGCACCCTACGGGCTCAACACGCGGGACTCCCGGCACATCTATGCGCCCCCGCAGGTGGTGGGGCTGTTCCATGAGGGCACGTTTGTCGGCCCGCACGTGTACGGCTACAACGTCAAGCTCAATCTGGAGACGATGAAGCGCGAGTTTGTCCCGGACTCGGACAAGCTGCAGCCGATCCGCTTCTTCTGCCGCGGCGACGACTACGAGTTCTGGGGGCTGGTCGAGGGCGATTTCCACCTGATGTGCCCGGCCGAGGGTGGAACGCTGTACCTGCTGGGCACGGACCGCCTCGGGCGCGACATGCTCTCGCGGATCATCTACGGCACCCGCATCTCGCTGACGGTCGGCCTGCTGGGCATCCTGGTGAGCTTTGCGATCGGCATCGTGCTGGGCGGTATCTCCGGCTACTACGGCGGATGGATCGACAACCTGATCCAGCGCCTGATCGAGATCGTCCGCTCCTTTCCGGAACTGCCGCTGTGGATGGCGCTGTCCGCGGCGCTTCCGGTGACCTGGAGCCCGATCTTCATCTACTTCGGCATCACGATCATCCTGGGCCTGCTGGATTGGCCGGGGCTGGCCCGATCGGTGCGGTCGAAGTTCCTGGCGCTGCGCGAGGAAGACTTCGCGGTGGCTGCGGTGCTGATGGGGGCCAAGCCCTCCCGGGTGATCGGCCGCCATCTGCTGCCGAGTTTCACCAGCCACCTGATCGCGTCGCTGACGCTGTCGGTGCCCAGCATGATCCTGGGCGAGACCGCGCTGTCCTTCCTGGGGCTGGGCTTGCGGCCTCCGATCACCAGCTGGGGTGTGCTCCTCAACGAGGCGCAGAACATCAACGTCGTGGCGCTCTATCCCTGGCTGATGCTGCCGGTGCTGCCGGTGTTCGTGGTTGTCCTGGCCTTCAACTTCATGGGGGACGGACTGCGCGACGCGGCCGACCCGTACAACTAGGCCGCTGCGATGGAGCGGGGTCTCTTTGGTTTCATCCTCAAGTACAGCCGGCGCGACCAACTGCTGATCGTCCCGCTGGTCGTGCTGTCGATGCTGTTTTATTACGCATCGCTGGATCTGCCGAAGACGATCATCAACCAGCCGATCCAGGGCAAAGGCTTCCCGAGCCCGGAGTCGACCGCACATTTCCTGCGCATCGGCTTCTCCTGGCCGGATTTCCTGGGCGGCGGCAGTGTGCGGATCTTCGACGGATTTGCGCTGGAACGCACGCCCTACCTGTTCGCGCTGACACTGAGCTTCCTGGCGCTGATCATCATCAGCGGCTGGATCAAGTTCCAGATCAACACGATGAAGGGCTGGATGGGCGAGCGCATGCTGCGGCGGCTGCGCTACGACCTGTTCGACCATATCCTGCGCTTCCCGCTGCCGCATTTCCGGCGCGTCAAGTCCGCCGAGATGGCGACGATGATCAAGGACGAGGTGGAGCCGCTGGGCGGCTTCGTCGGCGAGTCCATCATCACGCCGCTGTACCTGGGCGGCCAGGCGCTGACCGCGCTCTTCTTCATCCTGTTCCAGCACGTCTACCTCGGACTGGTCGCCTTCGGCATGGTGATCATCCAGGCGGTGATCATCCCGCGCATGCGCCGGCGGCTGCTGGTGCTCTCCAAGGAGCGCCAGATCGCGGCGCGCCAGCTGGCCGGGCGGATTGCCGAATGCGTGGATGGCGTCGTCGAGATCCACGCCCATGACACCTCGAACTACGAGCGCGCGGAGTTCTCGGCCCGGCTGGGGCGGCTGTTCCTGATCCGCTTCGAGCATTACCAGCGCAAGTTCCTGATCAAGTTCCTGAACAACCTGCTGTCGCAGATCACCCCTTTCCTGTTTTACCTGGTGGGCGGGTATCTGGCGATTTCCGGCCGGCTGGACATCGGCGCACTGGTGGCGGTGATCGCCGCCTACAAGGATCTGCCGGGGCCGGTCAAGGAGTTGATCGACTGGGACCAGGAGCGCATGGACACCAGCATCAAGTACGCGCAGGTCATCGAGCAGTTCACCGTCGAAGGCCTGGTGCCGCCAGCCCAGCAGCAGGTCATGGAGACGCCGGCCATTCCTGCGGATGCGGAGCTGCGGGTCAGCAACCTGTCGCTGCTCGATGACTCCGGCTCCAAGTCACTGGATGGCGTGTCCTTCGAACTGCCGTTGACGGCACATGCAGCCATCCTCGGGCCCAACGGTTCCGGTACCGGGGAGCTTGCGCAGCTGCTGGCCAGCTTGCTGCGCCCGGACGGGGGCAGCGTGGATCTGGGGGGCATCGACCTGACCCGGGCGCCGGAGGCGGTGACCGGCCGGGCGATTGCCTATGTCGGAGCCTCGTCCTACCTGTTCCCGGTGAGCGTCCGGGAGAATCTGGTCTACGGGTTGAAGCACCGGCCGGTCCAGGAGGCAACCTACCAGGGCGAGGCGCGGCGCCAGCGGGAGCGGCAGCAGCGCGAGGCGGCGCGCGCCGGCAACTGCGTGCTGGACATCCAGGCCCAGTGGCTGGACTATGCGGCAGCCGGTGTCGACGGCCCCCAGCAGATGGAGGACCGCATCCTGGAAGTCCTCAAGACGGTGGATCTGGAAGAGACCCTGTTCGAGATCGGCCTCAAGAGCGCGGTCAGCGCCGTGCACAGCCCCGGCATTGCGGACGACATCCTGCGCGCGCGCGACACGATGCGCGAGCGCCTGGCGCGCCCGGAGGTCAGCGAACTGGTCGAGCGGTTTGACATCGCCCGCTACAACCGCAATGCGACGATGGCCGAGAACCTGCTGTTCGGTACGCCGGTGGGCAAGGTGTTCGACATGGACAGCCTCGCGCTCAACGCCTATGTACGCAAGGTCCTGCAGGACACCGGCCTGTCGGCGGATCTGCTCAAGGTGGGCCACAAGCTGGCGGAAACCATGGTCGAACTGTTCAGTGACCTGCCGCCGGGGCATGAACTGTTCGAGCGCTTCAGCTTCATTGCGTACGACGACCTGCCCAGCGTGAAGGACATCCTGTCCCGGGTCGCATCGGTCGGCCTGGAGCGCATTCCGGAGTCGGAGCGCAACCGGCTGCTGGGGCTGCCTTTCAAGCTGGTCGTTACCAAACATCGTCTGGGACTGATCGACGAGGCGCTGGAAAACCGCATCCTGGAAGCGCGCCGGCAGTTCGCCGCGAACCTGCCGCCCGACATGCAAGGTTCCATCGCCTTCTTCGACCCGGAGCGGTACAACAGCGCTGCGTCGCTGCAGGACAACATCCTGTTCGGAAAGATCGCGACCAGCCAGGCGGGCGGCGCGGCCCAGATCGGCGCCTTGATGCGACAGATCCTGGACGAGCTCCATCTCCGGGCGCTGGTCCTGCGGATCGGCCTGGACTACCAGGTGGGCACCGGCGGCAGCCGGCTGTCGGTGCCGGACCGCCAGAAGGTCGCGATGGGTCGCGCGCTGCTCAAGCGCCCGACGATGCTGATCCTGGACCAGGCCTCGGCGGTGCTCGACCCGGCCGCGCAGACCCGGCTGGTGGGCAATGTTCTGGAATGCCGCAAGGGCTGTTCGGTGATCTGGGTCCTCAATCGGGTGGACCTCGCCGAGCGCTTTGACCATGTGCTGGTCATGGAACAGGGCAAGCTGGTGGAGCAGGGCGCCTATGATGAGCTCCTGGGCCGGGACAGTACGATGCGCAAGCTGTTGCGGTCCGGCTAGACGTTTTCACGGGAGTGCATGATGAGTCTGGAACAGGAAGTCGAATTGATCCGGAGGTTTCCGATCTTCAGCAAGATCGCTCCGGCCAAGCAGAAGCTGCTGTGCTTCAGCAGCGAGCGACTCACCTATGCCGCCGGCCAGGAGATCTTCCATGCCGGCGCAGTCGGCGACGCCTGTTATGTGGTGATCGACGGCACGATCGAGATTTCGGTCGATCTTCCGAAGGGCCCGCTGGTGATCGGCACGATGGGCAGCAACGAGATCATCGGCGAGATCGCGATCTTCGGCCATGTGCCGCGCACGGCGACCGCAACGGCCAAGACCCGCGTGGAGGTGCTGCGCATCTCGGCAGACCAGTTCCGCAGCGTCATCCGCGAGAACCCCGATGCGGCGATCGAGCTGATCCGGATCCTGGCGGCGCGCCTCGCCAATACCACCGCCCACCTGTCCAAGCTGTCGAATCCGGCCGCGGCCTGACGGGCCGGTCCCTCTGCGGAGCGCGGCTTACGGAGTCGCCAGGATGTAGCTCGGCATGGGAAGCGCAAAGCCCTTGAGGTGCAGCGTCGAGCCCTTGCGAAGGGCCTCCGGTTGCAGGCTCGCCCCGAGGAGTTCCACGGTACGCTGATCGACCAGGATCTCGCCATGCGCGGCTTCAGAGCACAGCCGCGACGCCAGATTCACCGGCGAACCGACCGCGGTGTACTCCAGCCGGGACGCTCCCCCGATGACGCCCACCGTGACGAACCCACTGGCCACGCCCACGCCCACGCCCAACTGCAGGTCGCTGTGCGACCAGCGCGCCGTCAGGGCTACACCGACCGAGCGGATCTGGCGGGCGAGCTCCAGCGCCCGCTGGCCATGGTCCTCGAACGCGATCGGCGCGCCCACCAGGATCAGCACACCGTCGCCGGCCTGGTCCTTGATCGTGCCGCCGCAGGCCGCCGCGGCTGCACCGACGGCGTCGTAGTACTCGCGCAGGATCGCGATCACCTGGCGGGAGGAGGTGGCCGCCGAGAAGGCCGTGAAGCCGCGCAGGTCACAGCAGACCACCGAGAGCTCCAGTGTCTTCTCGTCGGTGGCACTCTTGAGGCCCCGGCGCGTGACCAGGTCGGCCACCTGCGGCGCCAGGAAGCGCGACAGAAACTGGGCCCGCTGTCCCTGGGTCACGTGGTACTGCACCGACCCCACCAGCAGCACCAGCAGGCCCAGTGCCCCCGCCAGCGGCGCCACATGGGGCGGCAGCACCACGGCGGCCGCCATGATCGGCGCTCCGATCGCGAAGGCAATCAGACGCCGTGCTTCGGCACGATCGGGCCGGCGGTTCAGCGTGGCCAGGGTCGCCATGGTCGCCAGCACCAGCGAGACGCCCAGCGGCACCGAGAACAGCCAGAAGGAAGGATGCAGCTTCTCGCCCGGGTCCAGCGTCAGATTGCCGAAATGTTCCGCGCGCCACTCCGGAAAGGCGAGGGCGGCCAGGCCGTAGAACAGGCTCAGCCCCTGGGCCGTCAGCAGCAAGCGGTCGGCCCAGCGGGTGTTCAGGTTGCCGGCCGGAATGGTCTGTCGGACCCGCAGGATCCATTCATAGGCAAACAGGAAGGACAAAACTTGCGGGATTGCAAACACCCCTTCCCAGGCCACGACGCCATGGGCCTTGCGCTGCGGGAGCACCCACAGCACGTCCAGCGCGATCGAGATGCCGATGAAGACGAGGAACAGGGCTTGCGCCTGGCTGGTACGCGACCGGCGGTCCGCAAGGATGAAGGCCAGAGACATGCCCACCGCCAACAATGCAACGATGACGGGAGCGGTGGTGTCGGGCTGCACGCCGAAATTCTACCGGTGCTCCCTCGCGGATAATCCGCCGCACCCTGATCAACCGGGCCATCTCCATGCCTGTCCCCCCGACCCGCCTTGACGATTTCATCCTGCGCATGCAGGCGCAGCGGGCCTGCATCGACGAGGCCGCGGTGCGCACTGCACAGATGCCCGGGCCGGTGCTGGAGGTGGGATTGGGCAATGGGCGCACCTTTGACCACCTGCGGCAGCGTTTTACCGGGCGGCCGATCTTCGTGTTCGACCGGGAGGTCGGCGCCCATCCCGATTGCATTCCGGCGCAGGAGTTTCAGCGTCTGGGTGATTTCCGCCGCAGCCTGCCCGACTACCTTTCCGAGGGGCGTGACCCGGCCGTGTTCATCCACGCGGACATCGGAAGCGCGAATCGGGCGGCCTCGACCCAATTGGCGTCGGAGCTGGCGCCGGTCTGGTTGCGCATTCTGGCCATCGGCGGCTTCCTCGCCAGTGACCAGCCGGTGCATGCGGCCGGATTCCAGCCGCTGCCGATGCCAGGGGGGGTCACCACCCGCCATTACCACTTCTATCAGCGCACCGGCTGATCGCCAGACCAAAAAAAAAGGCCCCATCTTGCGATGAGGCCTTGAAGGGATCCCTGAACCTGATGGTTACGAAAGGACCCGAGGAGACAACCAGAAAAAAACTGTTGCTGTAGATCAGTATGTCAAGGTTTTCCCTTGCTGTACAGGCCCGGTTTCAAATTTTTCAGCGTTTGATCGCCCGGCGTGGGCAATTCGTCACAGATCAGCGCTTCTTGCTGACCGTCTTGGTCGCGTTCACGGCGTTGGCAGCCACGGTGTTGAAGTTGGTTTCCGCCACTTCCGTCGCCTGCTTCACGGCCTTCTGAACCGACTCCAGCGCGTTGTTGGCTGCGGCCACCGCGCTCTTCATGACGGCGACAGCGGTTTCCGAGCCGGCGGGGGCGTTCTTCGCGGCGGTGTCGACGAGGCCCATGAACTTCTTCTGGGCGTCGGCGGCCTGCTCTTCCACGGCCTTGCCGAATTCGGCGCTGGAACCCGAAGCGATGTCGTACAGGTGCCGGCTGTAGGCGGCGGTCTTCTCGGCCAGGGGCTGCACCAGGCCGGACTGCAGCGACAGCAGTTCCTGCGCATCCTTGACGCTCAGGACGGCCTTGGCGTAGTCGGCGGTTTCCGCCAGAGCGGCCTTCGAGGCCGTCAGGTTCAGTTCGACGATCTTCTCGACGCCTTCAAAGGCCTTGCTCGTCAGGCCCATCAGGGTTTCGATGTTGGCTTTGTGGGAGGCAACGACTTGTTCAACGGTCAGCATGGAAAATCTCCTAGGTTGGATAAGGGACGCAAAGGCTCTTTCAGCTGCAGGACCCGGAACCTTCCGATGAATGTTGCGGTGCAGCATGAAGGGAATTATAGGGTTAACCCGATGGGTGGCAAGTGGTTTTTGTTGCATCGCAACAATCTAGAGCGGCGCTCCTAGATCGCTGTCTCGACCGTGCTCCGGTGCCGCGATGGGGCGCCGAGGCCAGGGCAGTGGCGCAGGACGGTTCCCTTACACTGCAGGCCACCAGCACAGCAAACTGTCCGGCCCGGCGCTGGTGCAGTCGATCATGATCATCACCAGCCTACTCGACACGGACCTGTACAAGTTCACGATGATGCAGGTGGTGCTGCACCAGTTCCCTGGTGCGCAGGTCGAGTACCGGTTCAAGTGCCGCAATGCCCGGACCAGCACGTCGATGGGCGGGTCGGAGTTCGACCTGGCACCCTATGCCGCAGAAATCCGGGATGAGATCCGGGCGCTGTGCAGCCTGCATTTCCAGGAGGCCGAACTGGCCTACCTGCGGTCGATGCGGTTCATCAAGAGCGACTTCGTCGACTTCCTCGGTCTGTTTCACCTGAACGAGAAATACATCCAGGTGACGGCCTTGCCGTCCGGGGAGATCGACATCACGATCCGCGGGCCCTGGCTCCACACGATCCTGTTCGAGATTCCGGTGCTGGCCATCGTGAACGAGGTCTACTTCCGCAACACCCACAAGCTGCCGGACCTGGTCGAGGGGCGACGTCGCCTGGACGTCAAGATCGAGCAGCTTCGGGGGGAGGGGCTGGGGGACCTGAAGATCGCGGACTACGGAACGCGCCGGCGCTTCAGCCAGGCCTGGCATGAAGAGGTCCTGCGGGTGCTGGCCGTGCGCCTGGGCACCGGCCAGCGCCCCGGCCATGGGCCGGGCACGTCCGGCCAACTCGCCGGCACCAGCAATGTGCTGTTTGCGATGCGGCTGGGCCTGACGCCGCTGGGCACGATGGCGCATGAGTATCTGCAGGCCTGCCAGGCGCTCGGCCCGCGTCTGCGTGACAGCCAGACCTACGGCTTCGAATCCTGGGCGCGGGAGTACCGGGGGGACCTGGGCATCGCCCTGAGCGACGTCTATGGCATGGACGCCTTCCTGCGCGACTTCGACATGTACTTCTGCAAGCTGTTCGACGGCGCCCGCCACGACAGCGGGGACCCGTTCTCCTGGGGCGAGCGGATGCTGGCGCACTACGTCAAGAACCGGGTCGACCCGCGCACGAAGACGCTGATCTTCAGCGATGGCCTGACGGTGCCGCGCACGATCGAGTTGTACCGCCAGTTCCAGGGACGCTGCCAGCTGGCCTTCGGCATCGGTACCAACCTGACGAACGACCTGGGGTACGAGCCCTTGCAGATCGTCATCAAGATGGTCCGATGCAACGGGCAGCCGGTGGCCAAGCTGTCGGACACGCCCTCCAAGAACATGTGTGACGACGAACGGTACCTGGCCTATCTGCGGCAGGTGTTCGAGATCCCGCAGGTGGCGTGAACGTGGCCGGATCCGTGCAGCAGGATCGCCGCGCCAGGCCGGGCATCGTCATCGCCCGGGCGGTCTTCCCCGAGGTGGTCGAGCGCCTGGCGCAGCACTTTGACGTGCTGGCCAACCAGCAGGACGCGCTGTGGACGCCGTCGCAACTGGCGCAGGCTCTGCAAGGTCGCGCCGGGCTGTTCTGCACGGCCAGCGAGCGCGTCGATGCCGATCTGCTCCAGGCCTGTCCCGCGCTGCGGATCTGCGCCAACATGGCGGTGGGATTCAACAACTTCGATCTCGACGCGATGACGGCGCGTGGCGTCCTCGGCACCAATGCGCCCGGGGTGCTGACCGAGACCACCGCCGACTTCGGCTTCGCTCTGCTGATGGCCACTGCGCGGCGCGTCTGCGAGAGCGAGCATTACCTGCGCTCCGGGCAGTGGACGCGCTGGCGCTACGACATGTTTGCCGGCTCCGACATCCACGGCGCGACGCTCGGCATCATCGGCATGGGGCGCATCGGCCAGGCGATCGCGCGGCGCGGCGCGTTCGGCTTCGGCATGCGCGTGCTCTATCACAACCGGACCCGGCTCGGCCCGGAGGTCGAGGCGGCCTGCGGCGCGCGCTACGTGGAGCGCGACGCGCTGCTCGCGCAGTCGGACCATGTCATGCTGGTGCTGCCGTACTCCGCACAGTCGCACCACACGATCGGTGCCGCGGAGCTGGCCCGCATGAAGCCGACCGCCACGCTGGTCAACATCGCGCGGGGCGGCATCGTCGACGATGGCGCACTCGCCCGGGCCCTGCGGGAGGGCCGCATCGCAGCGGCCGGTCTGGATGTATTCGAGGGTGAGCCGCAGGTCCACCCGGAGCTGCTGCAGGTGCCGAACGTCGTGCTGACGCCCCATATCGCCAGCGCGTCGGTGCCGACCCGTCGGGCCATGGCCGATCTGGCGGCCGACAATCTGGTGGCCTACCTGACGGGGGGCACCCCCGTCACCCCGTTGAACCCGATCGTGCTTTCCCGGGGTGCACCGGCGTGAGTGGACCCTGGCTGGTGCTGCTGCTGGTGCTGTCGCTGCTCCAGCTCGTGCTGATCGCCTGGTGGCTGTTCGATCGTCGCTCCGAGCGGGCGGGCATTCTTGCGCTGACGGCTGCGCGTGCAGAGCTGTTGACAACGATGCAGGCGGTGACCCAGCGGATCGACGTGCTGGAGCGGTCCGTGCGGGGCGACATCGACACCAGCGGGCGCGGAGCGCGCCAGGAAATGACCCAGACCTTCGCGGTTTTCCAGCAGGCGCTGCTCAATCAGGGTGCGGAGACGGCACGGACGCAGAATGCGCAGATCGACGCCTTCGGCCAGCAACTGGCGCAGATGAGAACGACATTGCAGGACGCGCTGCATTCCCAGCTGCAGGCGCTGGGCGAGTCCAGCGCCCGCCGCCTGCAGGAGATGCGGCAGACGGTCGAGCACCAGCTGGCGCAACTGCAGGCCTCGAACCAGGCCAAGCTGGAGGAGATGCGGGTGACCGTCGACGACAAGCTGCAGGCCACGCTGCAGGCGCGACTGGGTGAAAGCTTCCGGCAGGTGGCCGAACGCCTGGAGCAGGTGCACAAGGGGCTCGGTGAAATGCAGTCGCTCGCGCAAGGTGTCGGCGACCTCAAGCACCTGCTGGCGAACGTCAAGACGCGGGGCATCTTCGGCGAGGCCCAGCTCGCTGCTCTGCTGGAGCAGGTCTTCGTGCCGGAGCAGTACGCCGCGCAGGTGCCGACGCGCCCCGGCAGCCGCAATCCGGTGGATTTTGCGATCCGCCTGCCGGGTCGAACCGACCAGGGGCCACCGGTCTGGCTGCCGATCGACGCCAAGTTCCCCAACGAGGATTACGAGCGCCTGCTGGATGCGCAGGCACGGGCGGATGGCCCCGCGGCCGACGCCGCCGCGCGCGCCCTGGAGACGCGCATCCGGACGGAGGCCCGCTCGATCGCGGACAAGTACCTCGAGCCGCCCCACACGACGGATTTTGCGCTGATGTTCCTGCCGTCGGAAGGCCTGTATGCCGAAGTCCTGCGCCGCCCCGGGCTGGTCGAGGCGCTGCAGCGGGAGCATCGGGTGACGTTGGCCGGCCCGACCACGTTGCTGGCCATGCTCAATGCCTTGCAGATGGGGTTCCGTACGCTGGCGCTGGAGCAGCGCGCGGGGGAGGTCTGGTCGGTCCTGGGGGCGGTCAAGAGCGAGTTCGGCAAGTTCGGCGACGTCCTGGCGCGCGTCAAGGCCCAGACCGAGACCGTGCTGCGTTCGCTGGATGCGGCCCAGGTCCGCTCCCGCGCGATGGACCGTGCCCTGAAGCAGGTGGAGGCCTTGCCGGAGGCGCAGGCGCGCGTCCTGCTGCCGGATGGTGCTGAACCGGAGCCTGGTGTCGATGCGGCCTGACGCGCTCGCCCGCCTCATCTGCGCCCATGTCTGCCTGCATGCCTGCATGGCCGGTACCCGGATGGCCGCGCCGCTGCTGGCCTTGCGTGACGGCTACAGCGCGCTGTCGGTCGGCGCCCTGATGGCGCTGTTCGCGCTGGCGCCGGTGTTTCTCGCGATCCCGTCCGGCCGGTATGCGGACCGCCATGGGCTGCGGCGACCGGTGGGGCTCGCCGTGATCGCGTCGGTGCTGGCGGCTTCGCTGGCGGTGGCCGCGCCGGTGTTCGCCGTGATGTGTGTTGCAGCGCTGGTCACCGGCGGGTCGACCGGTGCGGCCTCCATCGCATTGCAGCGGCACGTGGGCCGCGCCGCGCATGGCTCCACCGACCTCAAGCGCATGTTCAGCTGGCTGGCGATCGGGCCGGCGGTGTCCAACTTCATCGGGCCGCTGTGCGCCGGGCTGCTGATCGACCACGCGGGCGCCGTGGCTGGCCACACCACCGGCTACCGGGCGGCCTTCGGCCTGATGGCGCTGCTGCCACTCGTCGCCTGGTTGCTGATCCGCCGCGTCGAGGAGCTCGAGCCGGTCGCCCGGGCGCCGGGAGCCGCCCCCACCCGGCCCTGGGACCTGCTCGCGAATCCGATGATGCGCCGGCTGATGCTGGTCAACTGGTGCATGTCGTCCTGCTGGGACGTCCACACCTTCGTGGTACCGGTGCTGGGCCACGAGCGCGGGTTCAGTGCGTCCACGGTGGGCACGATCCTCGGCTCCTTCGCGATGGCTGCCGCCGGCGTCCGGGTGCTGCTCCCGGTGTTTGCGGCGCGGCTGGCGGAACATGCCGTGCTGGCATCGGCGATGCTGGTGGCGTCGCTGGTGTTCCTGGTCTACCCCTTCATGGGCAACGCCTGGACGATGGGGGCGTGCTCCGTGGTGCTGGGGATCGCGCTGGGCTCCGTGCAGCCCATGGTGATGAGCACGATGCACCAGATTACACCGGAGGCGCGCCACGGCGAGGCCCTGGGCCTGCGTGCCATGGCCATCAACGGCTCCAGCGTGCTGATGCCGGTGCTGTTCGGCACCGTGGGCGCGATCGTCGGCGTCAACCTGGTGTTCTGGACGGTCGGCGTCGTCGTGTGCTCCTGCCTGCAGCCCGCCTGGCGCCTGCGGCCGCCTGCGCCACCCGGTCAGGCTGCGTCGGACAAGTCGTAGAAGGCCCGGATCACCTGCCAGGCCGTCTCCGGGTCATCGGCATGGCGGAACAGCTGCAGGTCCTCTGGTGAAATGGCGCCGGCCTCCAGCAGCACGTCCAGGTTCAGCAGACGGGTCCAGTAGTCGGTGCCGAACAGCACGATCGGCACCGGCTTGGCCTTGCCGGTCTGCACCAGCGTGATGACCTCGAACAGCTCGTCCAGCGTGCCGAACCCCCCGGGAAACGCGACCAGCGCCTTCGCACGCATCATGAAGTGCATCTTGCGCAGCGCGAAGTAGTGGAACTTGAAGCTCAGCGAGGGCGTGACATAGGGGTTGGCCTGCTGCTCGTGCGGCAGCGCGATGTTGAGCCCGACCGTCAGGGCGCCCAGTTCGTGCGCGCCCCGGTTGGCGGCCTCCATGATGCCCGGTCCGCCACCGGTGGCGATGTACATGCGGTTCTCCGCCGGTTGGGCGGCGCTGTAGCGGGCCACCCGCTGGCTGAACAGCCGTGCCTGCTCGT
>JAEUOX010000347.1 GCA_016790475.1 Rhodoferax sp. | reverse complement strand
CAGACCGACGAAGCCCAGCACGCAGCCGGCGATCTTGCCGGCGGTCAGCGTATCCTCCTTGAACCAGGCGGAGCTGAGCACCGCGAACACGACCGCCGCCGGATTCAGCAGGGCCAGATAGCCGGCCGGCGCCTGGGTGGCGGCGTAGCAGAACAGCAGGTAAGGCATGCCGACCGAGGTCATGCCCAGCCAGCCCAGTTCGCGCCAGTCCTGCCAGGGCCAGCGCTGCCCGACGGCGCGCATGATCAGGGCCAGCGTGGCGGTACCGATGGCAACGCGCAGCATCGCGGCAACCGTGGGGCCCATTTCGGGTGCTGCGACGCGCAGCATCGGGAAGGAGGCCCCCCACAGCGCGGAGACCAGCAGCAGCTGGACAAAATAGCGGGCTTTCATCGATGGGGACAAATATAGTGCAGGCGACAGCGATCGCCGGATGTGTTTCGTTTCACGGACGACCCGCGCGCAGGAAACGCCAGGGACGCAGGTCGGTGACCAGCACCCCGGCCACCAGCACCAGCGCGCCGCCCAGGTAGATGCCGGTACCCAGCGCCTCGCCCAGCGCCAGGTGGCCCCAGGCGACGCCGAACAGCGGCACGAAGAACATCGGCATCATCGAGGCCACGGGGGAGGTATGACGCAGGATGCGCAGTTGCAGCCAGAAGGCCAGGCTGGACGTGAAGACCCCCAGCACCAGCACGACCAGCACGGCGCTGGTCGAGAACTGCGCCTGCGGCAGGGCCGTCAGGCCCAGTGGCGCGATCCATGGAATGGCGAACAGGTGCAGCGGGCCGGCGATCGCCAGCGGGTCGATGCGCCGTGCAGTGCGCTTCATCATCGGGATCGAGAAGCCGAAGCAGACCGCTCCCAGCGACGCGGCCAGCGTGCCCAGCAGCACGGTCGGCGTGGGCTGGATCGGGCCGAGCTGCACGATCAGCGCCACCCCGACGGCGCCGCACAGGCAGCCGACCAGCTTGCCGGCGGTCAGCCGGTCTTCCTTGAACCAGGCGGAGATCAGCGTGCCGTAGATCACGCCGGTGGAGTTGACCAGCGCCACATAGCCGGCCGGCAGCCAGATCGAGGCCTGCGAGAACAGGAAGAAGGGGGCGGCCACGACGATCAGCGACAGCAGCGTCATCTCGCGCCAGTCGCGCCAGGGCCAGCGCTGGCCGAGCAGCCGCATCAGCAGCGCCAGCGTGGCGGTGGCGACGACGATGCGCCCCATGGCCAGCACGCTGGGCCCGAGCTGCGGGCTGGCGATGCGCATCATCGGGAACGTGCCGCCCCACAGGGCGGACAGCAGCAGCAATTGCAGGAAGTGGCTCGCCTTCACTGGCGTGATTGTCGGCCCACTCCCGTAACCCTGCAGTGCGCGCGGGCCGGCGCCTTTGCCGGTGCCGGCCGCGCGGCCGATGGATCAGCCGAAACTGTCCGCCATCAAGGCCTTGAACCAGGTGTTCATCTGGCCGAAGTTCTCCTTGTTCCAGCCGGTAGATGCGGCGGAGCTCGCGCCGACCGCCTGCATCGTGCCACTCACCGGGTTGTACTGGAACACCGCGGTCAGCCAGGAGGCCTGGCTCATCGTGATCGTGGAAAAGCACGCCGAGTTCGTTACCGGCGCGGGATCCGGTGCCAGCCCGCCCAGTGACCGGATGATCGCATCTGCGCAGACCTTGGCCTCCTGGTTGGCGATATGGCCGGCCTTGGGCTGGGTGGTGGCGCTGGCGTCACCGATCACATGGACGCGCGGTGCCACCGTACTGGCGTACGTGAGCGGGTCCACGGCGGCGAAGCGGCCCTCGGTC
>JAEUOX010000048.1 GCA_016790475.1 Rhodoferax sp. | reverse complement strand
AGCACGTCGGGCTCCACCGGCTTGGAGACAAAGTCGTCCATGCCCGCGTCCAGGCAGCGCGCACGATCTTCGCCAAAGGCATTGGCCGTCATGGCCACGATCGGCAGCTTGCCGACGCCCGGCAGAGCGCGTATCTGGCGGGTTGCATCCAGACCGTCCAGACGCGGCATTTGCATGTCCATCAGGATGAGCGCGTAGCGCGCGGCCTGTGGGGACTGCATGCGCTCCACCGCGTCCAGCCCGTCGTTGGCGATGTCCACGCGCAGGCCGACCGACTCCAGCAGCTCACGCGCCACCAGCTGGTTGATCTCATCGTCTTCCGCCACCAGGACCCAGGTGCCCGCTTTCCAAGCCGAATGGCATCGCCGGGCCGGGTGGCATGGTTTGACGTGCCAGCCCCCGCCTCCGAAGCCGCCAGCCTGCCCAGCCGCGCCGTGAACCAGAACGTGCTGCCCTGGCCCGGCACACTGTGCACGCCCGCCTGCCCTCCCATCCGCTCGGCCAGCAGCCGTGTGATGGTCAGCCCCAGGCCGGTGCCACCAAAGCGCCGCGTCGTCGACGAATCGCCCTGCTGGAAGACCTGGAACAGCCGCGGCATCACCTCCGGGGCAATGCCGATGCCGGTGTCCTGCACTTCGAAGCGCACGTCCACCGTGGTGGCCGTTTCCTGCGTGACCACGGTGCGCAGCGTGACCGATCCGCGCTCGGTGAACTTGACCGCGTTGCTGGCCAGATTCAGGAAGGCCTGCGTCAGCCGCGTGCTGTCGCCCAGCACCTGGCGCGGGATCGGTCCCGTCTGGACCACCAGCGCAATGCCCTTGGCAGCCGCCGCCTCGCCGAGCATGGAAGCCATGTTGCCGGCCAGCGCGGAGAGCTCGACCGGGCGCTGCTCCAGCTCCAGATTGCCGGACTCGATCTTCGAGAAATCCAGGATGTCGTTGATGACGGACAGCAGATGCCGCCCGGCGGTCGTGATCTTGCCCACCTTGTCGGCCTGGTCTGCATCCAGCGCGGAGCGCCGCAGCAGATGGGTCAGCCCGAGGATCGCGTTCAGCGGCGTTCGGATCTCATGGCTCATGTTGGCCAGGAATTCACTCTTGGCCCGCGAGGCCTGCTCGGTCCGCTTGCGTTCGATCGCAATCGACGCCAGGGATGCCGCCTGCGCGATCAGTGCGATGTCCTGCGGCGTGGGGCTGGCCCGGTGGCGATGGTAGATCGCGAAGGTTCCCAGCACGGTCTGCCGGGAGTCACGGATCGGCTCGGACCAGCAGGACGCCAGGCCCGCCTGCGCCGCCAGCGCCTTGTAGGGTGCCCAGTACGGGTGGGTGGAGATCTCCTCCACGATGACGCGCTCGCCCGTGGCCGCCGCCGTCCCGCAGGAACCCACCCCCGGGCCGATGGCCAGACCATGGATGGCATCGTTGTAGAAGCCGGGCAGGCTGGGTGCGGCCCCCTTGAGCAGGTGCTTGCCCCGCCCGTCGAGCAGCAGGATGCTGGTGAGGGTGCTCGGGTCGATGGCCTCGATGCCGGTGGTGATGGCCTCCAGGATGGTCGGCAGCGGCGCGGCGTCCACCAGCAGCTGCAGCACCTGGCTGCGGTGCTTCTCCAACTGCTCGGAACGGCGCTGGTTGGCCATGTTGAGCTGCGTCAACAACCCGGACTTGGATTGCGCGGCGATCAACACCTTGCGCAGCGAGATCTCGTTGGCAGCGGCCTGGGCCAGCTCCGTGAGCACGTTGACGTCGGTGGCAGACCAATGGCGCGGCTGGAAATCGATCACGCAGAAACTGCCGAGCCGGTGGCCGTCCAGGGCATTCAAAGGGATCCCCAGATAGGCCCGGACCCCCAGGGAATGCACCGTGGGCACGCTGGCAAACGGCTCGCCGGCCGTCGTGTCGTCGACGACCAGCGGCCCCTCGCTCAGCAGCCCGAAGTGACAGAAGGTGCGCCCCTCCAGGGACCGCAGGCTCGCCAGGGGCTCGCCGAAGCCGCACTGGCTGACATAGAAATCCCGGGCGCCATCGACCACGGAGATGAAGCTGACCGGCACGCCCAGCAGCTTGACCGCAAGCCGGGTCAGGCGGTCAAACCATTCCTCCTGGGGTTGATCCAGCAGGCCGCTGTCGCGTACGGCAGCGAGGCGGGCAGGATGCTCCACCGCTGCCTGCGCGAGCGCGTCGGTCATGGCTTGCAAGTCCACTGTGGAATCCTCCCTGGAACGGCAACGTTGCACATCGCCGCGTCGGATTGTCTCGGGAGCAACGTACGCCTGGGTGGGTGTGCTGTCAAGAGCCATGATCGCGATCGTGCTGTGCACCCATGTTCTGGTCGCCGCGCTCTTGCGCGGCGGCGGTGCGGTTCACTGCGCAGGCGTCACCCAGTTTTCCACCAGCAGACCGGGCACACGCTCGAATTCGGCCAGGTTGTTGGTCACCAAAGTCA
>JAEUOX010000307.1 GCA_016790475.1 Rhodoferax sp. | reverse complement strand
CGCGTGACGGACTTCCAGTTCATCGCGACGAGCTGGATGCAGATCGCGATGCCGAAGGTGCCGATGGCCAGGAAGTCATGCTTGAGGCGGATCGTCGGGATGCCCACGATGGCCGCCACCAGCGCCGAGGCCAGCATCGCGCCCAGGAAGCCGAGCAGCGGGTGCAGGCCGAAGCCACCGAACGCGCCGGGATAGACCGGGCCGGTCAGGAAGGCCGCGGTGTAGGCGCCGACGCCGAAGAAGCCGACGATGCCGACGTTCATGATGCCGGTGAAGCCCCATTGCAGGTTCAGCCCCAGCGTCGCGATCGCGAAGATGCCCGCGGTGATCAGGAAGAACACGGAATACGACAGCAGGTCCATCAGGACTTCTCCCCCAGGATGCCGTTCGGGCGCACCATCAGCACCAGGATCACGACGATGAAGGAGACCGCCTGCCGGTACTCCGGCAGCAGGTACTGCACCGTGATGCCTTCGGCCAGGCCGATCAGCAGCGCGCCGAGCACGGCGCCGTAGATGTTGGTCATGCCGCCGACGATCAGCGCGGCGAACATCGGCAGCAGCAGCTCGAAGCCCATGAACGGGTGCACCTGCACCACCAGCCCGATCAGCACGCCGGCCACGGCGGCCAGCCCGGCGCCGATGACCCAGGTCCAGCGGATGACCCGGTTCACGTCGATGCCGTTGACGCGCGCCAGCGAGGGGTTCTCGGCCACCGCGCGCATCGACTTGCCCAGCCAGGTGCGCGACAGGAACAGGTGCAGGCCGATCACCATGACGGTGGTGACGCCGACCGAGATCAGCTCGTTGCGGGTGATGCGCACGCCGCCGAGGTCCAGCGCGGGCTGGATCGCGAAGGCGTAGTACTGCGGCTCGTGGCCGGCGAACACGATGATCAGGTGGCGCAGCATCAGCGCCACGCCGAACGAGGCCATGATCAGGCTGATGCGCGAGGCCTGGCGGCGCCGCAGCCGGCTGAAGATCGCGCGGTCCAGCGCCAGCGCCACGACGCCGTTGAGCACTGCGGCGCAGACCAGCGCCAGGATCATGGGCCAGCCGAAGCTCAGGCCGGCGATCGAGCCGGCGGTGCCCATCAGCGCCACCAGCCCCAGCGCGATGTAGGCACCGGTGGCGATATGGTCGCCCTGCGCGAAGGTCGGGAAGTTCAGGATGTTGTAGACCATGCTGAGGCCGACGACGCCCAGCGTGATGAAGGAGGCGGCGACGAAGCCGTCGACAAGCATCTGGAGCATCATGCGGCGAGCCTCGTTCGGGTGCCCAGGTACAGTTCGCCGACCTCCGGGCTGCTGAGCAGTTCCCGGGCCGTGCCGGTGAAGCGCTGCTGCCCCTCGGCCAGCACATAGCCGCGGTCGGAGATGGCCAGCGCGGCCTTGGCGTTCTGCTCGACGACCAGCACCGTCACGCCCAGCGCGCGCACCTCCAGCAGCTTCTGGAACACCATCTCGGTGAGCTTGGGCGACAGCCCGGCGGAGGGCTCATCGAGCATGATCAGGTGCGGGCGTGCCATCAGGGCCCGGGCCACCGCGACCATCTGGCGCTGCCCGCCCGACAGCTTGCCCGCCGCCAGCTGGCGCAGCCGGGCCAGGTCGGGGAACAGCGCGTACATCTCGGCAATGCGTTGCGGCAGCTCGCGCGGCGCGGCCATGCCGCCGATCTCCAGGTTCTCCTGGACCGAGAGGCGCGTGAAGATGTTGTCCACCTGCGGCACATAGGCCACGCCGGCACCGACCAGGCGGTGCGTCGGCAGGCCCAGGATGTTGTCGCCGCGCACCCGGATCGCGCCGGACTGCGCAGGCACCAGGCCGGCAATCGCCTTGATCAGCGTGGACTTGCCGGCGCCATTGGGCCCCAGCACGGTGACGATCTCGCCGGTGTGCACCTGCAGGTGCATGCCGCGCAGGATCGGTACGTCCGGCACATAACCGGCGACCAGGTCGGTGACCTCCAGGTGTAGTCCTTGGGCGGTGCTCATGTCGATCCCCCCAGGTAGGCGTCCAGCACCCGCGGGTCGCGCCGCACGGTCTCGGGCTCGCCTTCCATCAGCACGCGCCCGCCGGCCATCACGATGACCGGGCGGCACAGGTTCATCACCATGTCCATGTTGTGTTCGATGATCAGGAAGGTGATGCCGCGCCGGTTCAGCGCGACGATGCGCTCGGTGATCTGGCCCAGCAGCGTCGGGTTGACGCCGGCGCCGGGTTCGTCCAGCAGGATCAGCTTCGGGTCCGACATCAGCGTGCGACCGAGCTCCAGCAGCTTGAGCTGGCCACCGGACAGATTGCGGGCCGGCTCGTCGGCCAGCCGGGTCAGGTTCAGGAAATCCAGCACCTGGACCGCCTTCTCGCGGTTGGCGCGCTCCTGCTGGCGGATGCGGCCGGGGCGCAACAGGTTGTTCCAGAACTGCTCGCCGAGTTGCTGCAGCGGCGCCAGCATCACGTTCTCCAGCACCGACAGCGCGCCGAAGGGGCGCGGGATCTGGAAGGTGCGGGCGATGCCGGTGCGGTAGATCTGGTAGGGCGCCAGGCCCTGAATGGGCTGGCCCTCGAACAGGATGCTGCCGCTGGTCGGCGCGAGTGCGCCGGCGATGGTGTTGAACAGGGTGGTCTTGCCGGCGCCGTTGGGCCCGATCAGGCCGGTGATCGTGCCCTGGGTCAGGCGCAGGCTGACGTCGTCGACGGCGCGCAGGCCGCCAAACGCCTTGGAAATCCCCTTCAATTCGAGCATCCGTTTCCCTTGCCGTGGTGCACCTGGACCAATATCTTGCCTGAGATCGCAGAAATAGTATATATTTGATCAAACTTTCAGTCATCCAGCCATGGAGCGTGCGGTGTCGAGCTTGCCGATCACCCGTCTCGGGGTAGCACCGGTTGTCCGTGCCACGGTCAACGAGCGGGTGCATGCCGACCTGCGCGGCCTGCTGATGAGCGGCCGCTTCGCACCCGGCCAGCCGCTGACGATCACCGAACTGGCCGACGCCTTCGGCACCAGTGCGCAGCCGGTGCGCGACGCGATACGCAAGCTGTGTGCCGAAAAGGCGCTGGAAACCCTGCCCAATCGCACCACCCGCGTGCCGGTGCTGGACCGCAAACAACTGGACGACCTGCGTGTCGCCCGCCGCGCCGTCGAGGGCCTGGCCGCGGAGCTGGGCGCCCAGCGCGCGACCGACGCGGACGTGGCGACGCTGGTCGCGATCGTCGAGCGCGAGACGCGGGCCGGTGACGAGCACCAGGTGGAGCTGCGGGTGCGGCAGAACTTCGATTTCCACTTCACGCTGTACCGGCTGTCCGACTCCAGCGCGCTGCTGCCGCTGATCGAAAGCCTCTGGCTGCAGCTGGGCCCCTACATCCGCCAGACCGCCGAGTACTTCGATGCGCGGGACGGCCGGGGCGCCGAGTTCCACGAGCTAGCGCTCGACGGGTTGCGCGCGAAGGATCCGGCCGCGGTCCGCAAGGCGATCGAGGACGACATCGACCGCCTGTGTGCGCTGGTCACCAGCGACGACTTCTACCCGCGTGTCCGGCTCTGGAAAGCCTGACCCGGCCCCCCGAAAACTCCCCCATGCCCGTGACATCCATCGCGCTCGCCCCCGACTACCGGGTCTCCCGGCTGACCAAGGGCAACTGGCAGCTGGCCGCGCGGCACGGGCCCGCGGTGGAGCGTGCGGTCGCCATCGATGCCATGCGCCGCTTCGTCGAGGCCGGCATCACGAACTTCGACTGCGCGGACCACTATGTCGGCGTCGAGGAGCTGATCGGCGAGTTCCGCCGCACCCATCCCGCGCTGGCGCAGCAGCTGACGATCCAGACCAAGCTGGTGCCGGACCGGGACGTGCTGCGCGGCATCCGGCGCGCCGACGTCGAGCTGATCGTCGACCGCGCCCGCGCCCGGCTGGGTCAGGACACGCTGGACATGGTGCAGTTCCACTGGTGGGACTGGTCCATCCCGGGGCATGTCGACAGCCTGCTGTGGCTGGTCGACATGCAGCGAGAGGGCAAGCTGCGCCAGATCGGCGTGACCAACTATGACGTGGTCCACCTGCAGGAGGCGCTGGACGCCGGCGTGCGGCTGGTCAGCCACCAGGTGCAGTATTCGCCGCTGGACCGGCGCCCGGAGCGCGGCGTTGTGGACCTGTGCATGCGCCACGGCATCCACCTGCAGTGCTACGGCACCGTCGCCGGAGGCTTCCTCGGCGACCGCTGGCTGGGCCAGAGCGCGCCGACCCAGCCGGCGGACCGCAGCCAGGCCAAGTACCGGCTGATCATCGAGGAGTTCGGCGGCTGGGCGCTGTACCAGGAGTTGCTCGCCGCGCTGGCCGGCGTCGCGCGCCGCCATGCGGTGAGCATCACCGCGGTCGCGCTGCGCTGGGTGCTGGACCGCCCGGGCGTCGCCACGGCCATCGTCGGCGCCCGCACCGACGCCCACCTGGCCGACCTGCTGACGGTGGAAGGCTTTGCGCTGGACGACGCCGACCGCGCCGCGATTGCGGCCGTCACCGACCGCGCCGCTGGCCCGCCGGGCGACTGCTACAGCGTCGAGCGCGATCTGGACGGCCGCCATGGTTCGCTGAACTGGATGAACCAGAACCTGAAGGGCGTGGGTTCGCGATGAGCGACGACTTCACGCTCTACGATCTGCAGATCGAGGTGATCCACCAGGACCCGGCCCGGCTGCTGGTGTGCAAGCACCGGCTGGGCGACCGGCTGTTCGTGCGGGGCAGCACCGTCGAGCTGCCGCCCGGCGGCAGCTTCGGTCTGTATGCGCTGCTGGCAGTGCTGCCCTTCGTGCCGGCCAAGCAGCGGCCCACCGCGCGGGCCGACTGGATGGGCAGCGACGCCGTGATCGGCTGCACCGACCCGCACTGCGGTGCCGGCTTCCGGATCACCCGCCTCGAAGAGAAAACCTACAGCCATGCGGCGCACTCGGTGGTGCCGCTGCCCGACCACTGAAAGACACCATGCCGATCGAACGACGCGACATCCTCCCCGGCTACAGCATCTCCCGCATCCTGAAGGGCAGCTGGCACCTGTCCAGCGGGCACGGCCCCGGCATCGAGCGCGACCAGGCCATCCGCGACATGGCCGCCTTCGTCGAGGCCGGTGTCACCACCTTCGACTGTGCCGACCACTACCTGGGCGTGGAGCAGCTGATCGGCGATTTCCGTCGGCAGTACCCCGGCCTGGCGCGCCAGCTGCAGGTGCACACCAAGTACGTGCCCGACTGGGACGCGCTGCCCACGCTCAAGCGCGAGGACACCGTGCGCATCATCGACCGCTCGCTGCAGCGGCTGGGTGTGGACACGCTGGACCTGGTGCAGTTCTTCTGGTGGAACTGGAAGACGCCCGGCGCGGTCGAGACCGCCCTGGTGCTGAAGGACCTGCAGCGCCAGGGCAAGATCCGCCATATCGGCGTGACCAACTTCAGCACGCCGCAGCTGCAGCAGCTGGTCGATGCCGGCGTGCCGGTCGCCGTGAACCAGCTGCAGTACTCGCTGGTGGACCGCCGCGCCGAGCGGCTGCAGCTACCGTACTGCCGCGACAAGGGCATCGCGGTGGTCACCTACGGCCACCTGCTGGGCGGCTTCCTGTCGGCCGACTGGATCGGCCAGCCGGAGGCCGGTGAACCCTTCGCCAACCGCTCGCTGAAGAAGTACAAGCTGATCCTGGAAGACTTCGGCGGCTGGGGCCTGTTCCAGGAACTGCTGGTGGCGCTGCGCCAGATCGGCGAGCGCCTGGGCGTGGGCCCCGGCGAGGTCGCGCTGCGCTGGACGCTGGACCAGCCCGGCATCGATGGCTGCATCGTCGGCGCCACGTCGACACGCAACCTGGCGCGCAACCAGAAGGTCTTCGACATCGCGCTGAGTGACGCCGACCGGGCGCAGCTGGCCGCCATCTGCGACCGCCGCACCGGCCCGCAGGGCGACTGCTACGAGCTAGAGATCGACCCGACCAGCCGCCATGGCAGCATCATGCGCCGCAACCAGAATTCGCTCGAGGACAAGCCCTGGCCCGGCACCCCCTGACCGGGGGGCCAGAACCCCACATCCGCCTCGGACACTCATCCCCCGCTACCGTTCATCTTTTTTCAACAGGAGAGTTCAGATGGTCAAGTTCCCCGGAGTTCTGTGCGCTGGCGTCGCCGCGCTCACCATGGCGCTGCCTGCGCTGGCCTGCCCGGCCAAGATCGGCGCGACGCTGTCGCTGACCGGCTCGTACGCCACGTTTGGCCCGCCGATCAGCAATGCCGCGGCGCTGGCCGTCGAGCACATGAACGCCGCCGGCTGGAAGGTCGGCGACTGCAGCAAGCTCGAATACATCGTGCGCGATGACCAGACCCAGCCCTCGGTCGGCGTCGATGCCGCGCGCCGCCTGGTCGACGTGGACGCCGTGCCGGCCATCGTCGGCCCGATCACGTCCGGCGTGACCGGCCCGATCCTGTCGTCCGTCACGGTCGAGAAGGGCGTGCTGATGGTGCCCTCCGCATCGTCGTCGCCGACCTTCAGCGAGATGGCCCGCGAAGGCAAGCTCAACGGCCTGTTCTACCGCGTGCAGCCCTCCGACGCGCTGCAGGCCGTGGCCATCGCCAAGCTGGCCTGGGACGCCGGCAACCGCAGCATCGCGATCGTGCACCTGAACAACGACTGGGGCAACAACCTGTCCAAGCAGTTCGCGGCGACCTTCAAGGCGCTGGGCGGCACCGTGGTGTCGCAGGTGGCCTACAACGCCGAGCAGTCCAGCTACCGGGCCGAGGTCAACAAGGCGCTGGAGGCCAAGCCGCAGAGCGCGTTCATCGTGTCCACCGTGATCGACGGCAGCAAGATCCTGCGTGACTGGATCTCTCTCGGCGGCACCCAGAAGTTCCTGTTCCCGCTGGGCATGAACGACGCCAAGCTGATCGAGCAGATCGGCGAGCAGTACCTGAAGGATTCCTGGTTCGTCACGCCGGGCGCGCCGCAGCCCAACAGCCGCGCGGTGTTCTACCAGGCCTACGAGAAGCGCTACAACCTGGAGGCCGGCAAGGGCGTCGGTCCGGGCCGCGACACCGGCTACGACGCCGCCGCGCTGATCTCGCTGGCGATGATGGCCGCCAAGGACTACAAGAACGGCAAGGCCATCGCCGCCGCGATGGGCAAGGTCACCGACCCGAACGGCACGCCGATCACCGCGACGCCGGAGGACTTCAAGAAGGCGGTGCAGCTGCTGGCCGAAGGCAAGCACATCCGCTACGTGGGCGCCTCCGGTGCGATGACGCACGACAAGTTCGGCGACGTGACCACGCCCTTCGTCGGCTGGCAGGTCGAGAACAAGGCCTATGTGCAGAAGAAGAACGTGACGGCCCAGGAAGTCGCGGACATCAAGTCCAAGACCGGCACCTGAGCCTGGAGCACGCGCAGATGGGCGATCCCCTCTGGCACGGTTACGACCAGGCCGCACTGGACGACCAGTACAAGGCCAGCGGCACCCGGATCCGCAATCCGGAGGAGTACCTGGCGCGCTGGCGTGCCGACGGCGCGGCCTGGCGGGCGTCCTGCGACTGCCTGCTGGACGTGCCGTTCGGCCCGCACCCGGAGGAGACGCTCGACGTGTTCCGCCCGGCGGGCGCCCGGGGGGCACCGGTGCACATCTTCCTGCACGGCGGCTACTGGTACACGATGAGCAGCAAGGAGTTCTCCTTCGTCACGAAGGGGCTGGTGCCGGCCGGCTTCGTGGCGGTGGTGCTGAACTACGCACTGTGTCCGACCGTCTCGATGACGGAGCTGGTGCGCCAGGTGCGCGCCGGCATCGCGCATGTGCATGCGCATGCGGCCGAGTGGGGCGGCGACCCGGACCATCTGACGATCTCCGGCCATTCCGCCGGCGGCCATCTGGTCGCCAGTGCGATGACCACGGACTGGCCGCGCTTCGCACCGGGCCGGCCGGCCGACATGGTGAAGGCCGGTCTGTCGCTGAGCGGCCTCTACCAGCTGGAGCCGATCCGGCTGTGTTACGTCAACGCGCACCTGCGCATGGATGCCGCGGAGGCTGCCGCGCTGTCCCCCGCACGCCACCTGGAGCACGCGCGCGGTGCGCTGACGGTGGCGGTCGGCGGGCGCGAGAGCGAGCAGTTCCACTGGCACCAGGAGCATTTCTGTGCGGCCTGGGGCACGCGCACCGGCGTTCCACCGCGCGTCGTGGACCTGCCGGGCCACCACCATTTCTCGCTGCTGGACGAGCTGGCCGACCCGCAGGGCGTGCTGGCGCGGGAGGTCTGCCGGCAGGCGGGCGTCTGACGGCGAGGCCTGGGCGGCGGCCGGGGGCCAAGCCCGGGTGCGTAGGGCGCTTTTCGCGTCTGCAGCATACTCCGGGCATCCAGGAGCCAACCCCACCATGACGATCGATAGCACCTGCCGGCTGAGCCGTCGAACCACCGTCTGCCGGCTGGCGGACCTGGGCCTGGCGGCCTGCGTCATCGGCGCTGCCAGCCCGCTGCGGGCCCAGACCCGAAAGCGGCTGGCGTCCAAGGCGAAGATCATGATCCCGGGCATCGCGCGCAGCAACCTGGATGAGGCCGGGCGGGCCCTGGGTGACACGCTGGTGGTTCTCGGCTTGTGTGACGAGATCGAGTACGACAACCACGATGGCAAGGGCGGGGCATCCGCGGCCACCTACTTTGCCGGCAAATATGCACGGGATCCGGATGCCCTACTGATGGCCGACACCAGCCTGTTCAGTTCGATCGCCTTGCAGGGGGCGGCCGTGGACCTGTCGCTCCTCCATCCGATCGCGCGCATCACCAGTGACACCCTCGTCGTCGTGGTCCGGTCCAACAGTCCGATCAAGACGGCAGCCGATCTGGGGCGGATGCTGAAGAGCGATCCCCAGATGGTGCAGCTCGGTATCGGCGCTGTGGGCGGCGTGGACCATGTCGTTGCCGGTCTGCTTGCGCGGGAGGCAGGCGCCCCGCCGACAGTCAGCCCGTTTGTTCCCTTTGCGCGCAACTTCGAGTTCGCAGATGCGGTAGCGCAGGGCAAGCTGACCGCTGGCGTTTCGGGCTATCGCACCTTCAGCGCCGACCTCGCCAGCGGCAGGCTGCGTGCCATCGGCGTGTCTTCGCGCAAGGAAGCCTACGGCATTCGCCCGCTGCGCGAGCATGGCTTGAACGTCGACCTGGCCAACTGGCGCGCGTTGTACATGGGCCACGGCGTGCCGAAATCCCGGCAGGCGGAAGTCGTCGAGGCGGTCCGGATGGCCGTCAACGACGAATCCTGGAGAAGGACCCTGCGGCAGAACTACTGGGACGCAGCCTGGCTCACCGGAACGGACCTGGCCACCACACTGGAGATCGACATCAGTGCCTTGCAGCTGGCCGTGCGCCTGCTCAAGCTCAAGGGCTGAGCCGCACGCGGCCACCGTGTTCGTCCGCTGCCTCCACGGCAGCGATCAGGCGATGCAGCGCCACGGCGTCGTCGAAACCCGGGGCCGTCCGTGTGCCCTGGGCCAGATCCGCCGCCATCCGGGCATACATGCGTGCCACATTGCCAGTGATCGGGTCGTCCGGGCAGTCTGCCAAGTACGCCGCCGGAACTTCCAGTGGGTGCAGGCTCCGTTGATGTCCCAGACCAGGCCGACAGCACCGCGCTGCAGACCGCCCCGGTAGTGGATGGCGAGGGGCGCGCCGTTCGCGAGCAGACCGCTGATCAGCACCTGATCCGGCGCGGTCATGGGCAGCATCTCGCCGGTATCGAGCGCCAGGACCTGTGTGCGGCGACGCGCCAGGCGTGCCGACACCGTATCGATGTTCCCCAGCACATCGCATAGCGCTGCCAGCGTGTGGCCCACAGGTATCGTGAGCATGGTCGCGCCATGGGCCTTGTCAAGCAGGTAGCCGCTGGTCGACTTCTGGTCGATGGCGGCTCCCCAGCCGCGGCCGCGGCTGCCTCGGCGCTGGCGCGGCTGGTGTTCGCGACACCGGCAATCTCGTACAGACCGGACAAGGCGCGCAGTGCCGGGACATGGGCGCGTGCAGCCCAGCTCCGCCCGGGTTGCAGGCCTGCGATTCCAACACGAAGACGCCGTGGTTCCATGGTCATTTCCTCTTCTTCAGCCCACCCACACCACCGCGTCTGCCTGGCGCAGCGCAGCCAGCAGCGCCGCGGCGACCACATGCAGGTCACGCGCGCTGTCCGTCACCGGCATCAGCCGGGATTCGAATCGCCCCAGCGCGCTGCGGGCCCGCAGCGTGATGGCGTGCCGGGACCGGTCCGGGTCGGGGGTCAGTGTCACTCGGGTGCGGTCCAGCCCGTTGCCGGCCAGCGCCGCCGCCACGGCCAGGTTCACGCCGTGGGGCAATCGCGCGGCCGCGCCACGCACGCTGTCCTCGAAGGAGGCGCAGCGCTCCGGCGCCACCAGGTCGACCGCCACCTCCAGCCCGGCGCCCTGCGCCAGCGCCTGCAGTGCGTCGAACCCGCCGGCCGCGCCGGCGACCAGCCGCAGCCGATGCCCGTGCCGCGCACCGGTGGCCTGCAGCCGGGCGCGCAATGCGTCGTCGGCCAAGGCGGAGCCGCTGACGCTCCAGATGTCGGCGCGTGCCAGCGCAGCCTCGCCGAGAGCGGCCAGGGCTTCGGGGCCGGCGCATTCCAGGTACAGGTCCACCGGCACCGCGAAGAACGCCTGCGGATCGGTGTGGTGGCCCGGGGCATGGCCTGGCGGCCGGCTGCGCGACAGGATCGCCGCGAGTTCCCAGGTGCCGGCATGGCCGGCTGCCAGCGCGCGGGCCAGGATGCCGCCGATCCGCCCGTGGCCGATCAGGCCGATGCGTCGGCCGGCACAGGCCGGTGTGGCGGTGGCAGGGAGCGTGGACATGCTGGCGGGCATGGTACTCCCGCCGTCAGCAGCTGCATGGGCCGGCGCGCGGCACGCCTGCGTGTCACGACGCCGGAGGCGGCTCCGCGTGCAGGTGGACCCGGTTGCGCCCCCGGGCCTTGGCGGCATACATGGCCTGGTCGGCGCGGCGCAGGGCCGACGCGGCTTCGTCGCGCACCGGATCGACCAGGGCCACACCGATGCTGGCCCCGCAGTGGTGCCGAATCGGTGCCGATGGGCCGCCCCAGGTCGGCACCAGATCGTAGGGGGCGCCCAGGCTCTGGTGGATCTTGTGGGCCACCGCCAGGGCCTGCTGCCGGGCCGAGGCCGGGTTTCCGGCCAGTGCATGCAGCACCACGACGAACTCGTCGCCGCCGAATCGGGCCACGGTGTCGATGGCACGCACGGCCTGGCGCAGCCGTGCCGCGACCTCCACCAGCAGCAGGTCGCCGGCCAGATGGCCGTGGACGTCGTTCAGCGGCTTGAAGTTGTCCAGGTCCAGCACGATCAGCGCTGCGAGCTGCTGGTCGCGCCGGCAGGCGATCAGCGCCTGACGGATGCGGTCTTCCAGCAGGTGCCGGTTGGGCAGGTGAGTCAGCGGATCGTGGAACGCCAGGTGGCGGATCTGTGCCTCCAGATGGCGCTTCTCGGTGATGTCCTCGAAAATCGCGTAGACGCCGGTGAGCGTGCCGCGATCGAGCAGCGGCGTCGCGCTGACCGAGATCCACACCAGCCCGCGGTTCGGTGGCATGACGCCCATGACCACGCCCCGCACCGGGTGCCCGGTGCGCAGCGCCACCATGCTTGGATGCGCCTCGCCGGGGAAGTCCGTGCCATCCTCGCGCACCGCGCGCCAGGCCGGGTCGAAGGAGCTCAGGCCCTGCAGCTGCTCCAGCGTGAGAGCCAGGATGCGCTGAGCCGCCGCATTCGCCGCGGTGATGACGCCGTCGCGATTCTGGTAGACCACGCCCTGCGGCACGGTCTCGAACAGCGAGCGGTAGGTGTGCTCGCGGACACGCAGCGTTTCCTGCGACTGCCGCAGCGCCGAGATGTCGTGGAAGTTGATGACGATCTGCTGCAGTGCTCCGTCCGGTCCGTAGTCCGGCGACGCGCTGACCAGCACCCATCGGGTGGCTCCGCGGTCCGGCACCACGACGCCGTACACCGTCTCGGGCAGCGCCTGGTGCTCCCGGATCACCCGGTTCACCGGGTAGTCGTCGATCGCGAGCGTCTGGCCGTCCGCATCGACGAAGTGCCAGCGCGGGTCGATCGCCGTCCGTCCGAGCAGCTGGTCCCGGCTCAGGCCCAGCAGTTCGCCGGCACGCCGGTTGCCATAGACGATGCGCGTGTCCGGCGCATGGATCACCACGCCGGTGTGCAGCTTGTCGAGGATCTGATGGTAGAGGCCGGTACGGGGCATGGTCAGGTGCGGGCGGTTGGAGTCGTGCCGGGGCTACGGCCGGGCTGGCGTCATCGGGGGCAAACCAGTACCGCGTCGCCGTCGCCCGGCGCGCCCTGCATGCGGTCGGCGTGGCCGCCGGCGAAGCGACGGGCCAAGTGGTAGTGCCAACCCGCAGGCGTGTCTGCAGGCGCGTCGTGGTCGCGCAGCGTGCAATGGATCGCCCACGCATCGTCGGCGTGGCGCTGGAACTCCACCGCCCGCGTCTGCACCGGCCAGTCGATCACGGCGCCGGTGGAGATCTCCCAGAAGCCGCCGGCCGGCCCCGGGTGCGGCTGGATCGCGTGCAGGTGGCGGTGGCCGACCAGCCACGCCTTCAGGCTCGGGTGCCGGTGCAGCAGCGCCAGCAGTGCCGCGGCATGCCGGCGCTGCGGGTCGTCGCCGCGGGTGTTCGTCAGCGATACCGAGCCGTGGTGGCTGCACAGCAGCGCGATGCGGCCCGGCTGGCGGTCCACTTCCGACAACTGCGCCTCCAGCCAGTCCAGTTGGGCCTGGCCCACGCTGCCCTGGTAGTCGCCCTGCGGGTGGTTGGTGTCCAGCAGCAGGATCCGGGCGGCCTCGGTGTCGATGACCGCGTCGGTGTGGCCCTGCGCGGCATGGGTCGCGTCGTAGCCGGCCGCGCCGGCGGCCGCATGGGCGGCGATCCAGGCCGGCTTGTCGACGGCACGCCGGTCGGTGCCCGCGTCGACCCGGCGGCTGCCGCCTTGCGAGAACGCGGCCGGGTCATCGACGAAGTGCCGCAGCGGGTCGGCCGGTGCGAATCCGGCCGGCCGGTGCAGCAGCTTGGCGGTGCCTGTCGCGATGCGCTCGATCGCCGGCTCCGGCAGCGCCGTGCCCTGGCGCATCAGATCGTGGTTGCCGGGCAGGCTGGCCCAGCGCAGGCCCAGACCCTGCGAGTGCAGCGGTGCGCCGGCCCGCGCCAGGAAGTCCGGGATCGCCGGATAGCCCTGGCGCTTCCAGGTGTCGTCCACCGCCGCGTCCGGGCACCAGTAGGGCCAGGGCTGGCGGCCGTCCCAGCCGCCGGCGTCCTGCGGGCTGCCGTGGGCCGACAGCTGCGCGGTGCCGCCGGCAACGATCGCCAGGAAGGCCTGCAGCTCGTTGTGCTGCGCGTTGTCGATGTTGTCGCCCAGGCTCAGCGCGAGGTCGTAGGGGCGGCCGCTGTGCGGTGCCAGCGGGTGGCGGCGCACCGCATCGACATGGGCCGCCAGCGCCCAGTGCGTCAATGCGTCGTAGGGCCGGTGCATGTGCAGCAGCGGCTGCCACAGCGGGTCGTCGCCGAGCAGCTCGACCCATTCACAGCGGGCCGGCGAGGCGGCGTCGAGCACCTGCACGTCGCTCATCAGCCACAGCGCGAGCCGGCATTCGCCCGGCCCGGTGGGGGCGCTTCCCCCGAGATCCGTGCGCAGAGCGGGTGTCACGGCTGCAGTATCCTTGCGCCCCTGTTGTCCGTCAAACCCTGCATGGCCTCCTCCTCTGCTTCCTATCTGATCGGCGTCGATACCGGCGGCACCTACACCGACGCGGCGCTGATCGAGGCCCGGGGTCACCGCGTGGTCGCGCGGGCCAAGGCCATCACGACCAAGGGCGATCTGGCCATCGGTGTGGTCGAGGCGATCACGCAGGCGGTGGCGCAACTGCCGCAGGGGCTGCAGCCGAGGGACATCGGGCTGGTCTCGGTGTCCACGACGCTGGCGACGAATGCCGTCGTCGAGGGCCACGGCAGCCCGATCGGGGTGGTGCTGATCGGCTTCGACGCGCCGATGGTCGAGCGCACCGGCATTGCGCAGGCCTTTCCCGGCCTGCCGGTCGAGGTGATCGCCGGGGGGCATGACCACAACGGCGACGCGCGCGTGCCGCTCGACCTGCCGGCGCTGGATGCGGCGCTGGACCGCATCGCGGCCCGGGTCGACGCATTCGCGGTGGCATCCACGTTTGCGGTGCGCAATGCGGCACACGAGCATGCGGCGCGGGCGCACATCCAGGCACGCACCGGCAAGCCGGTCACGCTGTCCACGGAGCTGTCGACCGACCTGGACGCGCCGCGCCGGGCACTGACGGCGGCGCTGAACGCGCGGCTGATCGCCCGCGTCAGCACGCTGATCGACGCGGTGCACCGCGCGATGGCGCAGCTGCAGATCGCCTGCCCGCTGATGATCGTCAAGGGCGACGGCACGCTGGCGCTGGCCGAGACGGTTGCGCTGCGGCCGATCGAGACGGTGCTGTCCGGCCCGGCGGCCAGCCTGGTGGGCGCGCAGTGGCTGTCGGGCCTGCGCAGCTTCATCCTGTCCGACATGGGCGGCACGACGACCGACCTGGGCATCCTGCGCGACGGCCGCCCGCAGGTCAGCGCGCAGGGCGCCGAGGTCGGTGGCTGGCGCACGATGGTGCGCGCGATCGACGTGCGCACCGTGGGGCTGGGCGGCGACAGCGAGGTGCACCTGGGCGCCCACGGCAAGCTGACGGTGGGTCCGCAGCGTGTCGTGCCCATCGCGCTGCTCGTGGCCCGCCATCCGGAGATGCTGGCGCTGCTGGAGGCAGACCTGGCGGATATCGACGGCGGATCCTCGCTGCACGGCCGCTTTGTGCTGCTGCCCTTCGGCGCACGCGGCGGTGCGCCGTCCGCCGAGCTCAGCGCGCGGGAGCGCGAGGTGCTCGACAAGGTGACCGCCGTGCCGCAGCCGCTACGCCGTCTCGGCGGCTCGCTCGCGGCGCAGCGCGCGATCGCATCGCTCAAGCGCAAGGGCCTGGTCCAGGTGGCGGGCTTCACGCCGTCCGACGCGGCGCATGTGCTGGGCCTGCAATCCAACTGGTCGGTACCGGCCGCGCAAATGGCGGCCCAACTTGCCTGCCGGCTGCGCGACATGAAGCTGCCCACGCCGGAACGCACCGCGCAGTTCGCACAGGATGTCTGGAGCGAGACGGTGCGCCTGAGCGCCCGCACTGTGCTCGACACCGCGTTCGGCGAGCACCTGCGCGAGGACCGGCTGCTGCATGCGGTCTGCGCCGGCGACGGTACGCTGGGCCTGGCGCGGATCACGGTCACGCCCACGGTGCCGGTCGTCGCGGTCGGCGGGCCGGTGCTGGTCTACTACCGGGAGGTCGCCCGCCGCCTGGGCTGCGAGGTCGTGTTTCCGGAGCACTGCGAGGTGGCCAACGCGGTCGGTGCGGCCACCGGCGTGGTCGCGCAGAGTGTGACGGTGCGGGTCGTCGGCGACGGCAGCGGCCTGTTCCAGCTGCATGCGCCGGTCGGTGCGCGCCCTTTCACCGATCCGCAGGCCGCACTGCAGGCGGCCGAGGAACTGGCCCGGCAGACGGCGGCCGACGCGGTCGTCGCGATGGGGGCCTCCGATCCGCAGGTGCGGGTCACGGTGCAGAAGACGATGCTGCCGAATGCGGTCAGCGATACGGGTTTACTGGAGGCGGTGGTGGTGGCGGAGGCGATCGGACGGCCGCAAGCGGTGGGGTAGCGCGCCTGCAGGCATACTGTATACAATCACGCAAACCACTTCGGAGTTCCGCATGACGTCTCCCCTCGGCCCCTCCACCGTGTCCTGCAGCATCGACCTCCACGCCCCGGGCAAGCGCATCGGCCATCTGCGCATCAACAAGATCACCAACACCGCCGGCTGGGCAAGCACCTTCATCCATATCGGCTGCGTCGTCAACGGCAGCGGCCCGACGGTGCTGGTGCTGGCCGGTAACCATGGCGACGAATACGAGGGGCAGGTGGCCGCGATGCGGCTGCTGCAGGAGCTGCAGCCCGACCAGGTGACCGGCCGCGTCATCGTGATCCCGTTGCTCTCGCCGGGTGCGTCCAAGGCCAACACCCGCAACTGGCCGTCGGGTGCCAACTTCAACCGCGCGTTCCCGGGCCGCCCGGACGGCCCGCCGCATGAGCAGCTGGCCGACTACCTGACCCGCGTGCTGTTCCCGATGGCCGATGTCGTCATCGACATGCATTCCGGCGGTCGCAGCGCCTGGTTCCTGCCGTGTTCGCACATGCATGTCGTCGACAACCCGGTGCAGCGCAAGGCGATGCTGGAGGCGATGGAGGCCTGGTGCACCGATCACCACTATCTCTATATCGATGTGAACGGCAACGGCCTGCTGCCGGTCGAGGCCGAGAATCAGGGCAAGTTGGTGATCACTACCGAACTGGGGGGCGGCGGGCGGACCCCGGCCCCGATCCACAAGCTGGCCTGGAGCGGGCTCAACAATGTGCTGCGCCATGTCGGCGTGTGCAAGGGCGAGGTGCAGACACGCGCCTCGCTGGGCCTGCCGCCGGCGGTCATCATCGACGGACGGGACCCGCGCAACATCGTCGTTTCGCCGGAGGATGGCCTGTTCGAGGCGTTGCTGGAGCCCGGAGAGCGGGTCGCGGCCGGACAGCCAGTGGGCCGCCTGTGGTTCATGGACCGCCCGGACCGTCCGGCCGAGCTGCTGCGTTCGCCGAGCGACGGCATCGTCGTCGTGACGAAGGCGATCCCGATCACCGAGCAGGGCGACTGCGTGTTTGTCGTCGGGACGCCGATCGCGCGCGAAGCGCTGCTGGCCTGAGCCGGCCTGCGCGTCAGGCTTTGGCCGCCGATGCCTGGCCCCGCGCGTCATCCCAGTGGCGTGCCAGCAGGTCGACCATGTGCCGGCCGGCGGCGGACAGCGGATGCTGCACGCTGGACAGCGCGTAGGCGCGGTACCGGCTCGGTGACGCCAGCGGACGCAAGGCCAGGTCCGGGCGCCGGAACTGGCTGGCCGTCAGGTCGTCCACCAGCGCAAGGCCGCCCCCATGGGCGGCGATGCCGCAGGCGATGTAGGCATAACGCACCTCGATGCCGCCCTGCATCGGCGGGCCTGCATCACCCACCAGCGCCTGCACCGCCTTGCCTTGCAGGGTTTCCTGCCCGAATGCGATCACCGGGTAGGCCCGCGTTTCCTCGACGCGCAGGCGCTTGCGGCGCGCCAGCGGGTGGTGGGCTGCCATGGCACAGAGCACGTCACCTTCGCCGATCGGGTGGGCCTGCAGGCCCGGGTTCTGCGGCTGCACGAACGCGGCCACTCCGATGTCGCACTCGCCGGCCAGCAGCTGGTCAGTGATCTGCGCGTAGGTGGCGATGTCCACCGAGACGCGCACCGCCGGCATGCCGGCACACAGCGACGCGACGGCGCGCGGAACCAGATCGAGCGCGGTGCTCATGTTGGAGGCGATGCGCAGTGTGTCGTTGGCGCCCCGGTGCAACTGCGCGGCGCAATGCCGGACCCGGTCGATGCCGCGGTAGGCGCTGTCGATCTCGCGCATCAGCGCGCGCGCCTCGGGGGTCGGCTGCAGGCGCCCGCCAGCCCGGTCGAACAGCGTCACCCGCAGCTTGACCTCCAGGTAGCGGATGAGCCGGCTGACGGCGGGCTGCGAGACATGCAGGGCCTGAGCCGCACCGGAGATGCCGCCCGCCTGCATGACCGCCCGGAACACTTCGATCTGACGCAGGTTCATTGGGGGTCCATGCTTAACATCAGGTTATAGATTGTGTACACATTGGCAATTGATGTCATCCAGAACCGGTCGGACACTTCGGCGATGGACCGCTTTACCCGCCACCCGCTGCCGGACACGCTGCGCATCGCGATCGTGGGGCTGGGGCTGTTGGGCGGGTCCGTCGCGCAGGGGCTGCGGGCGTCCGGCTTCAGCGGCAGGATCGCCGGCCACGACCTCCAGGACGCCACGCTGCAGGCGGCCCTGTCAGCCGGTGTCATCGATGAAGGGGCCGGGGATCCTCGCCAGCTGTTCATGGACTTCGATCTGGTCGTCCTGTGCCAGCCGGTCGATGCCCTGCTGCAGTTTCTGGCGCGGCATCGCGATGGCCTGGCCGCCGGCAGCGCGACGGTGCTCGATGTCGCCAGCGTCAAGGCGCCGGTAGCCGCCGCCATCGCCGGCACACCCGCCGAACAGCGCATGGTGCCCTGCCACCCGATCGCCGGGCGGGAGCGCAGCGGCTGGCCGGCCGCCACGGCCGAGCTGTTTCACGGGCGCCTGTGCGTGCTGACGCCGGCCGACGGGATTGCGCCGCACCGGCTGGCGCTGGCCGAAACCTTGTGGAGCGCGCTGGGGGCCCGCACCACCCGCATGGCGGCTGAGCAGCATGACCGGATGCTGTCGGCCACCAGCCATCTGCCGCAGCTGCTGAGTTATGCCTTCCTGCACAGCCTGGCCGCGCGCGGGGGCGCCGAGCACTGGCTGCCCTATTGCGGCACCGGCTTTCGCAGCTTCACCCGGCTCGGCGGCTCCGATCCGGCCCTGTGGTCGGACATCGCGCTGCACAATGCGCCGGCCATCCTGCAGGAGATCGACCATTTCAGCGCCAGCCTGGCCCTGCTGCGGTCCAGCCTGGCACAGGGCCGCAGCGCCGACCTCACCGAGGCCTTTGCGCAGGCCCGCAGTTTCCATGACCGGGTCGGGCTGCAGCAGCCCGCCACGGCGGCTTGATGCCGCCCGCGCCTCCCATCCTTTTCCCGTCCGTACCACCACCTCACCAGGAGATCCCATGAACGTCAAAACCCTCGCCGCCGTGCTGACCACCGCGCTGGCCCTGAGCGGCGCTGCCCAGGCGCAACAGTTCTTCCGCATCGGCACCGGCGGCACCGCCGGCACCTACTACCCGGTGGGCGGCATGATCGCCAATGCGATTTCGCAACCCGGCAAGATCGTTGCGACCGCCCAGGCGACCAATGGCTCGCTGGCCAATGTCAATGGCGTTGCCGGTGGCTCGATGGAGTCCGGGTTCTCGCAGGCCGACGTCGCGACCTGGGCCTACACCGGCACCGGCGCCTATGAGGGCAAGCCCAAGGTCACCGAGCTGCGCATGATCGCCAATCTGTACCCGGAGAGCATCCATCTGGTCGTCAAGAAGGGCGCCGGCATCAAGACGGTGGCCGACCTCAAGGGCAAGCGCGTCGCGCTCGACGAGCCGGGCTCCGGCACGCTGATCAATGCCCGCATGGTGCTGGCCGCCTACGGCATTAAGGAGTCCGACATCAAGCCGGAGTTCATCAAGCCGAACCAGGCCGGCGACAAGCTCAAGGACGGCGCGCTGGACGCCTTCTTCTTCGTCGGCGGCGCGCCGGCCGGCGCGATTGCCGAACTGGCCTCCAGCGGCTCGGGCATCGAGCTGGTGCCGCTGGCCGGTCCGCAGGCCGACAGCCTGCGTGCCGCCTCGCCGTACTTCGCGGTCGACACGATCGCTGCCAACACCTACAAGGACGTGCCGGCGGTGCAGACGTTGTCCGTCGGCGCGCAATGGGTCACGTCGGCCAAGGCGGACACCGAGACGGTCTACCAGATCACCAAGTCCCTTTTCAGCGACGCGACGCAGAAGGCGCTGGCCGCCGGCCATGCGAAGGGCAAGCTGATCACCAAGGAGAACGCGGTGAAGGGCGTGGCCATCCCGTTCCACCCGGGTGCGGAGAAGTACTACAAGGAAGCCGGCCTGCTGAAGTAAGCGGCCTGACATTGCACCGCGTCGCGCCCGCCGTTCCAGCATGGCCTCCGTGAACCCTCCCGATCCCGCGGTGCCGGTGGCGCTGCCGGACGACCGGACGCTGCTCGAACTGGAGGAGAAGTTCGACCCGGAAATGCGCTTCCGCCCGTCGGTGCCGCCGGCCACGCAGCTGATCCGGTGGCTGCTGATCGCGCTGTCGTGCTTCCATTTCTACACCGCAGGCTTCGGCCTGCTGCAGGAGGTGACACACCGCGGCGTGCACCTGGCCTTCGTGCTGGGGCTGATCTTTCTGGTGTTCGCCGGCTCCCGGGCCGCGATGGCCCGCCAGCCGGTTTCCGGCTGGACGTCACCCGGTGGCATCCCGTTGCTGGACTGGATCCTGGTCATCGCGGTGGCGGTATCGGTGCTGTACATCCCCTATGTGTTCGAGGACCTGGCTTTTCGCGTCGGCAACCCCGGCACGCTGGATGTCGTCTTCGGCACCATCCTGATCGTCGCGCTGCTGGACGCCACCCGGCGCAGCATGGGCTGGCCCCTGCCGCTGATCGCGATCGGATTTTGCATCTATGCGCTGGCAGGCCCGGTCTTCCCGGGCCTGCTGCGCCATGCCGGCGCATCCTGGTCCCAACTGGTCAATCACCAGTACCTGACCAGCCAGGGCATCTACGGCGTGGCGGTTGGAGTCGTCGCGACCTACGTCTTCCATTTCGTGCTGTTCGGCGTGATGGCCACGCGCATCGGCCTGGGCCAGCTGTTCCTGGATATTGCCTCCAGCGTCGCCGGTCGTTATGCCGGTGGCCCGGCCAAGGTCAGCGTGTTCGGCTCGGCGATGTTCGGCATGCTCAGCGGTTCGTCGGTGGCCAATGCGGTGACTGTCGGCTCGCTGACGATTCCGGCCATGATCCGGGTCGGCTACCGGCGCGAGTTCGCCGGCGCGGTCGAGGCGGCCGCGTCCACCGGCGGGCAGATCACGCCCCCGGTGCTCGGTGCAGCGGCGTTCCTGATGGTCGAGTTCCTCGCGGTGTCCTACCAGACGATCATCGCCGCGGCTGTGGTGCCGGCCTTCATGCACTTCTTCGGCGTGTTCATGCAGGTGCACTTCGAGGCCAAGCGCCATGGCCTGCGCGGCCTGACGGAGCAGGAGATGCCGCGCCTGCGGCAGTCCCTGCGCGAGCGCTGGCCGACGCTGATCCCGCTGGGCCTGCTGGTGGCCATCCTGGTGATGGGCCGCACCCCATACTTGGCGGCCTTTGTCGGCATCAGCTCCTGTGCGATCGTCGGCCTGACGACGCAGGTGCGCGGCAACCGCCTGGCCAACTGGCTGATGCTGGTGCTGTTGCATGGCCTGCTGGTGGCGCTGGCCTTCATCGACTGGGGCGTGCACAGCGAGGGTATCCGCACCAGCCTGTTTGTTCTGGCGGTACTGGCCATCAGCGTGGGGCACCGTTGGGGCGGCGTGCGCGGGCGCATCGGCCTGCCGGTGCTCACCGAGGCGCTGGAGACCGGCGCCAAGTACGCACTGGCTGTGGGGGCCGCTGCGGCGACCGTCGGCCTCGTGATCGGTGTCGTGACGCTGACCGGTGTCGGCTTCAAGGTGAGCTTCATCATCACGGCGGCAGCGCAGAGCATCGCGGGTGCCATGGCGATGATCCTGCCGGCCGGGCTGGCCTCGCAGCAGGGCATGGTGCTGTTCTGCGCGCTGGTGATGACCGGCGCAGTCTGCATCCTGATGGGTTGCGGCATCCCGACCACCGCCAACTACATCATCATGGTGACGGTGGCCGCACCGACACTGGTGCAGCTGGGGGTGGAGCCACTGGTCGCGCACTTCTTCGTCTTCTACTACGGGGTGCTGGCCGACATCACGCCGCCGGTGGCGCTGGCGGCCTACGCGGCGGCGGGCATGGCCGGCGGGGACCCGTTCCGCACCGGGAACACCGCGTTCCGGCTGGGGCTGGCCAAGGTGCTGGTGCCCTTCGTTTTCGTGTTCTCACCCAGCCTGCTGCTGGTCGCCAAGGGGTTCAATTCCTACGACTTCGGCGTCACCTTCATCGGCTGCGTTCTGGGCATCACGGTGCTGGCGGCCGCCCTCAGCAAGTACCTGCTGGTGGAGATGCGCCAGTGGGAGCAGTTGCTGTGCGTCGCCGCGGCGCTGTTGCTGATCGCGCCCGGGCTCACGCCCACGCTGCTGGGTGTCGCATTGTGTGTGCCGATGCTGGTGCGGCAGTGGTTTGCCTGGCGCCGGCCGGCCGGCGTGGCCGCGGCCAGCAGCTAGCGTTTCGCCGCAGCCTTGCGCAGCGCTTCCGCGACGGTCTGCAGGCCGCTGGCCAGCTGCTCCCGGGAGGGCGCGGCATTCAGGCTGATCCGCACCGCCTCCGGCACCGGGCTGCGACCCACCGCGAAATGCGCCATCGTGCGCACGAGCACGCCGGACCGCCGCAGCTCCGCGGCCAGCAGCTCGGCACGCGCCGGCGGCGGCAGCGGAATCCAGACATGCGGAAAGTCGTCCGCCCAGCGCACCGGCACCCCGCTGAAGGCACGGCGCGCCAGCGCCAGACGCTCTGCCACCTGCTGCCGCTGCAATGCGATCAGATGTTCGGCCTCTCCGCTGTCCAGCCAGCGGGTGGCGATCTCGGGCATCAGGGGCGCGACCATCCAGCAGTCTGTGCGGATGCTCGATGCGACCTTGTCCAACCAGGGCGCGGCGGCCTCCAGATAGCCCACGCGCAAACCGGGCGCCATCACCTTGCTGAAGCTCGACAGCAGGAAGGACTGCTCCGGCACCATCGTCGACAGCGCTGGCGGTGGCCCGGACAGCGCGGCGGCATGGACGACGTCTTCCATCAGCAGCAGCCGGCGCCGGCGGATCACGGCGGCCAGCGCCTCCCGGCGCGCCACGTCCATCGTTGCCGTCGTCGGGTTGTGCAAGGTCGGTGCGCAGAACAGCAGCTTGGTCTGAAAGGTCTGGGCCGCACGATCCAGTGCGTCGGGCAGGATGCCCTGAGCGTCCGTCTCCACGCCGACCACCTGCAGCCGCAGCGAGCGCGCCAGGGCCAGCATGCCGGGATAGCTCAGCGGCTCGGTCAGCAGCGTATCGCCGGGGCGCGCAATCGTGCGCAGCACGCCCGCCAGCGCGTGCTGGGCGCCATGCGTGACCATCACGCGCTCCGCCAGACCCGCGGTGCCGAAGCGCGTCAGCCAGCGGGCGCCGGCGACACGATGGGCCGTGGCGCCAGCCTCCGGCTGGTATTTCAGCATGCGGGCCAGCTGCTCGGGGGCCTGGGCCAGGGTGGCCATCGCACGCTGCAGTGCGCCGGCTTCGTCGGTAGGAATCGCGATGTTGTGCGCCAGGTCGATCGTGCTGGCGGCCGCGGTGGTGGCGGCGTCCTCGGCACTGGTATCCCGATTGCGCACGAAGGTGCCGTCCCCCACGCGCGCCGAGGCGAGGCCCTGGCGCTCCAGCGCGGCATAGGCACGGCTGACCGTGCCGGTCGTCACTGCCAGCTGCCGGGCCAGTACCCGGTGGGGTGGCAGCTTCTCCCCGGGCGCGAGCTGTCCGGTCTCGATCGCCTGCGCCAGTTCCTGCGCAATGGCCAGGTAGCGCGGCGTCTTGGCCGAGGAATCTGGTGGCGGGAGATGCATCGACGAGGGCCTCCATCGGGTCGGTACAGGCACCCGGGCCCCGCATTGTGCCGCCAGCCAGCCATTAGCACGGCTAATTCTGTGCCGAATGATTCTTCGTTTGCCACGCGCCGGCCCAGGCCGCACACTGCACGCCCATTGCAGCCCCCGTCGGTGGCTGCCACGCACACGAGGACCCATCCATGGCCGAGATCCGCATCGTCAACGAGGGCGCCGCGCCCATGCTGCACCTGCGCGACGCCCAGGGCGAGCGCCCGCTGCCCGCGCTGTGGCTGCGCGCGCGCAGCCCGGACCCGCAGGAGCGCGACGAGGTCACCGGCCAGCGCCTGAGCAACCCGCACCAGCTGCCGGAGGACCTGCGCCTGACCGGCGCGCAGGCCGAGGCCGGCCGCATCCGGCTGTCCTTCAGCGACGGCCACAGCGCGCTGTTCGACCCGCAGGAGCTGATCGAGGGCTCGGTGCTGGACGAGGGCACGCCTGCCCCGCGCGCCTGGCGTGCCGACCTCTCGCCACTGCCGATCCACCAGTGGCCGGACCTGTCCGGTGACGCGGCGCTGTTCGCCGCCACGCGCGACCTGATCGAGCTCGGCTTCGTGCTGATCCATGCCACGCCGACCGACCCGAAGGCGATCTTGGACATCGCACGGCGCTTCGGCTTTGTCCGCGAGACGAACTTCGGCAGCTACTTCGAGGTCTACTCGCGGCCGAACTCCAACGACCTGGCCTACCGTCCGGTCGCGCTCGGGCCCCATACCGACAACCCCTACCGCACGCCGGTGCCGGGCCTGCAGCTGCTGCACTGCCTGCAGAACCAGACCTCCGGCGGCCTGTCCACGCTGGTCGACAGCCTGGCCGTGGCCCAGCAGCTGCAGCAGGAGGAGCCGGAGGGCTTCGCGCTGCTGAGCCGCATCCCGGTGCGCTTCGAGTACCGGGACGCGACCACGCAGCTGGTGGCCGTCAAGCCGATGATCGAGCTCGACGGCATGGGCCAGATGATCGGCGTGCATTACAGCCCGCGGCTGGACGACATCCCGCTGATGTCGGACGCCGACACCCGGCGCTACCACCGCGCGCGCAAGCGCTTCGGGCAGCTGTTCGAGGACCCGCGCTACGAGCTGCGCTTCAAGCTCGACCCGGGGCAGCTGATGATGTTCGACAACAACCGGGTGCTGCACGGCCGCACGTCCTTCAATCCGGCCGAGGGTCACCGGCAGCTGCAGGGCTGCTACATTGACCGCGATGGCCCGCGCAGCCTGTACCGTGTGCTGCGACGCCGCCTCGCCGCCCAGTGACCCGCCGTTCCCCGCCGTTTGACCGCCACCCAGGAGCCCCCATGCAAACCGTCGACTTCGTCCAGATGAAACACGGCACCGCCGAGGAATACCA
>JAEUOX010000296.1 GCA_016790475.1 Rhodoferax sp. | reverse complement strand
GTGCGCGCGCTGACGCTGGGCATGCATCCGCTGCAGGCCCAGTTCCTGCGGTACCTGTTTGCGGTCGTGGTGATGGTGCCCTTCGTGCTGCGCGCCGGCGTCGCGGCCTACCTGCCGCAGCGCATCGGCGGGCAGTTCGCGCGGGGGGCGATGCATACCGTCGGGCTGGTGCTGTGGTTCATTGCGCTGCCGAAGGTCCCGATGGCCGACACCACCGCGATCAGCTTCATGAGCCCGATCTTCATCATGCTGGGCGCCTACCTGTTCTTCCGGGAGGCCATGCGCTGGGACCGCTGGCTGGCGGCCCTGATCGGCTTCACCGGCGTTCTGATCGTCGTGGCGCCGGGCCTGTCCGGCAGCGGGGGCTTCTACGGACTGATCATGCTGGCCTCCAGCCCGGTGTTCGCGGCCTCCTTCCTGATGACCAAGGCACTGACCCGCTACGAGCGCCCGGAAGTCATCGTGCTGTGGCAGGCCATCGCCGTGACCGTACTGAGCCTGCCAACGGCGATCTGGTTCTGGAGCCCGCCGCACCTCGGGCAATGGGTGTCCTTCCTGTTCACCGGCGTGCTGGGCGTCACGGCCCACTACTGCCTGACGCGCGGCTTCGCGGTGACGGACATCTCCTCGACGCAGTCGGTCAAGTTCCTGGACCTGGTCTGGGCGTCGGCGCTGGGATGGTTGGTGTTCTCCGAGGTACCCAGCACCTCGACGCTGATCGGCGGGGCGGTGATCTGCGCCTCGACGGTGTGGATCGCGCGGCGGGAGTCGCGCGCGCGGGCGGCCTGAGTCCTGCGGCGGTGAGCCGCCCGCGGTCAACCGGCCGCTGTCTGCGGCGTGAACTGCAGCCGGATGCCCAGCGTGCCTTGCAGATCCAGCAGCACGCCGCCGTCGGCCAGCAGGTCGGTCGCCAGGCCCAGCCGCCGGGCCCGCTCGGCGACCAGGCCGACCGAGCTTGTGCCGATCTCGAGCAGGTCGGGCGCCAACGCAGTGCGGCTGGCATCCCCCGCCATCGTGAGCCGTGTTGCACCCAGATCCAGCCCGCCGGAACCCGGTGCCGCCGGGCTGCCGATCTCCAGCCGCTGCAGCCGATCCTGCCAGGCCGCGGCCTGGGCCGGCGGGCCGGCATACCGGATGCCTCGGACCGCCACGGCGCCATTGGGGTGGACCGGTGCCCTGGATGCCCGCATCAGCTCCGGCGTGAGGTGCTGGACCCAGCACAGGTAGGACGGGTCCTGCGGTGTCCAGGGCGCGTCGAAGTAGACGAACCGCGCCAGGCCCTGGCGATCGGGCTCCTGCACCTGCCGGGCCCAGCGCCGGATCGGACCGACCGGCAGCCCCTGCGCGGTGAAGCGGGCATGGCTGGCCGGCGCGTCCGCACAACCCAGCGCCAGGATGTGCAGCCCGAAGCGGGTCTGCGGAGCAGCCGCCAGCTGGTGGCCGGCGGTGGGGTCGGTGATCTGCATCAGCTCGATGTAGCCGTGCGCCAGCATGATCGCGTGCTGGGCGCTTCCGGCTGGCACGACGCGGCCGTCGGCCGTCGTCATCGTGTGCTCCGCGCGCGCGGTGAGGTCAAACCCGAGCGCGGCCATCACGTCGTGCGCTTCGCGCAGGTCCCGCACGATCAGGCCGACATGGTCCAGCCAGGACGAAGCA
>JAEUOX010000027.1 GCA_016790475.1 Rhodoferax sp. | reverse complement strand
CCGAACAGGCCGCGGGCGCGCTTGAAGATCGTCTCGGTCATGCTGCCGAGCTCCAGCGGCACGCCGAGCTTGTCGGCGATGCCGTTGACCAGGCCCAGATCCTTGCAGGCCAGGTCCATCGTGAACTTGACGTTGTAGCTGCCCGACAGGATCAGCTTGGACTCCGTCTCGTGCACGAAGCTGTTGCCGGAGCTCGCGCGGATCGCGCGGTAGGTGGCGTCCAGGTCGACACCGTACTTGGCCGGCACCATCATCGCCTCGGCGGCCGCCACCAGGTGGATGAAGGCCAGCATGTTCGTGACCACCTTGACGACCGACGCATTTCCCAGCTTGCCCATGTAGATGATCTGGCCGCCCATCGTCTGCAGCAGCGGCTCGACACGCTGGTAGACCTCCTGCTCGCCACCCACCAGCACGGTGATCTCGCCGGAGTTGGCCAGATGCACGCCGCCGGTCACCGGGCACTCCAGCACCCGGATGCCGCGCTGCGCCGCCGCGTCGTGCAGGCGCTGCAGGTCCTCGAAGTCGGTCGTGCTCATCTCGATCCAGACGCCGTCGGCGCGCAGGTTGTCGAACACGCCGCCGGGGCCCTCCACGACCTGGCGCGACACGGCCGGCGAGGGCAGCGCGGTGATCACCACGTCCGCACCGCGGCAGGCGCCGGCCACGTCGTCCGACCAATGGGCGCCCTGCGCGACCAGCGGGTCGGCGTTGGCGCGGTTCAGGTCGGTCACCGTGACGTCAAAACCGCCGCGCACCAGGCTGTTGCACAGGCCCTGGCCGAGGGCGCCCAGGCCGATGAAGCCGACTTTCAGCGTAGAGGAGGAATTTGTCATGGGTCAAGAAAGGGGAGTCGGTAAAACCCGCCAGTCTGATGCTTCCCCGGGCCGGTGGCAAACCAAGAAACATGCGTTATAAGATTAGCCGAACTAATGCTTGCCTGATTGCTCGCCGATGCTGCGTCTTCCCCCCCTGAACTGGCTGCGCGCCTTCGAGGCCTCGGCCCGGGCCCTGAGCTTCACCGCCGCGGCCCAGGAACTGCACATGACGCAGTCGGCTGTCAGCCAGCAGATCAAGAGCCTGGAGAACGCGCTGGGCCGCACGCTGTTCCACCGCCGCGTGCGCGGCCTGGAGCTGACCGACGAGGGACGCGGCTACCTGCCCACGGTGCAGGCGGCCTTCGCGACGCTGGAGGAGGGCACGGCGGTGCTGGTCGGGCGCAATGACCCGGACGTGTTGGAGCTGCATGCCAACCTGTCGTTCGCCACCTACTGGCTGACGCCGCGTCTCGGCCGTTTCATGGACGAGCACCCCTGGATCCACCTGAACGTCGCCACCTCGATCTGGCCGCACGAGAAGCCCAGCGATTCTGCCGCGGTCGAGATCGTGTTCGGCCAGGGCAAATGGGAAAGCCGGGTGGGCCAGCGGCTGACGCACGACAGCGTGTTCCCGGTGTGCACGCCGGAGTTGGCGCGCGAGATCCAGGACGTGCCGGGCCTGCTGCGCCAGCGCCTGTTCGACCTGCCCGGCACGCTGCAGAGCTGGGACTCCTGGCTGGAAGCCTGCGGCCCGGGCCCACACAAGACGCCACCGGTGCACCGGGCCAGCACCTGGGCGCTGAGCCTGCAGTGGGCGCTGCAGGGCCTGGGCGTGGCGCTGGCCCACGACACCGTGGCGCGCGACCTGATCGCCGCCGGGCGGCTCGTGCGCCCGGTGCAGCTGGCCATCCCGATGAAGGAGGCCTACTATCTGATCGCACCGGAGGGCAGCCACACCAATGCCGCCGCCAAGGCCTTCAAGATCTGGCTGCTGAGAGAGATGCTCGCATGAACACCACTGCGCCGCAGGACATTTACGACACCGTGATCGTCGGCGCCGGCACGGCCGGCTGCCTGCTGGCCAACCGCCTCAGCGCCGACCCGTCGCGCCGGGTGCTGCTGCTGGAGGCCGGCAGCGCCGACACCTACCACTGGATCCACATTCCGGTGGGTTACCTGTACTGCATCGACAACCCGCGCACCGACTGGCGCTTCCGCACCGAGCCTTCGCCGGGTCTCAACGGGCGCAGCCTGATCTACCCGCGCGGCAAGACGCTGGGCGGCTGCTCCAGCATCAACGGCATGATCTACATGCGCGGGCAGGCGCGCGACTACGACCACTGGGCCGCGGTCACCGGCGAGCCGTCCTGGAGCTGGCAGAACTGCCTGCCCGACTTCATGGCCCATGAGGACCACTACCGGCTGGACCCCGGCGGCGACGCCGACCCGGCGATGGCACAGTTCCATGGCCACGGCGGCGAATGGCGCATCGAGAAGCAGCGGCTGCGCTGGGAGGTGCTGGATGCGTTCCAGGCCGCGGCGCAGCAGGCGGGCATCCCGCTGACCGCGGACTTCAACCGCGGCGACAACTTCGGCGTGGGCTACTTCGACGTCAACCAGCGCCGGGGCTGGCGCTGGAACGCCGCCAAGGCCTTCCTGCGCCCGACGGCGATGCGGCGCAGCAACTTCACGCTGTGGACGAAGGCGCAGGTCGCCCGGCTGCTGTTCGAGCGCGGCGACGACGGCGTGCTGCGCTGCAGCGGGGCCGAGGTCGTGCGCGGCGGGCGGCGCGTCGTCGTGCGCGCGCGCCGCGAGGTCGTGCTGTGTGCCGGGGCCATCGGCTCGCCGCAGATCCTGCAACTGTCCGGCGTCGGACCGGCCGGCCTGCTGCAGGCGATGGGCATACCGGTGCAGCACGAACTGCCGGGCGTCGGCGAGAACCTGCAGGACCACCTGCAGATCCGGGCCGTCTACCAGGTGCAG
>JAEUOX010000225.1 GCA_016790475.1 Rhodoferax sp. | reverse complement strand
CTCGCTGAGCAGGCTGCGCAGGTTCTCGAGCCGGAAGGTCGGACTGAGCTCCGCCTCGTCGAACAGCAGGCCGAGCCAGGTGTAGTCATGGGCCCAGCCGTCGGAGTAGATCGTGCGCCCGCGCAGCTGCGCGTTCAGCGCGCGGGCCACGTCGGTGGCCGGCTTGCCGTGGCTCTGCAGCACCTCGCGGGTGATGTGGTGCACCGCCTCGGCCTTGTCATCCCAGTGGCGCCAGTGCGGCGCCGGCTGGATCAGCGTGCAGTACATCGCGCCCTCCGGCAGCACGAAGCCGACCTCGATCGGATAGCTCCCCTTGCCGAAGCCGGACGCTTCCAGATCGATGATGGCGGGCAGGCTCTGCGGCATGGGCGGCAAATCTTAACCCGGTCCCCCGCGCGCCGTGGCAGACTCCGGGCTGACCTTCCCTCAGGAGAACGAAACGATGCGTGTCGTGGTTTTTGGTGCCACCGGTGATCAGGGCAGTGCGCAGGTGCGTGCACTCGCAGCAGCCGGCTTGCAGCCGGTGGCCGTCAGCCGTCGGCCGCGCCCCTGGTCGATCGACGGCCGGCCGGTCGAGACCGTGGCCGCGGATTTTGCCGACGCCGCAAGCCTGCAGCGCGCCTGTGCCGGCGCGGATGCGGTGTTCCTCAATCTGCCCTCCACGTCCTTCCAGGCCGCCGAGCCGCTGGTCGAGGCGGCGGGCACCATTGCGCAGGCCGCGGCCCGGGTGCCGGGGCTGCGCATGCTGGTCTTCAACACCAGCCTGCCGGTGCCGGCGGAGCGGCGCGGCTTTGCAGCGCAGGACGCGCGGCACGAGATGCGCCGGCGCATCTTCGCCGCCGGCGTGCCGGCGGTCAGCATCCAGCCGGTCGTGTTCCTGGACAACCTGCTCAAGGGCTGGGCCTGGCCGTCCATCGCGCGTGACCGCTGCATCGTCTACGCCCACAAGGAGACGCTGGATGTCAGCTGGATCTGCCACGACGACCTCGCAGCCCTGATGCTTGCAGCGCTGCAGCGGCCGCATCTGGCCGGGCGCAGCTTCGCGGTCGGCGGCCCGCAGACCGTGCGGCTGCCGGTGCTGGCCGAGATCCTGGGCCGGGCCTGGAACCTGCCGCTGACCTGGCAGAGCCAGAGCATCGATGCCTTCTGCGAGCGCATGCGCCAGGTGTTCGAAGGCCGCTCCTCGCTGGAGGCCGACCGGCTGATCGGCGAGCTGCACCGCATCTACACCTGGTACAACGAATCCCCGGAACACCCGTTCCAGGTCGACATGGCACCGGTGCTGCGCGAGCTGCCGGTGACGCTGACGCCGATCGCGCAATGGGCCGCCCGCCAGCGGCTGCCGGAGTCGACCTGATGGACGCACCACAGCTGCCGCTGACAGGCTTCAGCGGCCCGGCGGAGGACCGCCTCGCGATCCGCGAGCTGGTGGATGCCTATGGCGATGCAGTGGCCCGCCGCGATGCGGATGCCTGGATCCGCACCTGGGCACCGCAGGGGCGCTGGCTGATCCGCGGCGCGGTGCTGGCCGGCCATGCGGAACTGCGCCGCACCTGGCTGGCGGCCATGGCGGCCCACCGCTTCGTCAGCTTCCAGGCCCAGCCGGGTGCGATCGCGGTGCAGGGTTCGGCAGCCCGGATGCGGGTCCACACGACCGAGTGGCTGGTGCCGCTGGAGGGCCCGGCCCGGCTGCAGCACGGCTGCTACGAGGACCAGCTGGTCCGGGAGGCGGGCCGCTGGCAGTTCGCCGAGCGCAGCTTCACGGTGTTGTCGACGCAGCCGTTCTGACCCCCGGCCGCGCTGCGCCGCAGCATGGGCGCGCTCTACACTGGCTGCGATGCAAACCTCCCAACTGCTGCTGGGCCTGGTCCTGGCCCTGATGGTGTTCTCGGTGGCGCTGGAGCTGCGGCCGCATGATTTCCAGAGGGTGCTGGCGATGCCGCGTGCCGTCGTGGCCGGCCTGATCCCGCAGTTCCTGCTACTGCCGGTGGGCACCTGGCTGGCCACGCTCGCGCTGGACCTGCCGCCCAATGTCGAGGCCGCGATGATCCTGGTGGCGGCCTGTCCTGGCGGCTCGCTGTCGAATGTCGTCACGCATTTCGGTCGTGGCAACACCGCGCTGTCCGTCAGCGTGTCGGCCGTGGCCGCGCTGATGGCGCTGGCGCTGACGCCGCTGAACTTCAGCTGGATGGTGGCCAGCAACCCGGCCACCGCCGGCTGGCTGCGCACGCTGGACATCGATGCCAGCGGCATATGGTTCAGCCTGCTGGCGCTGCTGGCGCTGCCGATGGGTGCCGGCCTGTGGGTGTCGCGCGAATACCCGGGCGCGACGATGCGCATCCGCAAGCCGCTGGCGAATTTCTCGCTGCTGGCCCTGCTGGCCTTCATCGTCGGCGCGCTGGTGCGGGACCGCCAGCTGCTGACACTGGGCCTGCTGCCGATGCTGCTGCTCGTCGTGCTGCACAACGCCAGCGGTCTGCTGCTGGGCTACCTGACCAGCCGTGCAATGGGCCTGGCGGTGCGGGACCGGCGGGCCGTCATGATCGAGGGCGGCATGCAGAATTCCGGTCTCGCGCTGGGCATCATCGCGCTGCAGTTCCAGTCGGACCTGGGCATGGTCATCATCGCCAGCCTGTGGGGCATGTGGCACATCGTCAGCGGCATGGCCTGCGCGCTGTGGTGGCGCCGCCAGGACCGCGCGGCTTCCTCCGGAGAAAACTTCCATGCTTGATCTTCTGATCCAGGGCGCCACCGTGATCGACGGCAGCGGCCAGGCGCCCCGCCAGGCGGATGTCGCGGTGCAGGGCGGCCGCATCGTCGAGGTCGGCCGCGTGTCGGCCGCGGCGCGCGAGACGGTGCGGGCCGACGGCGCCTGGCTGACCCCCGGCTTTGTCGACATCCACACCCATTACGACGGGCAGGCGCACTGGGACGAGACCTTCTCCCCGAGCATCCTGCATGGCGTGACCACCGTCGTGATGGGCAACTGCGGCGTCGGTTTCGCGCCCTTGCGCGCCGGCGAGCAGGACCGCCTGATCAGCCTGATGGAGGGCGTCGAGGACCTGCCGGGTGTCGCGCTGGCCGAGGGCATCCCGTTCAACTGGGAGAGCTTTCCGCAGTACCTGGACGCCCTGGCGGCGCGCCGGCACAGCCTGGACTACGCCTGCCAGGTGCCGCACGATCCCTTGCGGATGTACGTCATGGGCGACCGGGCGCGCGCGCAGGAGCGCGCGACACCGCAGGATGTTGCCGCGATGCGCGGCCTGCTGCGCGAAGCCCTGCAGGCCGGCGCGATCGGCTTCTCGACCGGCCGCAGCGACAACCACCGCACCTCGCGAGGCCAGGAGACGCCGGCCTCGGAGGCAGACGCAGCCGAGCTGACCGGTCTGGCCGGTGCGTTCGCCGGGCTGGGCCATGGGGTCGTGCAACTGGTCAGTGATTTCGACCTGCTGCGCTCGGCGGACCGCTTCGATGCGGAGTTCGATCTGGTCGAGCAGCTGGCGCGCGCCAGCGGACGACCGCTGTCGATGACCTGGCTGCAGCGCGACCCTGGCGGCGAGCAGTACAAGGCGATCGCGCAGCGCGTGGAGGCAGCGGTGGCCAACGGATTGCCGCTGTACCTGCAGACCGCGGCGCGCGGCATCGGCGTGATCAACGGCCTGGACGCGAGCTTCCATCCGTTCATGGGCTTCCCCGGCTACAAGGAGATCGCCCATCTGCCGCTGGCCGAGCGCGCCGTCGCGCTGCGTGATCCGCAGCGCCGTGCCCGCATCCTGTCCGAGCGTTCCGAGCGCATGGCGGGGGACGGCTCCTCGGTGCCGCCGCTGGTGGATCTGCTTCTGGCCCGGATTGACATGGTGGCGGCGCGCATGTTCCCACTCGGCGCCACGCCCGACTACGCGCCGACGCTGGCCGACTCGATGCTCGCACGGGCCCGTGCCGCCGGCATCCCGCCGCTGGCAGCGCTGTACGACTACTTCGCTGCGGGGGACGGCAGCCAGCTGATCTACTTCCCGATCTTCAACTACAACCAGGGCGACCTGGGCGTGGTCGGCAGCATGCTGCAGCACCCGCGCGCGCTGCTCGGCCTGAGCGATGCCGGCGCCCATGTCGGCACGATCTGCGACGCGAGCTTCAGCACCTTCCTGCTGACGCACTGGGTGGCCCGCGGGCACCTGTCGCCGGCGCAGGCGGTGCAGATGCTCACGCAGCGCAATGCCGCCTACCTCGGTCTGGCGGACCGCGGGTGCATCGCGCCCGGTCAGCGGGCGGATCTCAACCTGATCGATCCCCCGAGGCTGGCCCTGCCCCGGCCGCAGCTGGTGCGGGACCTGCCGGCCGGCGGTCGGCGCTTCCTGCAGGGCGCGCAAGGTTATGTCACGACCTGGGTGGCCGGCGAGCCGGTACAGCGCGAGGGCCAGGTGACGGCAGCCCGTCCCGGGCGGCTGATCCGGGCCGGGCAGGCAGGCGCGGGTGGGCCGCGTCCGGCTTGACGCAGATCATGGAATTACATACCCCTTGGGGTAACAATCCCGAACAGGGTTGCGGAGGTCGCGGCCCGCACGGGAGGTTTCATGGCACAAGTCGACCACGCCGCATTGATGGAGGATGTCAATGCATCCCTCGGCCCGTTCCGGCGGGCGCAAACCGACGTCATGCAGGGCTTCGGGCAGATGGCGCGCGCGGCGATGGCCGACGGCGCCTTGGGTGCCAAGCACAAGGAGCTGATCGCGCTGGCCATCGGCATCACGCAGCACTGCTCCGCCTGCATCGCGTTCCATGTGAAGGCGTTGATCCGGCTGCAGTGCACGCGCCAGGAGCTGGAGGAGATGCTGGGCGTGTGTGTCTACATGGGCGGCGGCCCGGGGCTGATGTACGCGGCCGAGACGCTGCGGGCCTGGGACGCGTTGCAGCCCCGCGCTGCCTGAATCCGCGGGAGCGTGCTCCAATCGGACCCATGGTCCGTACGCACCGCCACCGACAAAGCCACCCCGGGGAGCACCCGCAATGATCCCGCCGCAGGCGGGCGTCCGGCCGCGCGGGCCGATCCTGCTGGCGGCGCGCTGGGTCGTCGGCCACCAGGGCGGCCGCCACTGCCTGATCGAGGACGGCGAGGTGGTGTTCGAGGACGGCGCGATCCTGTTCGTCGGGCGCGGCTACACCGGGCTTCATCGACTTGGACGCCCTGTCGGACCTGGACACCACGATCCTGGGCTACGACAACCAGCCGGCCTGGCGCAAGGGCCGGGTCTGGCCGCAGGACTATGTCGACGCCGGCCCCTACGAGATGTACACCCGTGAGGAGCTCGCCTTCCAGAAGGTCTATGCGTTCGCGAACCTGGTGCGCAACGGCATCACGACCGCGCTGCCGATCGCCTCGCTGTTCTACCGGGCCTGGGGCGAGACGGTGCAGGAGTTCGAGGACGCGGCCCATGCCGCTGCCGCGCTGGGGCTGCGGGTCTATCTGGGGCCCGCCTACCGCACCGGCAACCAGGTCGTGTCGGCCCAGGGCCAGATCGGCACCGTCTACGACGAGGCGCGGGGTCTGGCGGAGCTGGACGCGGCGATCGACTTCGCGCGGCGCATCGAGGGCGCGGCGGGCGGACTGATCCGGGCGATGCTGTCGCCGGACCGCATCGAGACCTGCACGCCCACGCTGCTGCGCCGCACCGCCGCGGCCAGCCGCGAGCTCGACATACCGGTGCGCCAGCACTGCTGCCAGTCCCGCATCGAGTACGACCTGGTGCTGCAGCAGCACGGCATGAGCCCGCCCGAGTGGATGGCCAGCCTGGGCTACCTGTCGCCGCGCAGCCTGCTGCCGCACGGCACGGTGGTATCCGGCTCGCGCCATGTGGAGCGGCCCGGACAGGATCTGGAGATCATCCGCGACAGCGGTGCGACGATCGTGCATTGCCCGCTGGTGTTCGGCCGGCTTGGCGTGTCGATCGACCATTTCTCGCGCTACCGGGCCATGGGCCTGAAGATCGGCCTGGGCACCGACACCGCCCCACCGGACATGGTGGCCAACATGCAGCTGGGCATGGTACTGACCCGGGTGATGGCGGCCTCGCCGTCCATCTGCCGCAGCGAGGACTACTACGATGCCGCGACGGTCGGCGGTGCCGACGCGCTGGGGCGCTCCGACCTGGGCCGCCTGATGCCGGGCGCGCGCGCCGACATGACGGTGTTCGAACTGGACCGCCCGCACCTGGGGCAGGTGATCGACCCGATCCAGACGCTGATGCTGGCGGGGCATGGCCGTGACTTCTCGGATGTGATCATCGACGGACGTTTCGTGATGGTCGACCGGCAGATTCCCGGTCGGGACGAGGTCGACGACAACCGGCGCGCGCAGCGGCAGTTCGAGGGCCTGATGCGCAAGTATCCCGAGCGCACCGTGGGCCACCCGCCCCTCGACGAGATCTTCTCGTCCAGCTACCCGGTGCTGCGGGCTGATCGACCCGCCATCTGATCAGCAGGTGCCCTGTTTCGGGCAGCCGTCCGGGCGGTCGCTGGCCGGCAGCGGGCAGCGGTTCACCTCGAAGGGCGACTGGCTCAGCAGCGTCGTCAGGCCGCTGGCGACCATCGACACGGCCCAGAAAGCGAAGAAGGCCAGCGTGTAGACGGTCTGCCGGGACAACTCCACCGGCTGGCCGAACCAGTGCAGGTCCTGCGGGTCGACCAGCGCGAACACCAGCATCTCCAGCAGGCAGGCCAGCAGAAACGCCGGCCAGGTGATCCACATCCATCGTTGCAGCTTCATGTCGTCTCCTGTCGTTCGGCGGGGTGGGGACGCCGCGGATTCAGCGCGGCACCACGAAGACCGATTTTTCGGTGATTGTGTCCGAAGTATCCAGCGACTTGATCTCGAAGTGGATCGGGTGCGACCCGGGGGTCGCCGCGTCGTACGGCAGCTGCACCCGCACCGCGACCCAGCGGGCCTGCGTGGCATCGACGGCCAGCGTCGTCTCGGAGCCGATCGCGATGCCTTTCAGTCCGTCGACCGACAACTGGTAGTGCTGGGTCGACTCGCTGGCGTTCATGATCTGCAGCCGGTAGACATTCTCCAGATTGCCACCCGACACGATGCGCGCCATGACGCCGCGGTCGCGCACCACATTGACCTTGAACGGCGTGCGCAGCGACAGGCTGACGACCATCGCGATGATGATGGCGCCCAGGATCGAGCCGTAGACCAGCACCCGCGGCCGGAACACATGGGCCATCGTCTGGCGCACTGTCCAGTGCTGGGCCAGCGCGTTCTGCGTGCTGTAGCGCACCAGGCCGCGCGGATAGCCCACCTTGTCCATGACGGTGTCGCAGACGTCGGCGCAGGCACCGCAGCCGATGCATTCGTACTGCAGGCCGTTGCGGATGTCGATGCCGGTCGGGCAGACCTGCACGCAAAGGCTGCAGTCGACGCAGGCGCCCAGGTTCAGCGCGGCCGGATCGGCCTTCTTCGAGCGCTTGCCGCGCGGCTCACCGCGCTCGGCGTCGTAGGTGACGATCAGCGTGTCACGGTCGAACATCGCGCTCTGGAAGCGCGCGTAGGGGCACATGTGCTTGCAGACCTGTTCGCGCATGAAGCCGGCATTGCCATAGGTTGCGAAGCCGTAGAACAGGCTCCAGAAGACCTCCCAGGAACCCATGCTCGCCTGCAGCACCTCGCTGCCCAGCACCTGGATCGGCGTGAAGTAGCCGACGAAGGTGAAGCCGGTCCACAGTGCTACCGCCAGCCACAGCAGGTGCTTGCCGCCCTTGCGCCAGAACTTGTCGAAGGACATCGGGCCCTCGTCGCGCCGCATCCGGGCGGAACGGTCGCCTTCCATCTTCTTCTCGATCCACAGGAAGATCTCGGTGTACACCGTTTGCGGGCAGGCATAGCCGCACCACAGGCGGCCGGCCACCGCCGTGAACAGGAACAGCGACAGCGCCGAGATCACCAGGATACCGGTCAGGTAGATGAAGTCCTGCGGGTAGAGCACCAGGCCGAAGATGTAGAAGCGCCGTGCCCCCAGGTCGAACAGCACCGCCTGGCGCTGGCCCCACTCGAGCCAGGGCAGGCCGTAGAACACCAGCTGCGTCAGCACCACCATCGCCCAGCGCCAATTCGCAAACACGCCCGACACGCTGCGTGGATAGATCTTCTGGTGGGCCGCGTACAACGAGACCATCACCGCCTCGCCGCCGTCGGGTGTCTGGGTGGCGGCCTGGGGAACAATCGGGATCACTTTGCGTGAACCGGAAGACGACGTGTCCAAGGGAAATCCTCGTTAACCTGAAAATGGCAGCATCATACGGGGCAGGGTATCAATCGGCTTGACTTGCATCAAATGAATGCCGGCAAGGCGGTGCGAAATGCTGCAGTGCAACCACGAAGGAGCGGGTCCGATGAAGATTGTCAGCTACAACATCCAGTACGCCAAGGGCAAGGACGGCCGGCATGACCTGGCACGCATTGCCGATGCGGTGCGCGGTGCGGACCTGATCGGCCTGCAGGAGGTGACCCGGCATTTCCCCGGTGTGCCGCCGCGGCTGGCGGAGCAGCCCGAGCGTCTGGCGGAGCTGTTGCCGGAGTATTTCTGGGCCTACGCACCGCCGCTGGATCTGGACGCCGGCTCGGCGCTGGTGGAGGGCCGTGCGCAGAACCGCCGGCTGCAGTTCGGCAACATGCTGCTGTCGCGCTGGCCGATCCGCTCGACGCGCGCGCTGCTGCTGCCGCGGGCCCGCAGCCATGACCATACCGACGCCCAGAACGGCGTGCTGGAAGGCATCGTCGCCGCCCCCGGGGGGGACGCGCGGATCTATGTCACGCACCTGAACTACCTGCGCAGCCAGCAGCGCCGCGCGCAGCTGGACTGGCTGCTGCCCTTCCTGCATGCCGTGCCGGCGCAGGGGGCCAGCATCACCGGCACCGGCCACTGGCTGCCGCAGGCGCCGCCCGAGGCGCCTGCGGACTTCCTGCTGCTGGGAGACTTCAACCTCGCGCCACACCATGCCGAGTACGAGCGCATCGTCGGCGAGGCGGACTACTTCTACGGCCGCCAGCGCACCACCGGCTTCCTGGTCGACAGCTGGGTCGCAGCCGGCCATGCGCAGGACGCGGGCCTGACCTGGTTCGACGAGGCACAGCAGTTCCGCAGCGGGCTGCGGTTGGACTACATCTTCATCACACCGGGGCTGGCGCCGCGGGTCCGACAGGCCTGGATCGATGCGGACAACCCCGCCTCGGACCACCAGCCGGTGTGGCTCGAACTGGCGGATTGACACCCCGCCCGCGCGGGCTCAGCGCATGTCCGCACCCACATCGGCGGGCAGCCGGCGGAACCAGACCAGCGACAACAGCGTCAGCAGGCCGATCGCGACGAACACCGGCGTGAAGTCGCGGCTCTGCAACTGGTGGCCGTCGCCGCCATGCCACCAGGACACCGCCGTCACCATCGAGGCGCCCAACACGACGCCGAAGCTGACCGACAGCTGCTGCAGCATCGTGGACAGCGCCGTCGCATGGCTCATGCGCGCGCGCGGCACCTCCGAGAAGCCGAGCGTGCCGAGCGACACCATGCACAGCGAGCCCACCAGCCCGCCAGCCAGCAGCACGCCGAACACCACCAGCGAGGGTGTGTCGGGGCGGAACTGGCTGTAGCCGACATAGAAGCAGCTGGTCAGCGTGCAGGCGCCCAGCAGCAGCCGGCGGAACCCGACCCGCAGGATCGTGCGCTTCAAGACGACCCGCGTGGCCAGGGCACCCAGCGCGGACGCCATCGACAGCAGCCCGGAGTGCAGCGCGGACAGGCCGAAGCCCAGCTGGAACAGCAGCGGCAGCAGGAAGGGCATGGCGCCGATCGCGATGCGCAGCGGTGCGCCGCCCAGCACGTTGGCGCGGAAGGTACGCATGCGCAGGATGCGCAGGTCGATGATCGGATCCTCCCGCCGCCGGCTGTGCTGCACATAGGCCGCCAGCGCCAGCAGCCCGCCGGCGGCCGCCAGCACCGACAGCCAGACCGGTGCCATGCCCTTGCCGGCGGTCTCCAGCGCGGCCATCACCAGGGCCAGCCCGAAGCCCAGCAGCAGGAAGCCCCGGGTGTCGAAGGCGGCCGGTGCCTGCGGCGCGGGGCCGTCACCCGGGATGTAGGCCAGCGCCAGCCCGATGGCCAGCAGGCCGAACGGAATGTTGACCAGGAAGATCCAGTGCCAGGAGGTGAGCGTCACGATCACGCCGCCGAACAGCGGCCCGCTCATCCGCCCGATGACCGGTGGCACGGTGAACCACACCATGGCCGACACCATGTCGCTCTGCGGGATCGCGCGCAGCAGGATCAGCCGCCCGACCGGCACCATCATCGCCCCGCCCATGCCCTGCAGCACGCGGAACAGCACCAGCGCCGGCAGCGAAGTGGCGGCGGCGCACAGCGCAGACGCCAGCGCGAACACGACGATCGCGGTGCAGAAGACCCGCTTGGCGCCGATGCGGTCGGCAAGCCAGCCGCTCAGCGGCAGAAAGACCGCCAGGCTCAGCAGGTAGGCGGTGATCGCCAGGTTCAGATGCAGCACCGGCACCGACAGCGCCTGCGCGATGCTCGGCAGGGCCGTCGCCATGACCGACGAGTCGAGGTTCTGCAGGAACAGCGGGCTGGCGACGATCATCGGCACCAGGCGCAGCGTCGACGCCGGCTGGCTCAAGGGCGGGCACCCCGGCCATGGCGCGGCGCCCGGCGGGGCTCAGTGCATTGCGCAGGCACCGGGTCCGTCCGGGTGGCCGCAGGTGCCGCAGGGGCCGGCCATCAGGGGCGCGGGGTCGGCGCTGCCGCCGGTGGTCGCGAAGACCGACAGCTGCTTGTCGAGCGCGGTCGACTGGCAATGGGGGCACTGCGGCACGGTGCCGGAGCGCACCAGCGTTTCAAAGGCATGGCCGCAGTCGGAGCAGGCGTATTCGTAGATCGGCATGGGTCCTCCTGAACGCTGACGATTATCCGTCGCGCGGCCTTGCCGCGCCGATGCACGACAATCGCGCCGCCGTGACACCGACCGCCGCATGACACCCAGCCGCACCGCTGCGCAGGACCGCGCCGGATTCAGCATCGCCTGTGCGCTGGGCGGCTCGCTGGCCTTCTCGGTCAACGACATTGCGGTCAAGTCCTTCGCCAGTTCGCTGCCGCTGCACGAGGTGGTGCTGTTCCGCGCGCTGGTGGCGCTGGCCTTCACGCTGGCGGTGTTCGCGCCCGGCATGGCGGTGCGCGACGTGCTGCGGACCCGCCGGCCCGGCGCCCACCTGTTCCGCGGCATCTGCGTGGTCGTGTCGAACATGACCTACTTCGCGGCGCTGGCATCGCTGCCGCTGGCCGAGACCTCGGCGATCTTCTTCATCGCACCGCTGCTGATCACCGCGCTGTCGGCGGTGTTGCTGCGCGAGCGGGTCGGTGCGCTGCGCTGGGCGGCGCTGTGTGCCGGGCTGACCGGCGTGCTGCTGATCGTGAAGCCCGGCACGACGGCCTTCCAGTGGGCCATGGTGCTGCCGGCGTTCTCGGCGCTGGCCTATGCCGGCATGCACACGATGACACGGCGCATGGGCCTGTCCGAGCCGGCGGCCACGATGGCGGTCTACAACCAGATCACCTTCATCGTCGTCTGCGCCGGCATGGGCCTGGCCGTCGGCCGCGGCGAGCTGGCGGGCTCCGGCCACCCGGCGCTGGAGTTCATCTTCCGGGCCTGGGTGGTGCCCGGCCCGCGGGATCTGCTGCTGTTCCTGGTGGCCGGCATGTGCAGCGCGACCGGCGGCTACCTGGTCTCGCAGGCCTACCGCAGCAGCGCGGCCGGTCTGGTGGCGCCGTTCGAATATGTGGCGCTGGTGCTGGCTGCCTTCTGGGGCTGGGCCATCTGGGGGGAACTGCCCGGCCTCTCGTCCGGCCTGGGGATCCTGCTGATCCTGGCCTCGGGTGTCTTTGTCGCGTGGCGGGCGTCGCGGCACCGGGCCGTGACGTCTCCCTGAAGCGCGACCGGCCGGCGTGCCCGATCAGGCAGCGCCGGCCGGCAGGCGGTGTCCGGTCGTCAGATGCCGCGGCCGCGGCCGCGCACGCCGCCTTCACGGGCGACCTGCTCGTCGCGCTGGTCATCGCGCAGACGGTTGCCGCCGCGATCGTCCTTCTGGCGGTCGTCGGCGCCCTTCTTCGCGATCTGGACGCTGTCCGTCAGCGACGGTGCGGCAACGGTGGTGCGGGCCTGCGTGCTGCCGGCGGCGAAGGCGGCGGCCAGGACGATCATCAGGATGGAAGGCTTGTGCATGGAAAGGCTCCTTGAGGTCGATGGATGTGACAGCGGGGTGTGATGGTCTGCCGGCCTCTGGCGGCCTGGTGGATCCAGGCTGCTGACACCGTGCTCGCATCACAGGAACCGACTGTACGGAGCGCCCCTGCCGACGACCACCCGCAGAAGTCGCGATTTGCGGGGGCCGCCTGGCGCGTTTCGATCCGACCAAGGTCGGACGCGCAGTGGCGTCAGGAAACGACCTGGTAGTACAGGTTCTGCGGGTGCCGCGCCTGCGCGAAGAAGAACCAGCGCTCGGCAATGAGCCCGGGCGCCTGGACCAGCGCCGCCAGCAGCAGCGGAAGCGTGGTCTGCGACAGCAGGGCCCAGACCAGCATCAGCGCCGGCAGCAGGAAGGCCAGGCACTGGAAGGCCAGGCGCACATGGCGCAGCGCCTGCTGGCTGGCGCGATGGAAGAACTCGCGGGTGTTGAATGCGCCCGCCGACATGCCCATCGAGGTCTGCACCAGACGCTCGGCGCGGATGCCGGTGGCGCTTTGCAGCGTCGAGCGGTGGCGCAGGCCGTCGTTGCGCCGCAGCGCCATCTGTCGCGTGGCCCAGGCCGCGAGCGTGCAGGCCAGGGCCCAGGGGCTGGCCGCCTGGACGACCGCGATGTCCTGGGCCAGTGCGGCCAGCGCGCAGCCCAGCACCAGGCCGGACGAGAGCCCGATCAGCACGAAGTTGACGATGGTCAGCGGATGGGCCCATTCCTCGATGAAACGCAGGCAGGCGTAGATCATCGCGGTGCAGTACCACAGCGCCAGCGCGGCAGCCGTCAGCAGCAGCGGCAGCCAGCGGGCGCCACCGGCCGCCGGTGGCGCCAGCCACCAGAGGGCGACCAGCGCGATGAAGGCCGGCAGCAGGATCACCTCGCGCGACATCCAGGAGGTGCGCCACATCAGTACGGCGCGCCAGGCCCGGCCCTTGCGGCCCAGGTGCAGGAAGGAGGCCGCGAGGCCGGCCAGCAGCAGCAGCTCCGCGACCGCGACGCCGGTGCGCAGGAAGCCCGGCTGCAGCGCCAGGCCGGCCAGCGAACACACCGCCAGCAGCACGATCAGCCCCTGGGCCGCGCCGGCCAGCGTCGTGAAGAACAGGATCGAGAAGGCAGGATGCATGGCGGTCAGTGGGTCGTCGGCGGCGTGGGGCGCCGGGGCAGGTAGTGGTTGGCCGGGCGGGTCTCCCATTCGGGCATCAGCGCATAACCGCCGCGCTCCCGGATCGCACGGGACACCTCGGACTCCGGGTCCCTCACGTCGCCGAACAGCCGCGCGCCGGTCGGGCAGGCCTTCACGCAGGCCGGCTTGCGGTCCTCGGGGGGCAGCTGCGGGTCATGGATACGGTCCACGCACAGCGTGCACTTGGTCATCACCTGGCGTTCCTCGTCGATCTCGCGGGCCCCGTAGGGGCAGGCCCAGGCGCAGTACTTGCAGCCGATGCACTTGTCGTAGTCGACCAGCACGATGCCGTCCTCGCGGCGCTTGTAGCTGGCCCCGGTCGGGCAGACCGGCACGCAGGGCGGGTCCTCGCAGTGCAGACAGCTCTTCGGGAAATGCACGGTCTCGGTGTTCGGAAAGGTGCCGGCTTCATAGGTCTGCACCCGGTTGAAGAAGGTGCCGGTCGGGTTGGCGCCGTAGGCGTTCTCGTCCACCAGCGGGCCGGCGCTGCCGGAGGTGTTCCACTGCTTGCAGGAGGTGACGCAGGCATGGCAGCCGACGCAGACATTCAGGTCGATGACCAACGCGAGCTGGCGGGCCAGCGTTTCGCCGGGCATGGCGCGTGCGCTGCCGGTCGATGGCGCTGGGGCCGGCGCAGGTGCCGGGGGATTCATCGCCGGCTGGAGGAGGTCTTTGAGCCACTGGATCATGGTGTCTTGCGTCCTGCAAAGTAGGCGAGCACACGGCGGGCCGGGCCCCGCACGCCGGGGGCGGCGGGCACGGCGGCCATCTGCGGAAAGCTGACCGGTTCCTCGTCCGGCTCGGCCGGGCGGATGCGCACGCGCACGTCGTACCAGCCGGCCTGCCCGGTGATCGGGTCGGAGTTGCTGATCGTGCGCGTCGCATCGCCGCGCGCGGTCCCCAGCGGGAACGGCAGCTCCTCGGTGATCAGGTGATTCAGCAGGAAGCCCTTGCGCGCCTCGTCGGCACCGGGCGCGAGCTGCCAGGCGCCATCGGCCTTGCCGATCGCGTTCCAGGTCCAGACCGTGCCGGGTTCCACCGCCTCGCTGTAGCGCAGCATGCAGCGGACCCGGCCCCAGGGGCTCTCGACCCAGCACCAGCCACCGTCGGCGATGCCGGCGGCCTGTGCGGTGCGCGGGTTCACATGCAGGTAGTTGTGGCTGTGGATCTGGCGCAGCCAGGCGTTCTGCGAGTCCCAGGAGTGGTACATCGCCATCGGCCGCTGCGTGATCGCGTTCAGCGGGAAGCTGGCCAGGTCGGTCGCCTGCTGCTCCAGTGGCGCGTACCAGAACGGCAGCGGGTCGAAGTACGTCGCGATGCGCGCGCGCAGCGCCTCGGGTGGCTGGCGCCCGGCGCTCTTGCCCTGCGCGGCCAGCCGGAAGCTCTGCAGCGTGTCGGAGTACAGCGCGAGCTGTACCGGGTCGTTCTTCTGGCGCCAGCCCTTGTCCTTCGCGAAGTCCAGGTAGGCGCGGTTCCAGTTGCGCATGAAGTGCATGCCCTCCGGCATGTGGTACTGGAACACGCAGTTGTTCTTGGCGTACATCTCCCACTGCTTCGGGTTGGGTGCGCCGCGCAGGTGCTCGGTGCCGTCCTGCCCGCGCCAGCCCATCAGGAAGCCGATGCCGGGCTGGGGCTGGAAGTTCACGACGAAATCCGGGTAGCCGCTGAACTTGCGCCCGCCCTCCGGTGTCGTGAAGGCCGGGAACTTCAGCCGGGAGGCCAGCTCGATCAGCACCTCCTGGAAGGGGCGGCACTCGTCCAGTGGCGGCACCACCGGCACCCGCACCGAATCGACCGGGCCGTCGAACTCCGAGATCGGCCGGTCCAGCATGCTCATCACGTCGTGGCGCTCGAGGTAGGTGGTGTCGGGCAGCACCAGGTCGGCGAAGGCGACTGTCTCGCTCTGGAAAGCGTCGCACACCACCAGGAACGGGATCATGTACTCGCCGTCGGCGTCCTTGCGGTTGAGCATCTCGCGCACGCCCATCGTGTTCATCGTGCTGTTCCAGGCCATGTTGGCCATGAACAGCAGCAGCGTGTCGATGCGGTACGGGTCGCCCTTGACCGCGTTCGTGATCACGTTGTGCATCATGCCGTGGGCCGACAGCGGATGCTCCCAGGAGAACGCGTGGTCGATCCGGATCGGCGAGCCGTCGGCGTGGATCGCGAGCTCGTCCGGATGGGCCGGGAAGCCCAGCGGCGCGGCATTCAGCGGCGTGTCGGGCTGGATCATCTCCGGCGAATCGAAGGCCCGGTAGTTCGGCACGATGTGCCGCGGATAGGGCGCCTTGTGGCGGAAGCCGCCGGGCGCGTCGATCGTGCCCAGCACGCTCATCAGCACCGCCAGTGCGCGCACCGTCTGGAAGCCGTTGGAATGGGCCGCCAGCCCGCGCATCGCGTGGAACGCGACCGGCCGCGCCTGCGTGCTCGGGTGCACCTTGCCCCAGGCGTCGGTCCAGGGGATCGGCAGGCTGAAGGCCTGCTCGAAGGCCGCGTGGCCCAGCTCGCCGGCGAGCTGGCGGATGCGCTGCGCATCGATGCCGGTGATGCCCGCCGCCCATTCCGGCGTGCAGCTGGCCACCCGATCGCGCAGCAGCTGGAAGGACGGCGCGACCCGGGTGCCGTCGGCCAGCTGGTAGTGGCCCTCCAGGGCCGGGTCGCAGCCGTCGGCGATGCCCTCCGGGTAGGCGTTCTTCACGGAGCCGCTGGCCCGGTCCCAGACCAGCTTGTTGTGCGGGTTGCGGCCGTCACCGGGGGCGCCGCGCGCCGGGTCCGGATCGAACGCGAACAGGCCCTCGCGCGGCCCGTCGTCCAGCACGACGAGCTGCGGCGCGTTCGTGAAGCGCTTCAGGAAGGCATGGTCGATCCGGTCGGTGTGGATGAGCTCGTGCAGCAGCGCCATGAACAGCGCACCGTCGGTGCCGGGGCGGATCGGGATCCACTCGTCGGCGATCGCGGAATAGCCGGTGCGCACCGGGTTGATCGAGATGAAGCGGCCGCCCGCACGCTTGAAGCGGCTGATCGCGATCTTCATCGGATTGCTGTGGTGGTCCTCGGCGGTGCCGATCATCACGAACAGCCGGGCGCGCTCCAGGTCCGGGCCGCCGAATTCCCAGAAGCTGCCGCCGACCGTGTAGATCATGCCGGCGGCCATGTTGACCGAGCAGAAGCCGCCGTGCGCCGCGTAGTTCGGCGTGCCGAACTGGCGCGCGAACAGGCCGGTGAGCGCCTGCATCTGGTCACGGCCGGTGAACAGCGCGAACTTCTTCGGGTCGGTCGCGCGGATGCGGGCCAGCCGCTCGGTCAGCAGCTCGAATGCCCGCTCCCAGCTGATGGGCTCGAACTCTCCGGCGCCGCGCTCCGCACCGGCCTTGCGCAGCAGCGGCTGCGTCAGCCGCGCCGGGGACACCTGTTTCATGATGCCGGCCGAGCCCTTGGCGCAGATCACGCCCTGGTTCAGCGGATGGTCGGGATTGCCGTCGATGTAGCGGACCTGCGGTCCGTCCCCGGTGTCCCGCAGGTGCACCCGGATGCCGCATCGGCAGGCGCACATGTAGCAGGTGGTGCAGGCGACCCGGGTGGCGGCATCGGGCGCCACCGGCGCGGTCGGGTCATGCAGGGGTTCGCTGGACAGGAGATGGGGCACCGCGTCACCTTGTGTTTTGGTTATAAGCTTATGGTAGGCATACTCGCTGAAAGAAAAAAGTGGAGAATTCCGGTCACCATGATCGGAAAACCTGCTCAGCGGCTGCGCCTGAACCTGCGCCAGCTGGAGGTCTTTGTCGCCATCGCCCGCGAGGGCAGCTCCCGGGCTGCCGCCGAACGGGTCGCGCGTTCGCAGTCCGCCGCCAGTTCCGCGCTGGCCGAGCTGGAGGCGGTGCTGGGCGTGCAGCTGTTCGACCGTCTGGGCCGGCGCCTGATCCTCAATGAGAACGGACGCGCACTGCTGCCCTCCGCCGCCGCCCTGCTGGACCAGGCCGCCGAGACCGAATCCCTGTTTGACACCGCGAGCAACCACAGCGCCCCGCTGCGTCTTGCCGCCAGCCTGACGATTGGCGAGTACCTGCTGCCGGACCTGCTGGCCCGCTGGAAGCAGCAGCAGCCGAACAGCCGGGTCCGCATGGCGATCGGCAACACCTCGGAGGTCATTGCCAGCATCGTGGGGCACGATGCCGACGTCGGGTTCATCGAAGGCTCGCAGACGCATGCCGACCTGCAGGTGCAGGCCTGGATGCAGGACGAGCTGGTGATCGTGGCGGCGCCCGGCCATCCGCTGGCCGGCCGCACCGCGACGACCCGCCAGCTCGGTGCAGCCACCTGGATCCTGCGGGAGCTCGGCTCCGGTACGCGCCAGGCCACCGACCAGTGGCTACTGGATCACCTGGGGACCTTGAACGTGGAGTTCGAACTTGAAAGCACCGAGTCGATCAAGCAGCTGGCGATGGCGGGCGCCGGCCTGGCCTGCCTGTCCCGGCACACCGTGGCTGCCGCGCTGGCGCAAGGCAGCCTGGTCGAGGTGCGCACCCGGTTGCCGGCGGCGCGCCGCCGGCTGTCGATCGTCGTGGGGCGCGGGCGCCAACCCGGGCGTGCAGCGCAGGCCTTCATCGGCCACTGTCTGCAAATGCAACCGGGCTAGACCCGCGCGGGCGGGCTGTGCCATGATGCGCGGACTGTCCATTCCTCCCTGGAGCTGATGCCATGCCCCTGCTGCGCCGTTCGCTGATCCTGTCTGCCCTTCTTCCCGTGGTGCTGCCGGCCCACGCGGCCAGCAAGGAGGAACTCGACGCCGAAGTCCGGGAGGCGGTCGAGGCCTTCTACCGCCACACCAGCGCCGGCAAGGAACTGGCCGGCCGGGCGGCAGGCATGCTGGTGTTTCCGAATGTGCTCAAGGCGGGCGTGGGCATCGGCGGCGAATACGGCGAAGGCGCGCTGCTCGTTGGCGGCAAGACCAGCGCCTACTACAACATCGCAGCGGCATCGATCGGCTTCCAGCTGGGCGCCCAGGCCCGCAGCCAGATCGTGCTGTTCATGACGCCCGGCGCGCTGTCGAAGTTCCGCAACAGCAAGGGCTGGAAGGCGGGCGTGGACGGCAGCGTGGCGCTGGCCACGCTGGGCGCGGGCGGGGCGATCGACAGCGAGACCGCCAAGAAGCCGATCATCGGCTTCATCTTCTCGAACAAGGGGCTGATGTACAACCTGACGTTCGAGGGCTCCAAGATCACGCCGATCAAGAAGTAGCCCTGCAGGCCTTCCCGGCCCGCTTTTCCGTACGCCGACCGGGGGTGCTGCGGGTTAACCCGG
>JAEUOX010000212.1 GCA_016790475.1 Rhodoferax sp. | reverse complement strand
GCACAGGCGCGCGATGTCCGCCTCGGTGTCGGCGTCGTTCAGGCTGGTGAGATCCAGGCAGCGCAGCGCGAGCCGCGCCGCGGCCGCAGGGTCGTTCCATTCATCCTGCATGGGCCGGGCCCTCCTGCAGCGGCAGCGCCGCGATGATCGCGGCCAGCAGGCCGCCGGCACGCGCGCTGGCCGCCTGGGCGGTGGACAGCGTCAGCGCATGGCTCAGGACCTCGCCGGACAGCCCGGCGGCCAGGTTCGTGATCAGCGACAGCGCCAGCACGCGCATGCCGGCATGGCGCGCGATAAGCGTCTCCGGCACGGTGCTCATGCCCACCGCGTCCGCCCCCAGGCGCTGGAAGGCCCGGATCTCGGCCGGCGTCTCGAACTGCGGCCCGAAGCACCACAGGTAGACGCCTTCATGCAGGTGCACCCCCTGGCGCAGCGCCACGCTGCGCGCCGCCAGCCGCAGCCCGCGGTCGTAGGCGTCGGCCATGCCGACGAAGCGCTCCGAGCCGGTCTCGCCGACCAGCGGCGAGCGCTGCGGCAGGTTGATGTGGTCGGCCACCAGCATCAGGCTGCCGGGCGACCAGTCGGCATGCAGGCTGCCGGCGGCGTTCGTCTGCACCAGCACCTCGCAGCCCAGCGCATGCAGGCAGCGCAGCGGCACGACCATGCCGTCCACCGCGCCGGTCTCGTAGCCGTGCTTGCGCCCGCTCATCACCGCGACCTCGACCGCGCCGATCCGGCCCAGCCACAGCTCGCCGGCATGGCCGGCCACGGTGGCCTGCGGGAAGCCGGGCAGTTCGGCATAGGGGATGCGCAGCCCGTCGGCCACATGCTGGGTCAGGCCGGCCCAGCCCGAGCCGAGCACGACCGCTACCCGGGGCCGGGCCTGCGGGGCCAGCGTACGCAGGCGCGCGAGCGGGGCCGAGAGGGCGGGATTCATCGCAGCGTGCCTCCCGGTGACGGACTCAGGCCTTCTGCAGGTGCTCCGGACCGAAGCTGTGCGGCAGCAGCGCGTCCAGCGAGAAGGTGGCGCGCACGCCTTGCGGGCCGGCGATGAGCACCGGCGTGTCGGGCGTGGCGAACTCGCGGATCTTCTGGCGGCAGCCGCCACAGGGCGTGACCAGCCCCTCACCCCGCCCGACGACCAGCACCGCGCGCGCCCGGCGCCCGCCGGCCAGCACCATGGCGCTCAGCGCGCCGCCCTCGGCGCAGACGCCCTGCGGGTAGGCCGCGTTCTCGACGTTGCAGCCCGGGTGGATGCGGCCCTGCTCGTCCAGCACCGCGGCGCCGACCTGGAAGTTGGAATAAGGCGCGTAGGCGCGCGCCATGGCGTCGATCGCGGCGCGCAGCAGCGCCTCGCGTTCGGCGTCGGTGATCGGAGGGGCCGCGATGGTCATGCCCGCATTCTGACGCAGTGCACGCAGGCTGCGGTGCCCCGGCCGCGATTTATGAACGATCCTTGACGTAAGGCCGCCCCAGCGCCTGCGGCGCCACCGTGCGGCCGATGAAACCGGCCAGCAGGATCACCGTCAGCAGGTAGGGCAGGGCCTGGATCGCCTGGACCGGCACCTCGCCGATGCCGGGCAGCTTGACGCCCTGCAGTCGGATCGCCACCGCATCCAGGAAGCCGAACAGCAGGCAGGCCCAGAACGCACCCACCGGATGCCATTTGCCGAAGATCATCGCCGCCAGCGCCATGAAGCCGCGACCGGCCGTCATGTTGGGCACAAACGCGGCGTTCTGCGCCAGCACCAGGTAACTGCCGGCCAGGCCACACAGCAGGCCGTTGAGCGTCAGCGCCGCATAACGCATCCGCGTGACGGACACGCCGGCGGCGTCCACCATGTGTGCGTTCTCGCCGACCGCGCGCAGCCGCAGGCCGAAGCGGGTGCGGTACAGCAGCCACCAGACTGCCGGCACCAGCGCCAGCGTCGCATAGACCATGATGTTGTGGCTCAGCAGGCCGTCGCCGACGATCGACCCCAGCACCGGGATGCCCTTGAACCAGCCCGCGGCGCCCGGCAGCACCGCCTGCAGGCGCACCTCGGCCGTGACCGGCGGGGTCTGCCCCCCCTGCGCGAACCAGGCAATACCCAGCACCGCCGTCATGCCCACCGCGATGATGTTGACGGCCACGCCCGAGACGACCTGGTCCCCGCGGTGGCTGACACAGGCCACGCCGTGCAGCCAGGACAGCACGACCGTGGTGCCCAGCGCCAGCGCCAGCGCGATGCCGGTCGAGCCGAAGGTCACGCCGGCCGCACCGGCCGCGAAGGCGGCGAACAGCATCTTGCCCTCGAGCCCGATGTCGATGACGCCGGCACGCTCCGACAGGAGCCCGGCCAGCGCGCACAGGATCAGGGGCGTGGAGACCCGCAGCGTCGAAGCCAGCAGCGTGCCGATCAGCGTCTCATCCACGGGCGTCTTCCTTCGGGGCGCGGCGCAGCGCGCCCATGGCGGTGGTGATCCAGGGCGCCAGCACATAGGCCATGGCACCGGAAAACAGCACGATGAAACCCTGCAGCATCACGACCATGTCGCGGCTGAAGCCCTTGACCTCGAAACTCACCTCGGCACCGCCCTGGAACAGCGCACCGAACAGCAGGCTGGCCAGCACGATGCCGAAAGGATGGTTGCGGCCCATCAAGGCCACCGCAATGCCGGTAAAGCCGGCGCCACTGACGTATTCGAGCATCAGCCGGCCGGTGACACCGGCGATCTCGTTCATGCCGACCATGCCGGCCAGCGCGCCCGACACCCCCATCGCGACCATGATCTGGTGCTTCGGGTTGATGCCGGCATAGGCCGCCGCGCTGGCGCTGGAGCCGGTGGCCCGCAGGTCGTATCCCAGACGGGTGCGCCACAGCAGCAGGTAGACGCCGACGCAGGCCGCCAGCGCCAGGAACAGGCTGGTGTTGAGCGGCGAGCGCGCCCACTCGATGCCGAACAGCGCCATGAAATCGGTCATGCTGGGCAGCTTGGCCGACGGCGCGAAGGCGGCCGTCTCGACCGCCATGCTGCCGGGCACCTTGAAATGGTTCACCAGCAGGTAGACCAGCAGGCTGCTGGCCAGGAAGTTGAACATGATCGTCGTGATCACGATGTGGCTGCCGCGGTAGGCCTGCAGGTAGGCCGGGATGGCTGCCCAGACCATGCCGAACAGCGCCCCGACGACCAGCATCAGCGGCAGCATCACCCAGGCCGGCAGCAGGCTGGACAGCCACAGCGCGGCCAGGCCGGTGCCCAGCCCGCCGATGATCGCCTGCCCCTCGCCGCCGATGTTGAACAGGCCGCCATGGAAGGCGACCGACACCGCCAGCCCGGTGAAGATGAAGGTGGTGGTGTAGTACAGCGTGTAGCTCAGGCCGCGCTGCGAACCGAAGGCGCCGTCGATCAGCACCCGGATCACCTCCATCGGGTTCTGCCCGACCAGCGCGACCATCGCTCCGGCGGCCAGCAGGGCGACCGCCAGATTGACCGCCGGCAGCAGGAACAGGTCGGCCCAGCGGGGCAGGGTCTGGCCTGCGGAACTCATGGTGCAGCCCCCCCGATCATCAGCATGCCCAGCCGGGCCTCGGTGCACTCCTGGATCGGCAGCTCGCCGGCGATCCGGCCCTGGTTCATGACGATCACGCGGTCGGCCAGCGCCAGGATCTCGTCCAGCTCGCTGGAGACGACCAGCACCGCGCAGCCGGCATCACGCATCGCGCGCAGCTGCGAGTAGATGAATTCGATCGCGCCGATGTCGACGCCGCGCGTCGGCTGTCCCACCAGCAGCACGCCGGGCGACTGCCCGAGCTCGCGCGCCAGCACCAGCTTCTGCTGGTTGCCGCCGGAAAAGCTCGCGCTCATCAGGTGCGCGTTGCGCGGGCGCACGTCGAAGCGCTCCATCATGTCGACCGTGGCCCCCTGCATCTTCGGGTGGTTCATCCACCCCTGCCGGCAGTAGACGCCCAGCCACTCGTAGCCGAGCACGGCCGACTCCCAGGCCTCGAAGCTCATGACCATCGCGCGCTCGTGGCGGTCCTCCGGCACATGGGCCACGCCCAGCGTGCGGGCGCGGCGCGGATCCATCCAGGCGCCGGGTCGGAAGGTCTGGCCACCGACCTCCAGGCTGCCGCCGCTGGGCGCCAGCAGGCCGGAAAGCACTTCGAGCAGCTCGCTTTGGCCGTTGCCGGAGACGCCGGCCACGCCGACGATCTCGCCGGCCCGCAGCTGCAGCCCGACATCCTGCAGCCGCACGACCTGCAGCGCGTCGCGCACGACGATGCCGCTGGCCTGCATCAGCACCGCACCGGGCGCCTTGCTGGCGTCACCCTGGCGGCCCATCTGCACCTTGCGCCCGACCATGGCCTCGGCCAGCGCCTCGATCGAGGTGTCGCCGATCGCGACATCCTGCACGACCCGCCCGCCGCGCATCACGGTGACGAAATCGCACAGGCGCATCACTTCCTTGAGCTTGTGCGTGATCAGCAGGATCGTCGTGCCCTGGCCGCGCAGCAGGTCCAGCACGCCGAACAACTGCTCGGTCTCCTGCGGCGTCAGCACCGCGGTGGGTTCGTCCAGGATCAGGATGCGCGCGCCGCGGTACAGCGTCTTGAGAATCTCCAGCCGCTGGCGGTCGCCGACCGTGAGATCCGCCACCAGCGCGTCCAGGTCGACGCGCAGCCCGGTGGAGGTCATCAGTTCGTTGAGCTTGCTGCGTACCTGCGCCTCGGCCTTGTGCAGCAGCACATGCGGCTCGGCGCCGAGCATGACGTTCTCCAGCGCGGTGAGCGTGTCGACCAGCATGAAGTGCTGGTGCACCATGCCGATGCCGCGGGCGATCGCCTCATGCGAATTGCGGATCTCGGCCGGCTGGCCGTCGACCCGGATGCTGCCGCTGTCGCTGCTGTAGAAGCCGTACAGCACCGACATCAGCGTGCTCTTGCCTGCGCCGTTCTCCCCGACGATGCCGTGCACCGTGCCGGCCCGGACCGTCAGATGCACATCCGCATTGGCATGCACCGCGCCGAAGCGCTTGTGGATGCCGATCATCTCGACCGCAGGCGCGCGGGTGCTTCCAGTCACACGATGGTCCGGAGCAGCCCGCGCAAGGGAAGGATCCGACGCCTCAATCTCAGTACTTGCAGGCGTTGGCGGCCATGTAGTCGGCGACCTTGATCTTGCCGCTGATGATGTCGGCCTTGGCGGCGTCGACCTTTTTCTTCATGTCGGCCGAGACCAGCTTCTCGTTGTTGGCGTCCATCGCATAGCCGACACCCTCTTCCTTCAGGCCGAGCACGGACACGCCCGGCTTGTGGCCCTTGGCGACGTTGTAGACCGCCACATCGACGCGCTTGAGCATGGAGGTCAGCATCGTGCCGGGCTGCAGGTGGTTCTGGTTGCTGTCCACGCCGATGGCCAGCTTGCCGCTGTCCTTGGCGGCCTGGTACACGCCCATGCCGGTGCCGCCGGCGGCCGCAAAGACCACGTCCGCACCCTTGGCGAACTGCGACTTGGCCAGCTCACCGCCGCGGGCCGGGTCGTTCCAGGCCGCGCCGGTGGTGCCGGTCATGTTGCCGAAGACCTCGGCCTTCGGGTTGGCAAACTTGGCGCCCTGCTCGTAGCCGCACTGGAACTTGCGGATCAGCGGGATGTCCATGCCGCCGACGAAGCCGACCTTGCCGGTCTTGCTGGCCATCGAAGCCATCATGCCGACCAGGAAGCTGCCTTCCTGCTCCTTGAACACGACCGACTGAACGTTGGGCAGTTCGACGACCATGTCGATGATCGCGAACTTCAGCTTCGGAAACTCCTTGGCGACCTTCTCGATCGCGGAAGCCTGGCTGAAGCTCATCGCGATGATCGGGCTGGCGCCCTTCTCGGCCATCCGGCGGATCGCCTGCTCGCGCTGGGACTCGTTGGACACCTCGAATTCCAGATACTGCTTGCCGGTTTCCTTCTTCCAGCGCTCCATGCCGTTGTAGGCAGCCTCGTTGAAGGACTTGTCGAACTTGCCACCCATGTCATAGATGATGGCCGGTTCGGCACGGGCCTGCAGGGCAGCGGTCATGGCCAGGGCCAGCACGGCGAGTTGGGGCTTGAATTTCATGGTGGTGCTCTTTCAGGTTGGTGAAATTGGCAGTTGAAACGACTTTGGTTGACAGACCCGCAAGCTTAGTGAGGCGCAGGGCCCGGCTTCAATCCGGGCTTACCCGATAACGCGCCACCTGCCGGCAGCGACTACAAGCACGACGCATGCCCGTCTGCCGCGCCGCCATCATACCCACCCAGGGCCTGCAGCTCCACGGCAATCCCTGCAGCGAGTCGGGCGTTGTCGAGCACCAGCGCGATGTTCGTGGCCAGGCTGTCGCCGCCGGTCAGCGCGGCGACGCGCGCCAGCAGGAACGGGGTGGACTGCTTGCCGCCAATGCCCTGCTCGTCGGCCTCGCGCAGGGCCTGCGCGATCGCGGCATCCACCTGCTGCTGCGGCATGGCGTGCTCCGCCGGCACCGGGTTGGCGACCACCATGCCGCCGGCCAGGCCCATCGCCCATTTCGCGTGCAGTGCCTGCGCGATCTCGCGCGCCGAGTCCAGCCGGTAGTCGACCGGGAGCCCGCTGTCGGTGGTGTAGAAGGCCGGCAGCCGGTCGGTCCGGTAGCCCACCACCGGCACGCCGTGGGTCTCCAGGTATTCCAGCGTCAGGCGCAGGTCCAGGATCGCCTTGGCACCAGCACACACGACCGCGACCGGGCTGCGCGCGAGTTCCTGCAGGTCCGCCGACACGTCGAAGCTCTGCGCGGCGCCGCGGTGCACGCCGCCGATGCCACCGGTGGCGAACACCCGGATGCCCGCCATCGCCGCCACCAGCATCGTCGCGGCCACCGTGGTCGCCCCGATGCCGCCCCGGGCCACGATGAAGGGAACGTCCCGCCGGCTGACCTTCGTGACCGCCGCACCGGCGCGCCCGAGCTGCGTGATGTGCTCCGGCGACAGGCCGGCCTTCAGGCGCCCGCCGAGGATGGCGATGGTGGCCGGCACGGCGCCGTGCGCACGCACCTGCGCCTCGACGCGCAGCGCGGTCTCGACGTTCTGCGGGTACGGCATGCCGTGCGAGATGATGGTCGACTCCAGCGCGACCACCGGCCGGCCTTCGGCCAGGGCCTGCGCGACGTCAGGATGAATGTCCAGGTAGGGATGAGGCTGCATGACAGGGTGCGGGAGCGGTGACCGCATTATGGAGGTGCGTGCCGCTGCCGCAATTGGTGCACGGCCTGCACCGACAGGCCGGGATGGTTGGCCTGCGGCGCCATCACCGTGAGCGCCGCACAGCCGGTGGCAAAGCCCAGCGCCTCGGACAGGTCGAACCCCCTCCGATGGCCGTGCAGCAAGCCGGCCATCAGGGCGTCACCGGCACCGGTGGCATTGCATACCGGAACCGGCAGCGCCGCCGCCCACGCGGATGCGCCGTCCGCGACGCTGCCGTAGGCGCCACGAACGCCCAGGCTGAGCACCACCTGCCGCACGCCCTGCGCATGCAGCCAGTGCGCGCAGCCGGTGATCGCGGCGTCCGTGTCCAGCGCCCGGCCCCACAAGGCCTCCGCCTCCAGCCGGTTGAGCTTCAGCGTGTGGATGCGCGCCAGCCAGGGCAGGAAGCGCCGGCACTTGAACGCCGAGACCGGATCCACGAAGACCGGGATGCTGCCGGCCTCCCCGAACAGCCATTCCAGCAGCGCGGGCGACAGGTTGCCGTCCAGCATCCAGGTATCGGCCTGCGCGAGCAGCGTCGCACGGGTGCGCAGGTGCTCCGGCGTCAGGCGATCGACGATGCCCATGTCGTTGACCGCGACCTGCATATCACCGTCTGGCCCGTGCAGCGACAGGTAGGTGGAGGTGGCCGCATCTGGCAGCACCCAGCAGGCCTGCACGTCGACACCGGCCTGCTGCGTTCCCGCCAGCAGGCTGCGGCCGAACAGGTCGTCTCCGACCGGCGCCAGCAGCGCCACCGCATGGCCCAGCCGGCCCAGGTTCTCGGCGACGTTGCGCGCGACGCCACCCGGTGCATGGCGGATCGTGCCGGGCGTGGAGTCCCCGGCCTCCAGCCGGTGTGGCGAACTGGCGGCGATGTCCATGTTGGCGGCTCCGAGGACGAGCACGCGGGGGGTGGTCGGCGGTGTGGGGGCGGTCATCGGATGCAGCGGCGGCGAGCTGGAAGTATCGCCGCCAACCCGCCGGGCCCGCAGATGGAATGTGCACAATCGGGCAATGACCTTCCCCGGCCCGTGGCTTGTGCTGTTGCCCGCGCAGGCGGTACGCCCCGGCGCGCCCCCGGTGCCGGCGCGGCTGCGGGGCGAGGACCTGGTCGCCTGGCGCACTGCCGCGGGTGCGCTGCAGGTCTGGCACGACCGCTGCCCGCACCGGGGCGTCCGCCTGAGCCTGGGGCGCGTCGAGACAGAGCACCTGGCCTGCGCGTACCACGGCTGGGCCTTCCGGGCTGGCGACGGCCGCTGCACGCAGATCCCGGCGCTGGCCGATCTGGCCCAGGTGCCCGGCGACGTGCGGGCCACCCCCTGGCCGGCCCGCGAACACGCCGGCATGGTCTGGGTCCACCCCGGCGCAGGCCCATCGGACGGCGCACCGCCCGGGATCGCGACGGACGACGCACGCTTCCTGCGCACGCTGACCCTGCGCGTGCCGCCCGAGGCGCTGCAGCAGCCGCTGCAGGACCGGGGGTTCGCGCCGCTGGCCGGTCCGGTCTGGCAGGGCGCGCTGGCCGGGCGGACACTGCGGCTCTTCGTTCAGGAGATGCAGCCGGACCTGCTGGGCCTGCATGCCTGGGACTGCGATGGCGTGCAGGTCGACGACCCGCTGCCGGTGCTGGCCGCGCTGCGCCAGCTGCGCGACGACGTCGAAGCCACATCCGGCGGAGCCGGCGCGCGATGAGCTTCTGCACCGACGATCCGAACGTGCGCAGCGAGTGGCTGACGGTCGGGCCGGCCTGCCAGCTGGACGGCCGCACGGCGCAGGCGCCGCTGTACACGCAGCTGCTCGGCGCACCGCTGTCGCTGTGGCGCGACGCGCAGGGGCAGGCCTGCTGCGCGACCGCGGACGGCACACCGCTGCCGGTGCAGCAGCGTTATGCCTACCTGTGGGTCTGCACCGCGCCGCCGGCGCGCCACCCGTTGTTCGCGCTGCCGGAGTTTGACGCGCCGCAGAGGCGCGTCGTCGACTGCGGCGGCATCGGCGTGGCAACCTCCGGCTTGCGCGTGGTCGAGAACTTCCTCGACATGGGCCACTTTCCGTATGTGCACACCGGCACGCTGGGGCGCGTGCCGCAGACCACCGTGGCGCCCTACCGGGTCGAACAGGACCCGCAGACACAGGAGCTCTGGGCGCTGGACTGCCGCTTCCACCAGCCGCAGGCCTCGGCCTCGGCCACCGGCGGCATCGAGGCCCAGTACCGGTACCGTGTGATGCAGCCGCTGACGGCCGCGCTGTACAAGTCCTGCCCGAACCAGCCCGGCGCGCTGGACGTGATCGGCCTGTTCATCCAGCCGGTCGACGAGGAGCGGGTGATCGCCTATTGCCTGTTGGTCTACATCGAGGAGCGGCTCAGCGACGCGGAGATGATCCGCTTCCAGCACATGATCTTCGGCCAGGACAAGCCGATCCTGGAGAGCCAGCGCCCGCGCCGCCTGCCGCTGCGCGGCCCGCTGGAAGCGCACATGCGCT
>JAEUOX010000192.1 GCA_016790475.1 Rhodoferax sp. | reverse complement strand
GCCACCCAGGCGCCGGCCGGCTATCTGGCCCTGCTGAATCCGGCGGCGGTCGTGTTCGCGGTGCTCAGCTCCGCCTGGTTCAAGGAGGATACGCTGACCGCCGGCAAGATCGCCGGCTGCGTGCTGGGCTTCGTCGGTCTGAGCCTGGTGGTGCAGCTCGGCCCGGTGGAGCCCAGCTTCTCGGTACTGCTGGGGGCGGGGGCTGCCATCCTGGGCACGCTTTTCTATGGCGCGACCGCGCCGTTCCAGAAGCGCGCCACGCGCCGGCTCGCGCCGCTGGCGATCGTCGGGCCGATGCACCTGGCGGCGACCGCGCTGATCCTGCCTTTCGGCCTGTGGGAGCTGCCCCGCGCACGCTTCACGCCGCACGGCGTGGCGATGATCGTGATGCTGGGCGCGGTCACCTCCGGGCTGGCCTACTGGGCCCACCTGCGCATCATGCGCCACGTGACGCCGGTGGCTGCCGTCACCCCGATCTTCTTCGTGCCGGTGTTCGGCGTGGCCTGGAGCTATCTGTTCCTGGACGAGCCGGTCAGCGTGGGCACCTTCGCGGGCGGCGCGCTGGTGCTGCTGGCCGCGGCCATGGTGACCGGCTTCAATCCGCTGCGGCGCAAGGCGGCCGAGCTGCCACCCCCCTGAGCCCGGCCGCAGTCACGCCTATTCGATCACCCGGTCGGCCCGCAGCAGGATCGTCTGCGGTATGGTGAGTCGCAGCGCCTTCGCCGTACGCAGGTTGATGACCAGCTCGAAACGCGAACCCTGCTCCATCGGAATGTCCCCGACCTGGGCGCCGCGCAACACGGCAACCACCTGGTCTGCCGCCCGCCGGTACATGTCGACAAAGCTGAATCCGTAGGACGCGAGCCCGCCGGCATCCGCCCACTGGGCCTGGTGGAACATCGTCGGCAGGCCGGCCCGGGCGGCGAGCTCCGGGATCCGCCGCCGGGCCGGAACAAACAGCGCCGAGCCCAGCACGAGCAGCGCATCGGATTTCCCGCGCTGGATGTCAGCAAACGCCGCTTCATAGTTGAAGGGTTCGCGGACGAAATCGATCACCTGCAGGCCCACACCCATCCGGCGGGCCGCTTCGTCCACCACCGCCAGTTGCCCTGCGGACACGGCACTGGTGAACACCGCCACCTTGCGCAGGTGGGGAACCATCTCGCGCAGCAATTCCAGGCGCTTGGCGGGCAACACCGACTGCAGCGGCGTCACGCCGGTGAGCCGCCCGCCCGGCCGCGCCAGATTCACGATGTGGCCGGTCGCCACCGGGTCGAAATCCGCGGCGACGATGACGATCGGCGTGTCGCCGGGCGTCGCCTTCAGGGCCTTGACGGCGGGCTCGGCCGCACCGGTGAAGTAGATGTCCGGCCGGCGCTGGGCAAGCTCCGCGACACGCTGCGGCAGCCGGTCCAGCTGGCCGTCGGCATGGCGGAAATCGAGGGCCAGGTTCTGCCCCTCGACATAGCCCAGCTCCTGCAGGCGCTGCACGAAGGCCCGGGCGTAGGGTTCCCGCGCCGAGTCGACCAGCCCCAGCCAACCGATCCGCCAGACGCGCCCGCCAGCCGGCTGGGCCAGCGCCCCGGTGGGCAGCACCGCCAGCGACGCCCGGATCGCCTCCCGCCGGTTCATGGCGCCAAGCCCCGCAGCCGGAAGGCCGGTACCGGGTGCACGAAGCCCTTGAGCGACAGGGCCCCCAGGGGCTCGGACTGCACCAGCGGCCCCACCTTGGCCAGCACCTTGCGATCCACGATGATCTCTCCCCCGGCCGCCTCGGCGCACAGCCGTGCCGCCAGGTTGGTGACGCTGCCGATCGCGGCGTAGTCCCAGCGCCCCTCGAAGCCGATCTGGCCCAGCGTGGCATAGCCCTGCGCGATGCCGCATCCGAGGCCCAGCTCGTAGCCGCGCAGCGACCACTCGCGCGCCAGCGGCGGAAAGGCGGCCTGCATGGCCAGCGCCATGCGCACCGCAGCTTCGGCCGGCCGCTCCATCGGCACCGGATCGTTGAAGAACACCATGACCGAATCGCCTGCGAAGCGCTCCAGCGTACCGCCATGGTCCACCACGATGCGGCCCATGGTGGCATGGAACGCATGCAGCATCTCCATGACCTCCTCCGGTTCCGCCTGGTCGGTGAACGCGGTGAAGCCCCGCAGGTCGATGAACACCACGCTGATCTCGCGCCGGTGGGTTCGCAGCAGATCCTCGCCATCGGCCACGATCGCCTCGGCCAGTTGCGGCGAGAAGAACCGCTTCAGGCGCTCCAGGCGGTCGATCTGGCCGACCTGCTCCTGCACCCGCTGCTCCAGCGTCCGGTTCCAGTCCGCGATCTGGGCCGCCTGACGGCGGACCTCGTCCTGCAGCGTCTTGATGCGCAACAGCGACTTCACGCGGGCGAACAGTTCCGGGCGGTTGATCGGCTTGGTCAGAAAGTCGTCGGCGCCCGCCTCGATGCCCTTGATGCGCTCCTGCTGCGGATCGAGCGAGGTGCACAGCACCACCGGCAGCAACGCGGTGGCCGGGTTGTCGCGCAGGCGCCGGCAGACGTCGTAGCCCGACAGGCCCGGCATCATGATGTCGAGCAGCACGATATCGGGGGGATCCGCATCCACCAGCGCCAGTGCCTCCTCCCCGCTGGCGGCCGCACGCACGTCGTAGCCCTTGGCGGCCAGCACGTCGACCAGCAGCTTGACGTTGGCCGGCGTGTCGTCGACGACCAGGACCTTGTGCGCCACCGAGATCTCAGGCGTACCTTCGCCCTGCGGGCTGCGGTGCTGAGCACCTTGGGGCGGCCCGGCGGTGCTCACGAAGCAGCCCCCTCCAGCGTGCGACGGATCGTCTCCAGAAACTCCTTCAGGTTGATCGGCTTGCTGATGAAACCCTGGAAGCCGGCGTCGGTGATCCGGCTGCGGTCCATCGGCGTCACCGACGCGGTGAAGGCCACCACCGGAATGTGCGCCGTCTCCGGGTGGGCCCGGATGTGGGTGAAGGCCTCGACCCCGTTGATGTCGGGCAGCTGGATGTCCATCAGCACCAGATCGGGCCGGTGCGCCAGCGCCAGCGCCACGCCGTCGGTGCCGTTGACGGCCTCCAGCGTGCGGTAGCCCTTGGCCTGCAGCACGTCGCGCGCCAGCTTCATGTTCTTGTCGTTGTCCTCGACGATCAGGATGGTCTTCATGGATGCTTGCTCCGTTCAGGCCTGCCGCGGAATGGTGAAGGTGAAGGTCGATCCGACCCCGGGCTCGCTCTGCAGGTGCAGCGTGCCGCCATGCAGCTCGACGAAGCGCTTGGTCAGTGCCAGCCCGAGCCCGGTGCCCTCATGCTTGTTCGTGTAGTGGCGCCCGACCTGCTTGAACTCGTCGAACACCACCAGCTGGTCCTCCGGAGAGATGCCCACGCCGGTGTCGGCGACGGCCACCTGGATGCCGGACTCGACCCATTCCGCCCGGACCACCACCCGGCCGCCGTCCGGCGTGAACTTGACCGCATTGGACAGCAGGTTCAGCAGGATCTGCTTGAACTTGCGCTCGTCTGCCCGGATCTCGCCGATGCGCTCGTCCGCCTCCAGGGTCAGGGCGATCCCGTGCGTCTGGGCCCGTTCGCGCACCAGCGTCATCGCATTGGCCAGCGCCTGCGCGGCGTCGAAATCGCCCAGATCCAGCTCCATGCGTCCG
>JAEUOX010000185.1 GCA_016790475.1 Rhodoferax sp. | reverse complement strand
GCCGCATAGACCAGCCCGGGTGTCAGCGTCGCGAACACATGGCGCAGCTTGTCGAAATCCTGGCTCAGCAGCGCGTAGGCCGGCGACACCGCGCTGAAGGGCACGCCGGCGTACATCGCACCGAGTGCCAGCTGCGCATGGACCAGGCTGTTCTCGCTCAGGATCACCAGCGGGCGCTCGGCGCTCAGGCCGCGGTCCCGCAGCGCCTGGCCGATCGCGCGTGCGTTCGCCAGCGCCCGCGCGTAGCTGAGCGTCTGCCAGGTGTCGCGGTGCTGCGGGTCACGCTGCGCGAAGAGTGTCTGCTGCGGCGTGCGTTCGGCCCAGGCAATCAGCCGGTCGGTCATGCGGGACGGGTAGGGCGTCAGGTCCTGGTCGCAGCGCAGGTACTGCACGTCGCCTGCGGTGCGCAGCACGCCGCGCGTGACGCCGAAGCGGAACTCGCGGTAGCGGGGCCCGGCCGTGCTCACGGCTTCACCTTCGGCCCGGTGCCGTCCAGGAAGGCCCGCACCCGGGCCTTGGCCTCCGGCGCCGACTGCGCGATGCCGGCGAGCATGGATTCCGAGAAGAAGCCGCTGTCGGCGCTCTGCTCGGCGATGCGCGGCAGGCCGTGCATCAGCGCGTAGTTGGTCATCGGGGCGTTCTGCGCGACCCGCTCGGCCAGCGCCGTCGCCTTGGCCAGTGCCTCGCCCGGCGGCACCAGGTACTGCGCCATCCCGATCGTGACGCCTTCCGCGGCTGGCACGACGCGCCCGGTCATCATCATGTCCATCATGCGGTGCACGCCGATCAGCTTCGGGATGCGGACCGAACCGCCGCCGCCGACGAAGATGCCACGCGAGCCCTCCGGCAGCGCGAAGAACGCGGTCTCGTCCGCCACCCGGATATGGCAGGCCGCGGCCAGCTCCAGCCCGCCACCGACCACCGCGCCGTGCAGCGCCGCGATCACCGGCACGCGGCCCTGCTCGATGTCGCGCAGGATCGGATACCAGGAGCGCGAATGCTGCAGGCCCTCGACCGCATCGCGGTCCCGCAGCTCGGACAGGTCCAGCCCGGCGCAGAAGTGCTGCCCCTCGCCGTGCAGCACGACGGCACGTACCGTGTCCGGCAGTTCGGCAAAGCGCTGGTGCACCGCGGCCATCAGCCCGTCGCTCAGCGCGTTGCGCTTGGCGGGGCGGGCCAGCCGGATCAGCGCGATGGCACCTTGCAGCGTGACCTGGACTTCGTCGAGCAGCGGGTGGACGGGTTCGTGGAGCGACATCGGCAGGGTCTGAAAGCTATGTGGGATAGCAATGTGCCCCCGCGCGGCAGGTGCCGGAATAGGTGTTTACCCCGCCCGGCGGGGGGCCGTGCCGGCCTCAGGTGCCGCAGAAGGTGCGGTAGCCCGCGGTCAGTGCCGGCGGCGCAGGCACGGCGTAGGGGGCGTGCTCCGGCGCGGTGCTGAACGGATGCTGCACGGCATCCAGCAGCCTCCGGAAAGGCCCCAGGTCGGCCGGATCGGCCGAGGCGGCAGCGAGCGCTTCCTCGACCTGGTGGTTGCGCGGGATCACCAGCGGGTTGGCCTCGCGCAGCCGCGCCGCGAGGCCCTCCTGCGCCGCGCCGCAGCGGGTGCG
>JAEUOX010000161.1 GCA_016790475.1 Rhodoferax sp. | reverse complement strand
GTCGATCAGCCGGTTGATCTGGGCCCAGGCCTGCTGCTCGGTCAGGCCAGCGGCCCGCAGCCCGTCCACCGCCTGACCGAAGGTGCCCTGCGCCTGCAGCAGCGGCTCGCCCAGATGCGCGTGGTGCATCGCGGCGCGGCTGTCCCACAGCGTGGTCGAGATCGAGGTGCCCATCGCGCCGGCCGTCATGCGCACGAAGTTGCTGAGCCCGGCCGCTGCCGGCAGGCGATCGCGCGGGATGCCGGCCAGCGCGATCGTCGTCAGCGGGATGAAGAAGAACGCGGTGGCCGCGCCCTGCAGCAGCGTGGGCAGCAGGATGTGGGCGAAGTCCGTCTCGGTCGAGAACCGGGAGCGCATCCACAACACCAGCCCGAAGCCCAGGAACGCGCCGGCCACCATCCAGCGCGGATCCCAGACCCCTACCTTGCGCCCGACCAGCGGCGTCAGGAAGATCGCCAGCACGCCGACCGGCGCCAGCGCCATGCCGGCCTGGATCGCGGTGTAGCCCATCCACTGCTGCAGCCACAGCGGCAGCAGCACCACGTTGCCGAAGAACAGCCCGAAGGCCACCGACAGCGAGGCCACGCCGAACAGGAAGTTGCGCCGCTGGAACAGGCGCAGGTCGACCACCGGATGCTTGTCCGTGAGTTCCCAGACAACGAACACCGCGAAGCCCACCAGGGCGACCAGGCCCAGCACGATGATCTGCGTCGATGCGAACCAGTCGAGCTCCTTGCCCTTGTCCAGCATCAGCTGCAGCGAGCCGACCCACACCACCAGCAGCGACACGCCGACGGTGTCGATCGGCAGCTTGCGCCGCGGTGTCTCGCGGTGCCGGTAGAGGCCCCAGGTCATCGCAGCGGCCAGCAAACCGACCGGCACGTTGATGTAGAAGATCCACGGCCAGGCGATGGTGTCGGTGATCCACCCCCCGAGCAGCGGGCCCACGACCGGCGCCACGAGCGTCGTCATGCCCCAGAAGGCGAGCGCGGTGCCGGCCATCGCCGGCGGGTAGCTCGACAGCAGCAGGATCTGCGACAGCGGCACCATCGGCCCGGCCGCCATGCCCTGCAGCACCCGGAACAGCACCAGCATCTCGAGCGAGGACGCGAAGCCGCACAGCAGGGACGCCAGCACGAACAGCAGCACGCTGGCCGTGAACAGGCGCACCGCGCCGAAACGCTGCGTCAGCCAGCCGGTCAGCGGCACCGAGATCGCATTGGCCACGCCGAAGCTGGTGATGACCCAGGTGCCCTGGCCGGGGCTGACGCCCAGGTCCCCGGAGATCGCCGGAATCGACACGTTCGCGATCGACGAATCCAGCACGTTCATGAAGGTGGCCAGCGACAGCGACAGCGTGCCGAGCACCAGCGCCGTGCCCCGCAGCGGCGGCGGTGCCGGCAGGCCGGCCTGGGAAGTGCTCACGGGCGGGCCCCTGCCCCGCCGGTGCCGGTGGGTCGCACCGGGCCACCGGCGGTCATCACGCGCTGGACCGCGGCATCCGCGTCGGCCTGCTGCTGGTCGTACAGCGTGGTGCTGGCCAGCGGCGTCGCGCGCGGGGTGTCCGCCAGCGACTTGCCGCTCTGATCCTGCGTGTCGATCGTCACCTCCATCGACAGGCCGATGCGCAGCGGATGCGCCGCCAGATCCTGCGGATCCAGCGCGATGCGCACCGGCACCCGCTGCACGATCTTGATCCAGTTGCCGGTGGCGTTCTGGGCCGGCAGCAGCGCGAACGCCGCACCGGTGCCGGCGCCGAGGCCGACCACCTTGCCGTGGTAGACGACCTGGCTGCCATAGACATCGGCCTCCATGCGGGCCGGCTGGCCGATGCGCAGCGCCTGCAGCTGGCTCTCCTTGAAATTGGCGTCCACCCACAGTTGCTGCAGCGACACCAGCGTCATCAGCGGCGCACCGGCCTGCACGCGCTGGCCGAGCTGCACGGCGCGCTTGGCGACGTGGCCATCCACCGGCGCCGGCAGCACGGTGCGCTGCAGCGCCAGCGCGGCTTCGCGCACGCGGGCGGCGGCGCGCTGCACCTGCGGATGCTGCGCCGCTGTGGTGCCGTCGGTCTGGGTGCGGCTGGCGCCCAGCTGCTCGCGCGCCGCCTGCACCGCGGCCTGGGCCGACGACACCGCGTTGCGCGCCGCGGTCAGCTGGGCCTGCGCGTGCTGGAACTCCTCCCGGCCGACAGCGCCGCCGGCCACCAGCGGCGCGCGGCGCTCGACATCGGCAGCGGCGCGCGCCAGCTCGGTCTGTGCGCGGGCCAGCTCCGCCTCGCGCAGCGTCACCTGCGCCTGCACCGTGCCGTTGTTCGCGTACAGCGTGCGCACCTCGCGCAACGTCTGCGCCAGCTGCGCCTGTGCCTGCTCCAGCGCGAGCCGGGCATCGGACGCATCCAGCCGGACCAGCGGCTGGCCGGCCTGCACAAAGTCGGTGTCATCGGCCAGGATGGCGACGACGGTGCCGGGCTGCTGCGGGGTGATCTGCACCACATTGCCGGCGACATAGGCGTTGTCGGTGGACATCTGGTGGCGGGCATAGATCCATTGCCAGATGCCCCAACCGGCGGCCGCGAGCAGCACCGCCATGAGGATCAGCAGCAGGCCGCGTTTGCGGGCCGGCTTGTTTTCGGTGGAAGGTTCAGTGGACATGGTGAATCGATCGGGAGGTGTCAGGATTGCGGTGCAGCCGAGACTGCGGTGGCGGGCCCCAGGGCACGGGTGTCGTCCACCCAGCCGCCGCCCAGTGCATGCATCAGCAGGACCCGGTTGTCGAGCTGGCGGGCCCGCAGCTCGATCGCCTTGCGGCGCTGCTCCAGCACCGGCGCCTCCGCCTGCAGCACGGCCAGGTAGTTGCCCAGCCCGGCATCGAAACGCTGGCGTGCGAGCTGCAGCGTGTGCTGCGTGCCGGCGAGCGTGCCGGCCTGCTCCCGGGCCTGCCGCTGCAGCGACTGCTCCGACAGCAGCGTGTCGCCCGCCTCGCGGGCGGCCTCCTGGACCCGCTGGTTGTACTGGGCGATCGCGGCATCCAGCTCCGCCTGGCGCGCGCCGAGCTGCTGGCGCAGCCGCCCGCCGTCAAACAGCGGCAGGCGCAGCGCAGGGGTCAGGGCGGCCTCCACGCTGCCGGCCTGCAGCAGGCGCCCCACACCCAGCGCGTTCAGGCCGATGAAGGCGCCCAGATTGACGTTCGGATAGAACTGGGTGTGTGCCAGCGCCACATCCTGGGTTGCCGACTCGACACGCCAGCGTGCGGCGACGACATCCGGGCGCCGGCCCAGAAGATCCGCACCGAGGCCGTCCGGCACCGGTTCGAGCGGCAGGCGCTGCAGTCCGGGCACCAGCGATTGCAATGCGTCGGGCAGTTGCCCGCTCAGCACCGCAAGCTGCCGGCGGGCCAGGCCCGCGCGTTCGTCCAGGGCCTCCTGCTGCGCCGCAATGTCCAGCCGCACCGCATCGGCGGCGGCCAGATCGACCTGGCTGTCCAAACCGGCCTCGACCCGGCGACGCAGCAGGTCGACCACCTGCTGCTGGCGCTGCAGCTGCGTGCGGGCCAGGTCACGCTGATCGCACAGCGCCGCCAGCGCGACATACAGCCGTGTGATCTGGGCCGACAGCCCGATGCCGGCCTGCGCACCATCGGCCTGCGCGGCGCGGGCCTGCCCCCAGGCGGACGCCTGGTCGATGGCGAGCTGGCCAAACCAGTCGGGACTCCATCCCAGGCCGGCACGCAGCGTTCCGGTGCTGCGGGTGTCCCCCGCGATGGATCCGGGCACCATGCCGTTCTCGGTGTACCGCTGCATGGCCAGGTCGACCGACAGCGTCACCTGAGGCTCGGCCAGTGCAGCCCGACCGCCGGCCAGGGCCTGGGCGCGTGCGACGCGTGCGCGCGCCAGCGCCAGATCGGGGTGACCCTGCAGGGCCCGGGCAATCAGGTCCGACAGCACCGGGTCGCCCCAGGCCAGCCACCAGCGTGGTGCGACCAGCGGGCTCGCCTGCGCGCCAAGGCCCAGGGCCTGGGGCGCCGTCAACGGGATCGGCGCATCGGCCGGCCCCGGGGAGGCGCAGGCGCCCAGCAGCGCGGCCAGCGCCAGGGGCAGCACGCGCCAGCCGGCGCGCGGGCATCGGGCGAAGGGGCTCATCGGTCCGTCTCCCGTAGGGCCTGGCCGTTCACCACCATGCGCCGGAGCAGCGCCTGCAGCTGCTCCCATTCGGCGACCGAGAAGCCGTCCAGGTGGCCGTTGAGCACATCCGACAGCACGGCCGGCACGCGCCGGGCCACCTTGCGGCCCTCGGGCGTCAGGGCCAGCAGTACCACCCGGCGGTCTTCGACGGACCGCTCGCGCCGTACCAGGCCCTTGGCCTCCAGGCGGTCCATCGCACGGGTCATCGCACCGGCATCGATTTCGAGCTCGCGCGCCAGGCCGGCGACGGTGTTGCCTTCGTTCTTGGCCAGCTTGTACAGCGGCAGCCACTGCACATAGGTCAGGTCATGGGCGGCCAGGCGCTGGTTGGCATGGTCGCGGATCGAGCGCAGCACATTGCGCATCAGATAGCCCACGCTCTGGTCGGAGCGGAAGGTCCCCGGTACGTAGAACGTCGGGGGGCTCACGGCCTCGGGGGCCGGGGGGTCGGGTTCCTGCATCGGCGCATTTTAATTGCCTAGGCAATCAATGCCGCAGCATGCAATTCGGCCCGGTCGGCGTCAGGGGGATCGGGCGGCCCCCTTCAGCGGAATCAGCTCCGGCGCGCCGGACGCGCCGCGCAGCAGGTGCTGCTGCAGCAGCTTGTAGGTGTCCAGGTCGAACGCGAGCGGCCTGCGGGCCTGCAAAGCGTCCGCCAGCTCCGCCTCGTCCCGCACCGTCGCCAGGTGGCACCACTGGTCGAACACATGGATCTCGGACCGGCCGGTGGCCGCGTCGTGCTCGCGCACGCCGACGGGGCCGGCAAAGGGCCAGGCCTGCAGTCGCAGGGCGGCCAGTGCCTGCGCCAGCCGCAGCCGGTGCCGCGCCAATGGCTCCTGGCCCCAGCAGGCCCCGCGGCAGCGACCGAGCTGGCTCGCGAAACAGCGCCCCCGCCCCGACTCCAGGCCCAGCAGCCGCAGACACAGACCGTCCTGGGCCGCCAGACCGGACAGCGCCTCCTCGGCGAGCCGCCGCGACCGGAACACACCGAACAGCGGCTCCGATACCCGAGGTTGCACCGCATCGCCCTGGACCAGTTGCACCAGCGGCTCGGCCGCCGGATCCTCGGACAGCTTCCAGCTGCACAGGCCGCCGGTGCGCCGCAGCCGCCGGTTGTGCACCGGCTGCAGCTCCTTGACCAGCCGGGACTCCAGCAGCAGCGCCCCCAGTTCGCCGGCCGTGCGCCGGACCTCGACGCGGCGCGTCTCCTGGGCCAGGCGCATCTCCCGGCCGGCGGCATGGTCCCCCTGGAAATGCGACAGCACCCGCGCCCGCAGCTGCACGCTCTTGCCGACGTACAGCGGCTGCTGCCCCTCCCCGTAGAACAGGTAGACACCGGGGCCGTGCGGTATGTCGGACAGCGCGGTCTCCAGGTGCGGCGGCAGGCTGGTGCTGCCTTGCAGCAGTTCCGCCGCGGCCTGCTGCAGCGCCGCCTCCCCAAGCGTCTGGCGCGCCTGCTGCAGCCAGGCCAGCACCATGTCGACATCGCCCATCGCCCGGTGCCGTGCCAGGGTGTGCAGACCGTGGCGCTGGATGATCGCGTCCAGCCCGTGGCTGCGGTGCTGCGGGTAGAGGCGCCGGGACAGCCGCACGGTGCACAACGTGCGCACCCGCAGATCGATCTGCATGCGCTGGAACGCGTTCTTCAGGAAGCCATGGTCGAAGCGGGCGTTGTGCGCCACCAGCACCGCGCCATCGAGCAGCTCCAGCAGCCGCGGCGCCACCGCCTCGAAGCGCGGTGCGTCGCGTACCAGCGCGTTGTCGATGCCGGTCAGCGCGGCGATGAAGCCCGGGATCGGTACGCCAGGGTTGATCAGCGTGCCCCAGCGCGCGACCTCCCGCCCCTCGTCGATGCGTACGGCGGCGATCTCGGTGATGTGGTCTGTCACCGGGTTGCCTCCGGTGGTTTCCAGGTCCAGCAGCAGATAGGACGGCAGCATCCGGGCATTGTGCAGGAGGACCGCCGCGCGCCTGTGTAGCATGCGGTCCATGAACAACGACCATGTCAAGGCCCGCGAGGACCTGACGGCAGCCCTGCGCTGGGCCGCCCACCTTGGCCTGCACGAAGGCGTATGCAACCATTTCTCGATCGAGGTGGCGCCCGACCGCTTCCTGATCAACCCGCAGGGCCTGCACTGGTCCGAGGTGCGTACCGGCGACATGCTGCTGATCAACGGGCAGGGCGAGGTGCTCGAAGGCCGCCACCCGCTGGAGCCGACCGCCTTCTTCATCCATTCCTGGATTCACCGGCTGCAGCCGCACGCCCGCGTGATCCTGCACACGCACATGCCGCATGCGACCGCGATCACCGGCGTGCAGGGTGGCCGGCTGGCCTGGTGCCACCAGAATGCGCTGCGCTTCTGGGGCCGCGTCGCCTACGACGACACCTACGGCGGCGTCGTGCTGGACGAGGCGGAGGGCCGCCGCGTGGCCCAGGGACTGGACGGGCACGACGTCCTGTTCATGGCCAGCCATGGCGTTACCGTGGTAGGCCCGAACATGGCCTGGGCTTTCGACGATCTGTACTACCTGGAGCGGGCCTGCCAGCACCAGGTGCTGGCCACGCAACTGGCCGCCGGCCGGCCGCTGCGCGCGATCCCGCCGGAGGTCTGCCGCAGCACCGCGCAGCAGGCGCAGGGTGAGCGCCAGCAGAGCGAGCTCTTCTTTGCGTCGATCAAGCGGCTTCTGGACAGGGACCAGCCGGACTGGCGCCAGCCGCATTGATGCGGCGGGGGCCTCAGCTGCTGATGTAGCTCTGCAGCTGGGCGATCGTCAGCTCATGGTCGGCAATGATGTCGTCCATGATGTCGCGGATCGAGATCATGCCCAGCACGCTGCCGCGCTCGACAACCGGCAGGTGGCGGAACCGGTGCTGGCGCATCAGCGCCATGCAGTCGCGCGTGCCGGTGGACGGCGGCACCGCGATCACCTGGGCCGTCATGATGGCCGAGACCGGTGTCTCGCGGGAGTTGCGGCCCTGCAGCGCAACCTTGCGGGTGTAGTCGCGCTCGGAGAAGATGCCGACCAGTCGCTCTCCCTCCATGACCAGCAGCGCACCCACGCCATGCTCGGCCAGCCGGTGCAGTGCGTCGAACACCATGGCGTCCGGGGCGACGTGGAAGATCGGGCCCCCCCGCTTGCGCAGCAGTTCAATGACAGGCTTCATGGCACCTCCTGCGCGCTGCGCCTGCAGCGCCAGGTCAGTGTAGCCATTCGGCGCCCGCCTGACCAGCAGGCCGCGGTGCCCGTGCCTCAGTCGGCCGGATCCGCCGGCACCCGCTTGCGGCCATGGACCATCGCCGCAGCCAGGTTCTCGCGCTGCCGCAGCGACGTGAAGACGACGCCGCCCACATGCAGCGCCAGCAGCGGCAGCAGCAGGTGGCCCAGCGCACCGTGCAGGTCCTCCAGCCAGGCAGTCCCCCAGAACCGGTCCGTCACATAGAGCCAGCCGGTGGCGCCGACGGCCAGCGCATCCGCCAGCAGCGCCACCACCATCCAGCCACCCAGCGGGTTGTGGCCGACATAGTGCGGCTCGCGGCGCTGCAGCACCGCGCGGGCGTAGGCCAGCGTCACGCCGGCGCCGCGCACGAAGCTCGCAAAGCGCCACCGGCCGGTGCCGCGCAGGCCCAGCAGGATGCGCAGCGCGGCGGCGGCCAGCGCCAGGTAACCGGTCCATTCATGCCAGCGCCCGCCCCCCTCATGGGTCACGAAGCTGGCGATCATCGACAGCGCCAGTGTCCAGTGCAGCAGGCGGGTCGCCCGGCTCCACACCAGCCGGTCCGCGGCCGGGGTCGGGTTCATCGGGATTTCGTCGGCACCGGCGCGAGCGTCACCGGGTGGAAGTAGTACTCGCCGCGCTCGCCCTTCGGGTTCAGCGCGTACACCTCGTAGCAGCCGCCGTCCTCCTTGATCCGGCGCACGGTGTAGCCCTCGGCCTTCAGGGCCTGCGCCAGTTTCTCGACCGGCTGCCAGCCGGTGCGCGGGCCGGAATCGCAGGTCGCCAGGCCGGTGGCGCCGGCCTGCGCCGCTGCCGCCATCAGGCCGGCCGTGACAAGAAGGCGAAGCTGATTAACCATGGAATGCTCCCTGTCGGATGAAAACCGCCACTTTAATCCGGCCTTGTAAACCGGCGATGAAGTGCACCGCCGGGCCGCGTGCTCCCGCACCGACCCTTGAATTCCCCCGTGGACCACCCACGTGCGGAAGACCACCACCCGCCGGGACCGTCTTGTCATTTCTCGTCTTTCTTGCCCTGTCGGCGGTGCTGCTCGCCGCGCTGCTGCTGCAGCCGGTCTGGCGGCGGTGGCGCCAGCGGCGCCTGCGCCGATCGCCGTTTCCGGCGGCGTGGCGGGCGATCCTGCGCCGGCGCGTGCCCTACCTGCGGCGCCTGCCGGCCGATCTGCGCACGCGGTTGTTGCAGCAGATGCAGGTGTTCCTGGCCGAGAAGCCTTTCCTGGGCTGCGCCGGCATGGCCATCACCGACGAGGTGCGCCTGACGATCGCCGCGCTGGCCTGCCTGCCACTGGTCAACCGCGACGAGGCGCCGTACCCGGAACTGCGCCAGATCCTGGTCTACCCCGGCCCGTTCCTCGTGGAGCGCACGCAGGCCGATGGCAGCGGCGTCCTGCATGACCACCGCCAGGTGCTGGCCGGGGAGTCCTGGTCCCAGGGCCAGGTGATCCTCTCCTGGCAGGATGTGCTGCAGGACGCCGCCGCACCGGAGGGCGGCCGCAATGTGGTGCTGCATGAGTTCGCCCACCAGCTCGACCAGGAGAACGGCGCCGCGAACGGCGCGCCGGTGCTGGGTGACCGCGACGCCTACGCCCGCTGGAGCGCGGTGCTGAGCGCGGAATACACGCAGCTGCAGCAACGCACCGAACGCGGGGAGGACGGCCTGCTGGACACCTACGGCGCCAGCAGCCCGGCCGAGTTCTTTGCGGTCGTCACCGAGGCCTTCTTCCTGCAGCCGCAGCGCCTGGCCCGGGAGCATGCCGCGCTGTTCGACGAACTGCGCCGCTTCTACCGCATCGACCCGCTGGCCTGGTGAAGGCCGCCACCGCTACTTGGCGCCCAGGCCCATCGAGCGGGTGATGACTTCCTTCATGACCTCGTTGCTGCCGCCATAGATGCGCTGCACCCGGGCGTCGGCATAGGCCCGCGTGATCGGGTACTCCCACATGAAGCCGTAGCCGCCGTGCAGTTGCAGGCATTCGTCCATCACCTTGCACTGCAGTTCGCTGCACCAGAGCTTGGCCATGCTGGCGGTCGCGGTGTCCAGGCTGCCCTGCAGCACCAGCTCCACGCACTTGTCGACGAAGACCTGTGCGATCTGCACCTCGGTCTGCAGCTGGGCCAGCGTGAAGCGGGTGTTCTGGAACGCGCCCAGCGTCGTGCCGAACATCCGGCGCTCCTTGACGTAGGCCACCGTGCGGTCGATGGCCGCCTGGGAGGCCGCCGCCGCGCCGATCGCGATCTGCAGCCGCTCCCAAGGCAGCTCCTGCATCAGGCATGCGAAGCCGCGGCCCTCCAACGCCGGCCCGCCCAGCAGGTGGTCGGCCGTCACCCGGACCTGATCGAAGAACAGCTCGGACGTATCCTGCGCGCGCAGGCCCAGCTTCTTGAGCCGGCGCCCCTTCTCGAAGCCGGGCATGCCGCGCTCGACGACGAACAGGCTGATGCCGCGGGCACCGGCCGCCGGATCGGTCTTCGCGACGACGATCACCAGGTCGCTGTGCCAGCCATTGGTGATGAAGGTCTTGCTGCCGTTGAGCAGGTAGCTGCCATCGGGCTGGCGCAGCGCGGTGGTCTGGATGCCCTGCAGGTCGGAGCCGGCCGCCGGCTCGCTCATCGCGATGGCGCCGATCATCTCGCCGCGCGCCATCGGCGGCAGCCAGCGCGCCTTCTGATCCGACGTGCCATAGCGTTCGATGTAGGGCGCGACGATGTTGTTGTGCAGGCTGAAGCCGATGCCGGTGTGCCCGGCGCGGGCCGTGACCTCCATCTCGACGACTGCGAACAGCCGGTCGACGCCGGCGCCGCCATAGGCCTCCGGCATCGTCGGGCACAGGAAGCCGTTGTCGCCGGCCTTGCGCCAGACCGCGCGGTCGACGTAGCCCTGCTCCTCCCAGGCTTCATGGAAGGGCGCGATCTCGCGCTCGCAGAAGCGCTCGTAGCTGTCGCGGAAGGCCAGATGTTCGGCGGTGAAGAGGGTGCGGCTGATCATCGGATGAATATACTCGTTGCGAACTTCCAGGAGACACCCCATGAACGAGGCATTCGTGTTTGACGCCATCCGCACGCCGCGTGGCAAGGGCAAGAAGGACGGCAGCCTTTACGAGGTCAAGCCGGTCAACCTGCTGGCCGGCGTGCTGGGCGAGCTGCAGCGGCGCAACGATTTCGACACCGGGCAGGTGGACGATGTCGTCATGGGCGTCGTGTCGCCGATCGGCGAGCAGGGCTCGGTGATCGCGAAGGTCGCGGCCCTGAAGGCTGGCTGGGACTACCGCTGCGCCGGCGTGCAGCTCAACCGCTTCTGCGCCTCCGGCCTGGAGGCGGTCAACATGGCGGCCCAGAAAGTGCGCTCCGGCTGGGAGGACCTGGTCGTCGCCGGTGGCGTCGAGAGCATGAGCCGCGTGCCGATCGGCTCGGACGGCGGCGCCTGGGCGCAGGATCCGGAGACCAACAGCGCCACCGCCTTCGTGCCGCAGGGCATCGGCGCCGACCTGATCGCCACGCTGGAGGGATTCACCCGCGACGACGTCGACGCCTACGCGCTGGAAAGCCAGCAGCGGGCGGCCCGGGCGCGCGAGGCCGGGCACTTCGCGCGCTCGGTCGTTCCGGTCAAGGACTTTCTCGACCAGACCATCCTGGACCAGGACGAGTTCATCAAGCCGCACACCACGCTGCAGGGCCTGGCTTCGCTGAAGCCGGCCTTCGAGGCGATGGGCGGAATGGGCTTCGACCAGGTCGCGCTGACGCGCTACCCGCAGGTGGAGCGCATCCACCATGTGCACCATGCCGGCAATTCCTCCGGCATCGTTGATGGCGCGGCCGCGATCCTGATCGGCTCCGAGGCCGCCGGCCGCACGCACGGCTTCACGCCGCGCGCCCGCATCGTCGCCGCTGCACTGAGCGGCGCCGACCCGACGATCATGCTGACCGGCCCGATGCCGGCCGCCCGCAAGGCGCTGGCCAAGGCCGGCATGACGATCGACCAGATCGACCTGTTCGAGGTCAACGAGGCTTTCGCCGCGGTGCCGATGCGTTTCATGAAGGAGATGGGCGTGCCCCACGAGAAGGTCAACGTGAACGGCGGCGCGATCGCGATGGGCCACCCGCTGGGCGCCACCGGCGCGATGATCCTGAACACGCTGATCGACGAACTGCACCGGCGCCAGCTGCGCTACGGGCTGGCCACGCTGTGCGTGGGCGGCGGCATGGGCATCGCGACGATCGTGGAGCGCATCTGATGAAGACCATCCGCTACACGCTCGAGCAGGGCATCGCGACGATCACCTTCGACGAGCCCGGCTCGCCGGTCAACACCATGTGCCGCGACTG
>JAEUOX010000152.1 GCA_016790475.1 Rhodoferax sp. | reverse complement strand
GCCCGACAGATCGGTGAATCCGAAGCTGGCGAACGGCCCCAGCCCGGTGCCGGACGCGATGTTGCCCACACGGACGGTCAGCGTGTAGCGCGTGTTCGCAGTCAGGCCTGCGTCGAGCGGCTGGAACAGCCCCACCGGGCTGCCGATGGCCGTGGTGCCAGCCACCTGCTCCAGGTAGATCAGTGCGGCATTGCTGCCGTCGGGCACGCCATTCGGGTTCGTGAAGAACGTGGTGCCGGTGGGGTTGAGCACGCCGACCGCGTTGTGGTTCTGGTCGACGATGCCGTCGGGGTCGTACAGGATCCAGTGGTCGGGCACCAGTACCGGGAAGCCGCCCGCGGGGGCGGCGTTGGCTTCGAAGCTGGCGTTCAGGATCGGGATGGTCTGCGCCTGCGCGGCGCAGGCCAGCAGCAGCGAGGCAGTCCAGGGCAGGAGCGGGCGCAGCAGGGACATGGGAGACCTTTCTGGCGGCGGGGGCCGTGACGCTGGTGTCCCCATGATGCCACGCAGTCGCTCCGCGGCAGCGTGACAAGCTGCACACTTCGCCCCGATCCGTGCGTCCACCGGCTCGGGGTGCCTGCCCGGCCTTGCCGCCGCCAGCCTGCTCAGAGCTTCGACACCCGCTCCAGCTCCGTGCGGAACAGGTTGACCACCGCCGGCTCATAGGCCGCCGCGAACTTGTCATGCACGGCCTTGACGGCCGCGCGCATCCGAGCCTGCTCGGCGGCCGGGATCTCGTTGTGCACCATGCCTTTGGCCTTGAGCTCTGCGACGGCCTTGCTGGACACTTCTCGGCTGGCGACGCGCTGGTAGTTCTGGGCCTCGGTGGCGGCGTCCTGCAGCAGCTTCTGCTCGGCTGGCGTCAGCTTTTCCCAGAAGCGCTTGCTGATCTGGATCGGGTTGGTCGCGTAGACATGGTTGGTCTCGCTGACGAACTTGTTCACTTCGTACAGCTTGCTGGACAGGATCACCGCATACGGGTTCTCCTGGCCGTCGACCGCCTTGTTCTCCAGCGCACCGTAGAGCTCGGCAAAAGGCATCGGGACCGCGTTAGCCTTGAAGGTCTTGAAGGTCTCGATGAACACCGGGTTCGGGATCACGCGCAGCTTCAGGCCGTCCAGGTCCTCGCCCTTCAGGATCGGCCGCTTGCTGTTGGTGACGTTGCGAAAGCCCAGGTCAAAGAAGCCCAGCACGACGATGCCCTTGTCGGCCAGCCGTGTGCTGAGCATCTTGCCCAGCGGGCCGTCGACCATCGCGTCCGCCCGGCCAGGCTCTGGCGCGCAGCGGATCGTCAGGATGTGCCGGCCCGTAACGCCGCCCTGGCTTAGCAGCACCCGGCACTGTGTGCGCACCATGTTCCGGTGCAGCGGCATCATGCGGGTGGACCAGGGCGACGGCGCGTTGAGCCGCGCCACATAGGCCGGCGACGCGAGCACCGCATGGTCCTGCAGCTCGTACATCA
>JAEUOX010000077.1 GCA_016790475.1 Rhodoferax sp. | reverse complement strand
GGCAGGCGCAGCCCGGTGGGGGCTCATAGGCGCCTTGGTGGGGCGCGGAACGCGCCGGCCACCAGCGGTACTCGACGCCGGGGCGCATCGCGCACCACACTAACCCCCCGGCGGGCGCAGCGTTCGGACAAGCGCGTTGAGTCAGAGTACGAAGTGCGCTGCGCGCACCGCCCCGGCGGCTGCGTTCCTCGGCAAGCCGCCAAATCGCCCCCACCGGGCTGCGCCTGCCGCGACGCTCTGGTGTGGCGAGGGGGAGTCCTGACCTTCGGCACGCCGGCCGGGCAACTTCGAAAAGGCACCAGCGCAGCGACTGCTGTTGCGAATCGCCGCGGGAAAGGCGCCTCGCATGAAAGCCACCGCACACCAGAAGCTCGTCGCCCAAGGCGTGTGGGGGCCCGGTGCGGCGCGCCTGTGGGGCGCCGAGGCGCGCAGGGCTTGCGGCCCAGCGCGAAGCGCGTTCGTAAACATTCTCATCGCGCTTGTCTGAGCGGAGCGCCCAACGGGCGCGCAGCGAGTTGCGCGATGGGGCCGCAAGCCCGAGCACCGACGGGAAGTCGGCGCGTTCAGCGCCGACCGCCCCACCGAAGCGCCGCACCGGGCCCCCACACACCTTGGGCGACACACCAGCCAACAACCACACCGAGGGCGACGCAAACGCCAGCCCGGGAAAGCAAGTGCGCGCCCCCAGCACCCTACAGCCCCTCCGCCCGCTCGGCCGCCTGCGCCAGTCCCTGGGACCCCGACGCGCTTGCCAGCAGCTCCTGCTGCTTCTGGATCTCGCGGTAGAGCTGATCCCTTCCGCTCAGGTATTGGCGCGGCCAGTTCACGGCGCGCGACTGCAGCGCGGCGGCCTCGTGCAGCGTCCAGGCCGGGTCCGCCAGATGCGGGCGCGCGATGGCGCACAGGTCAGCGCGCCCGGCAGCGATGATGCTGTTGGCCTGGTCCGCCTGCGTGATCGCACCCACTGCGATGGTCTGGATCCCGACCTCGTTGCGGATGCGGTCGGAGAACGGCGTCTGGTACATGCGCCCGTAGACCGGCCGGGCCTCGCGGGTGGTCTGCCCGGAGGAGACGTCAATCACGTCGCAGCCCGCTTCCTTGAACAGCCGCGCCACCGCGATGGCATCGTCGGCGGTGTGGCCGCCCGGCGCCCAGTCATGCGCCGAGATGCGCACGCTCATCGGCCGATCCGCCGGCCAGACCGCACGCATCGCGCGGAACACTTCCAGCGGGTAGCGGCAGCGGTTCGCCAGGCCCGCGCCGCCGGCACCGCCGTATTCGTCGGTGCGCAGGTTGGTCAGCGGCGTGATGAAGCTCGACAGCAGGTAGCCGTGGGCGCAGTGCAGCTCCAGCCAGTCGAAGCCGGCCTCGGCGGCGCGCCGCGTCGCGGCGACAAAATCTGCCAGCACCGCATCCATGTCCGCACGCGTCATCGCCCGCGGCACCTGGTTCTGCGCGCCGTAGGGTACCGCGCTCGCAGCCAGCAGCGGCCAGTTCGCCGCCGGATCGGGCAGCGGCTCGTCGGTCTGCTCCCAGCCGACCTGCGTCGAGCCTTTCGGACCACTGTGACCCAGCTGCAAGCCGATGCGCCCATCGCTCTGGCCGTGCACGAAGTCGACGATCCGCCGCAGCGCCTGCTGCTGCGTGTCGTTCCACAGGCCGGGGCAGCCGGGCGTGATGCGCCCGTGCGGGTTCGGGCTGGTCATCTCGACCATCACCAGCGCGGCGCCGCCGAGCGCGCGAGCGCCGAGATGCACGAGATGGAAATCCTGCACGACGCCGTCCACTGCGCTGTAGGTGGCCATCGGCGAGACGACGATGCGGTTCTTCAGGCGCGTGCCGCGCACCTGCAGCGGCAGCAGCATCGGTGGGACCGGCGGCTGCGTGGCGGCCACGCCGGCGGCCCGGGCCAGCCAGGTCTCGTAGCCCTGCAGCCAGGCGCGGTCGCGCAGGCGCAGGTTCTCATGGCTGATGCGCTGCGAGCGCGTCAGCAGCGAATAGGCGAACTGCTCGATCTCCATGCCGGTGTAGCGGTCCACGTTCTCGAACCACTCGGTCGAGTTGCGCGCGGCATTCTGGATGCGCAGCACCTCCACGCTGCGCCGGGCCTCGTAATCCCGCAGCACCGCGGCGACCGAGGTGTCGGCCCCGGTGCGGGCGGCCGCGAAGGACTGCGCCAGGTCGATCGCATCCTCCAGGGCCAGCTTGGTGCCGCTGCCGATCGAGAAGTGCGCGGTGTGCGCCGCATCGCCCATCAGCACGATCGGCACGTCCCGGCCGGCGATGGATTCGGTGTGGACCCAGGTCCGGCACATCACCCGAGGAAACCGGATCCAGTTGGCCGAACCGCGAAGGTGCCGGGCATTGCTGATCAGCGCATGGCCATCCAGGTAGCGGGCGAACAGCCGCTCGCAGAACGCGATGCCCTCCTCCTGGCTCATGTCCTCCAGGCCATGGGCCTTCCAGACCTCCTGGGGCGTCTCGACGATGAAGGTGGAGGTGTTCTCGTTGTACTTGTAGGCATGGGCCTGGAACCAGCCATGCTCCGTCTGCTCGAATGCGAACGTGAAGGCGTCGAAGGTCTTGTGGGTGCCCAGCCAGACGAAGCGGCACATCCGGGTATCGATGTCGGGCTGGTAGGTCGCCGCATAGCGGGTGCGGATGCGGCTGTTCAGGCCGTCGCTGGCGATCACCAGGTCGGCCTGGTACTGCGCCGCCAGCGCCAGCTCGTCGGCGACCTCGGTCTCGAAGACCAACTCCACGCCCAGCGCCAGGCAGCGGTCCTGCAGGATGTTGAGCAGGTGCTTGCGCCCGATGCCGCAGAAGCCGTGCCCGCCCGAGCGCACGCTGCGGCCCTTGTAGAACACCTCGATGTCGTCCCAGTGGTTCAGCGCGTCCCCGATCAGGTTGCCGGTGACCGGGTCGGCCTGGCGCAGGTTGTCCAGCGTCTGGTCCGACAGGACCACGCCCCAGCCGAAGGTGTCGAAGGGCCGGTTGCGCTCCACGACCACCACGCGATGCGCGGGGTCCTGCAGCTTCATCAGCAAGCCGAAATACAGGCCGGCCGGGCCGCCGCCAATGCAGAGGATGTTCATGACGCAATAGTTTATGTCTAAACAAAACCTTGTCAAATGCCGTGCCGCCCGACGGTTGACGCCGGCGCTGCGGCTGGCAAGAATGCGGCCATGGAGCAATTGATCCGCACCGCTGAGGCCCAGCTGGCACGTCTCCATGTCCCGATGGCCGTGCGCCTGCCGGGGGGCCGCGTGCTGGGTGCCGCCTCCGCCGCCGTCGTGCTGGAGTTGCGGCGCTGGTCCAGCCTGGGGCTGCTGGCAGCCGGCCGCATCGGTGCCATTGCGGAGGGCTTCGTCGAAGACCAGATCGGCATCCAGGGCACCATGCGCGACGTGATGGCCGCGGCGGCGGGCCTGCTGCGCGGGCATCCGGTGTCCAGCGAGACCGGCTGGTGGCGCAACACGCTGCGCCGGGCCCGCTCGGCCACCGCGCACTCGCTCCAGCGCGACGCCGCGCAGATCCAGTTCCACTACGATGTCAGCGACGCCTTCTACGCGCTGTGGCTGGATCCGCGGCGCGTCTACTCCTGCGCCTACTTCGCACGGCCGGACATGACGCTGGCCCAGGCCCAGGACGCCAAGCTGGACCTGATCTGCCGCAAGCTGCGCCTGCAGCCGGGCGAACGCTTCCTGGACATCGGCTCCGGCTGGGGCGGCCTGCTGCTCTGGGCGGCGGAACGCTATGGCGTGGACGCCACCGGCATCACGCTGTCACGCAACCAGCAGGCCCATGTGGAGCAGCGCATCGCCGAGCGGGGCCTGCAGGGCCGCGTGCGGGTGGAACTGCGCGACTACCGGGACCTGCCGGCCGACCTGCAGTTCGACAAGATCGCGTCGGTCGGGATGTTCGAACATGTCGGGCGGGCCAATCTGGGGGCCTATTTCCAGACCATCGCCCGGCTGCTCGCCCCCGGTGGCCTGGTGCTGAACCACGGCATCACGTCCAGTGCCGTGGATGGCAGCGAGCTGGGCTCCGGCATGGGCGAGTTCATCGAGAAGTACATCTTCCCCGGCGGGGAACTGCTGCATGTCAGCCACCTGCTGCGCGAGACCGCACTGGCCGGGCTGGAGATGGTGGACACCGAGAACCTGCGCCCGCACTATGCGCAGACGCTGTGGGCCTGGTCCGATGCGCTGGAGGCCCAGCTGGATGCCGCGCGCGCGACGCTGGTGCATCCGCAGGATCCGGCCCGGGCGGAACGCATCCTGCGGGCCTACCGGCTGTACCTCGCCGGCAGCGCGATGAGCTTCGAGCGGGGCTGGATCGCGCTGCACCAGATGCTGTCCACCCGGCCGTCCGGCGCACAATCCGCCTACCCCTTCAATCGCAGCTACATGTACGTCTGACTCCGGCCCATGCTCTATACCTTCAAGTCCAAGGTCACCGGCAACCTGATCATGCTGCCGGCGCACGGCACACGCCTGCTCCGGATCATCGGCAAGGAGCCCGGCGCCCAGGGCATCGTGCTGCCGGCGCAGATGCCGGATGCCTTGCGGGCCCTGGAGGCCGCGCTGGCCGAGGAGGATGCCGCACTGAGGGAGGCGGCACAGGCCGCGAAGGCGGCGGGCGAGGAAGTGCCGGAGCCGAAGGATGTCAGCCTGCGCCAGCGCGCCAAACCCTTCATGGACATGTTGCGCCGCTGCCAGGCCGCCGAGGAATCGATCGTCTGGGGCGTCTGAGGCGCAGGACGGCGGGCGGCGCAAGGGCCGCCCGGCGCAGCGATCAGTCCGCGAACTGCTTGGCGGCCTCGATCACCGGCTTGAGCTTGGCGATCTCTGCGGCCACGTAGGCCTTGTGGTTGGCCGGCTCGACCCGGTTGTCGGTGATCACCACGGCGCCCAGGTCATCCTGCTTCTTGACGAAGTCCGGGTCCTTCAGCGCCAGCTTGAGTGCGTCGTTGAGCTGCTTGAGCACCGCAGGCGGCGTGCCCTTGGGGGCATACAGGCCATGCCAGACGGTCAGTTCGAAGTTTTTCAGGCCCATCTCGCGCAGGGTCGGATAGTCCTTCAGCAGCGGGTGCCTGGACAGCGGCTTGGCGGTCGTCACGGCAAAGGCCTTCACCCGGCCGGCCTGGATCTGCTGCGTCGTGTTGGTGCTCTGGTCGCACATCAGGTCGACCTGCCCGCCGAGCAGCGCATTCATCGCCGGGGCCGTGCCGCCGTAGGGGATGGTCGTCATCGCCTCCTTGGCATTGACGGCCGACTGCCACATCAGGCTGCACAGGTGGGATGCGGAGCCGAGGCCGGCATGGGCGATGTTGAGCTTGCCGGCGTTGGCGCGGATGTAGTTCTCGAAATCGCGGTAGGTGTTGGCCGGCATCTGCGGCTTGCCGATCAGCGTCATCGGCACTTCGTTGACCATGCCCAGGAACTCGAAGTCCTCCAGCGGCTTGTAGCCGATCTTGCGGTACAGCGCGGGCGTAGCCGCCATGCCGATGTGGAACAGCAGCAGCGTATGGCCGTCCGGCGCGGCACGCGCGACCTTGGTGGCACCGATCGTGCCGCCGGCCCCGGCCGTGTTCTCGACGACGAAGTTGGCGCCGCCGCCCATCGTCTTGCGCATGGTCTCGCCCAGCTGGCGGGCGACCAGGTCGGTGGGTCCGCCGGCCGCGAAGGGCACGACGATCGTGATGGGCTTGG
>JAEUOX010000005.1 GCA_016790475.1 Rhodoferax sp. | reverse complement strand
GTCAGCACCATCGAGAACACCGGCGTGCCGGAATCCAGCTGCACGCGCATCAGCCCGTCGATCACCGCGGAGGCGACGAACTCATGGCGGTAGATGCCGCCATTGACGACCAGGCCGCAGGCGATGATCGCGTCGAAGGCGCCGCTGTCGGCCAACCGGCGCGCATGCAGCGGGATCTCGAACGCGCCGGGCACGCTGTAGGTCTCGATGGCGGCCGGCGGGTCGCAGGCGCGCTGCAACTCCGCGCGGATCGCCGCGGTGCCCTGGTCGACGATGTCGCCGTGCCAGGACGATGCGACGATCGCGATGTGCGGCGCACCGCAGACCGGGGAGGGGAGGGAGGGGGAAGTCTGATTCATGGGGGCCTCGTCAAAGGGGGTTGCCAGAATCAGGGCGCACGCAAACGCGGCACCCGCGCGCCGACCCGAGGGCAGGCACGCTGGCGCCGAGACTACGCGATCTCTTTCATCCGGACTGTGACCGTCGGCCCTGGCATCGCACCAGATCTGCTGACCCCGCCACCAGCGACAAGCCGGTGCCGGGCGCTCGCGGGCTGCTGCAGGGGGCTGCAGATACCGCCGGTGGGGAATTCCGCCCCGCCCTGAGAACGCTGTCAGCCGGGGGGCTGACGGGGGCATTCTAGGCTGGGGATGCGGCAGAATGCGCCGGTGACTCTTCCTGAACAACGCGCCCGGATCGACATCGACCGCCTGCTGACTGCGGCCGGCTGGGTGGTGCAGGATCTGCAGGCCGCGGACCTGCATGCTGGCCGGGGTGTGGCGCTGCGCGAGTTCCCGCTGAACCCCGGGCACGGCGAGGCCGACTACCTGCTTTATGTTGACGGCCGGGCCGCCGGTGTGGTGGAGGCCAAGAAGCAGGGGGTGACGCTCAAGGGCGTCGAGTCGCAGTCGGCGAAGTACGCCCAGGGCCTGCCCGCCAGTCTGCCGGCCTGGGCGCGGCCCCTGCCTTTCCTGTACGAGTCCACCGGGGCGGAGACGCAGTTCACCAACGGTCTGGATCCCGAGCCGCGCTCGCGGCCGACCTTTGCCTTTCATCGGCCGGAGACGCTGGCCCAATGGTGCCGCGACATCGTGCAGCCTGGTGTGGTGCACAGCGGCAGCGGGCAGCCGATGCCTGCCAATCTGCTGGCCTCGACCTTTCTGTCCCGCATGGCCCAGATGCCGCCGCTGGTGACGCGGTGGAGCGACTTCCAGCTCTGGCCGGCGCAGATCACCGCGATCCGCAATCTGGAGGCGAGCCTGGCCGCCAACAAGCCGCGCGCCTTGATCCAGATGGCCACCGGCAGCGGCAAGACCTTCACCGCCATCAGCTTCATCTACCGGCTGATCAAGTACGCCGGGGCGCGGCGCGTGCTGTTCCTGGTGGACCGCGGCAACCTGGGGCGGCAGGCCAAGAAGGAGTTCGACCAGTACGTTTCACCCGTCAATAGCTTCAAGTTCGGCGAGGAGTACATCGTCCAGCACCTCACGAGCAACCAGCTCGACAAGTCGGCCCGCGTGTGCATCAGCACCATCCAGCGCATGTTCAGCATGCTCAAGGGGCGCGAGCTGCCGGACGACGCGGACGAGGCATCCACCGAGCGCCTGGAGAAGCTGCTCGACAAGGCGCCGGAGCCGCTGGACTACAACCCGGCCTTCCCCATCGAGACCTTCGACATCATCGTCACCGACGAGGCCCACCGCAGCATCTACAACCTGTGGCGCCAGGTGCTGGAGTACTTCGACGCCTACCTGATCGGCCTGACCGCCACGCCCAACAAGCAGACCTTCGGCTTCTTCAATCAGAACCTGGTTATGGAGTACGGCCACCCGCAGGCAGTAGCTGACGGCGTGAACGTCAACTACGACGTCTACCGCATCAAGACCGAGGTGAGCGAGGCCGGCGCCACGGTGGAGGCCGGCTACTGGCTGCAGGTGCTGGACAAGCCCACCCGCGCGCGACGCGACTGGCAGCTGGACGACGACTTCGACTACGCGCCCGAAGAGCTGGACCGCAGCGTGCAGACGCCCGACCAGATCCGCACCATCGCGCGCACGCTGCGCGATCGCTGGCAGACCGACCTGTTCCCGCAGCGCCAGGAGTTGCCCAAGACCCTGGTGTTTGCCAAGGACGACAACCACGCCGAGGCCATCGTCGGCATCCTGCGCGAGGAGTGGGGCCGTGGCAATGAGTTCGCGCAGAAAATCACCTACCGCACCACGGGTGCCAAGCCCGAAGACCTGATCAAGGCCTTTCGCACCAGCTACTACCCGCGCATTGCCGTCACCGTGGACATGATCGCCACCGGCACCGACATCAAGCCTGTGGAGATCGTGGTCTTCCTGCGCAGCGTGAAGAGCCGCAGCTTCTTCGAGCAGATGAAGGGCCGCGGCGTGCGCGTGATCGCCGACGACGACCTGCGCGGCGTGAATCCCGGCGAGCATGTTCACAAGGACCACTTCGTCATCGTCGACTGCGTGGGTGTGTGCGAGCGCGACAAGACCGACTCGCGCCCCATGGACCACAAGAAGAGCGTGCCGCTGGAGGCGCTGTTGCAGGCCGTGAGCCTGGGCAACGTGGAGCCCGAGGTGCTCTCCAGCGTGGCCGTGCGCCTGGCGCGGCTGGACGCCCAACTCACCGATGCGGAACGCACGCGGATGACCCAGCAGGCCGGTGGCCAGGATCTGAAAGACCTGTCCCGCGGCATCGTCCATGCGCTGGATCCGCGCGAGGACCGCTCGCCGCAGGAGGCCGAGGCCGCGCTGCGAAACGCCGTCAAGCCGCTGGCGAATCCGGCGCTGCGCACGCTGATCGTCACGCTCAAGTCCAACAAGGAACTGGTGATCGACACCGTGACGCAGGATCGGGTGCTGTCGGCCGGCTTCGACACGGCCGCGCGCGAGCGGGCCCAGGGCATCGTGCAGAGCTTCGAGGCCTTTATCGCCGAGCATCGCGACGAG
>JAEUOX010000425.1 GCA_016790475.1 Rhodoferax sp. | reverse complement strand
CGGCATCGTGCTGATCGACCAGGACAAGTGCCGCGGCTGGCGCATGTGCGTCAGCGGCTGCCCCTACAAGAAGATCTACTACAACTGGAAGAGCGGCAAGGCCGAGAAGTGCATCTTCTGCTACCCGCGCATCGAGGCCGGCCAGCCGACCGTGTGCTCCGAGACCTGCGTCGGGCGCATCCGCTACCTGGGCGTGCTGCTGTACGACGCGGACCGCATCCAGGAGGCGGCCAGCGTGGCGCATGACCGCGACCTGTACCAGGCGCAGCTCGACATCTTCCTGGACCCGAACGACCCGGCCGTGATCGCGCAGGCCCGCATCGACGGCATTCCGGACGCCTGGATGGAGGCCGCGCGCAACAGCCCGGTCTACAAGATGGCGGTGGAGTGGAAGGTGGCGCTGCCGCTGCACCCGGAGTACCGCACGCTGCCGATGGTCTGGTATGTGCCTCCGCTGTCGCCGATCTCGGCTGCGGCGAACGCCGGCCATGTCGGAACCAACGGGCAGATCCCGGACGTGCACCAGCTGCGCATCCCGGTGAACTACCTGGCCAACCTGCTGACCGCCGGCGACACCGTGCCGGTGGTGCGCGCCCTGGAGCGCATGCTGGCGATGCGCGCGTTCCAGCGCGAGAAGCATGTCGAGCAGCGCGTCAACGATGCGGTACTGGCCCAGGTCGGCCTGAGCCAGGACACGGTCGAGGAGATGTACCGCATCATGGCGATCGCGAACTACGAGGACCGCTTCGTGATCCCCAGCACGCACCGCGAGTACGCCGAGAACACCTTCAACGTGCGTGGCGGCTGCGGCTTCAGCTTCGGCAACGGCTGCTCCGAGGGCACCGGCGAGACCAGCCTCTTCGGCAGCGAGAAGAAGCGCACGATCCCGATCCGGGCGGAGGTCTGAGCATGTTCGGAACCCACCGCCCCGCTTCCGCCCGCCAGACCCTGCGCGCACTGGCCGCGCTGCTGGCCTACCCGGATGCACCGATGCGCGCCTTCCTGCCGCAGATGCAGGCCGTGCTGCATGACGAGCACGCGCTCGGCGCCGCGCGGCTGGCCGAGCTCGACGGGCTGGTTGCGTACCTGGCCGTCGGCCCGGCCCTGCAGGTGGAGGCCGCGTACGTCGACCTGTTCGACTGCGGTCGCGCGACCTCGCTGCACCTGTTCGAACATGTGCACGGCGACTCGCGGGACCGCGGGCCGGCCATGATCGACCTGGCGCAGACCTACGAGCGCGCCGGCCTGTACCTCGGCGAAGGCCAGCTTCCGGACTACCTGCCGGTGGTGCTGGAGTTCGTGTCGACGCAGCCGCCGGCCGAGGCAAAGGCCTTCCTGAGCGAGATGGCCCACATCCTGCAGGCCCTCTTCGGCGCGCTGTGCCGGCGCGGCACGCCGTACGCCTGCATCCTCGGCGCACTGCTGGAGCTCGCTGGCGAAACCGCGCAGGCGGCGCCCGCCCCCGCGCCGGAGGTACCGCTGGACGAAGCCTGGGCCGAGCCGGTCGTGTTCGACGGCTGCTCCACCCAGGGCCAGGCCCGGCCCGGCACTCCCCAACCGATCCACGTCGTGCGGCGCAGCCGCCACGACACCCCGCCCACCGCGTCAGGAGCCGCATCATGAACAGCGTCCAGGCCTACCTCCACAACTTCGTCTTCACCGTCTACCCCTACATCTGCCTGTCGGTGTTCCTGATGGGCAGCCTGGCCCGCTTCGACCGCGACCAGTACACCTGGAAGAGCGATTCCTCGCAGATGCTGCGCACCGGCAGCCTGCGCTGGGGCAGCAACCTGTTCCACATTGGCATCCTGTTCCTGTTCTTCGGGCACTTCGTCGGCCTGCTGACGCCGCACTGGCTGTACGAGCACTTCATCAGCGCGCCGCAGAAGCAGGTGTTCGCCGTCGTGTCCGGCGGCACGGCCGGCTTCCTCTGCTTCATCGGGCTGAGCCTGCTGCTGCACCGCCGGCTGTTCGACCCGCGCATCCGGCTCACCAGCCACCGCACCGACATCGCGATCCTGGTGATCCTGTGGGTGCAGCTGGTGATCGGCCTGATCACGCTGCCGTTCTCGCTCGGGCACGCGGACGGCGCCGCCATGCTGGCGCTGTCCGACTGGGCCCAGCGCATCGTGACGCTGCGGCCGAACGCGGACGGCCTGGTCGGCCTGGACTGGCCGTTCAAGCTGCACCTGGTGCTGGGCATGACGATCTTCCTGCTGTTTCCGTTCAGCCGGCTCGTGCATGTCTGGAGCGGCTTTGCCACGGTGGCCTACCTGTTCCGCCCGCACCAGCTGGTGCGCAGCCGGCGGCTGAACCTGCCGCCCGGTCACAACCAGCCGCGCCAGCCGGGCGCCGGCGTCTGACGCTTTGGAGATCACCATGCCACATGCCGACACCCTGACCGCCGCCGCCCCGGTGGCATCCATCAACGGCGTGCCGCTGCACGGTGCCGGCGAGGCCCTGGCGCCGGAGGCGCTGCGCCAGCGCGCCTGCAGCGAGCTGCTGCGCCAGGCCGCGCAGGCCGCCGGACTGCTGGACGCGACCGAGGCACCGGGTACCGACGGCATCCTCAGCGAGGCTGCCAGCGAGGCCATCGACACGCTGCTGCAGCGCGAGCTGCGCGTACCGGAGCCGGAACGCGCCGCCTGCGAGCGCCACTACGAGGCGCACAAGGCCCAGTACTGCACCGGAGAGCGGGTGCAGACGCGCCACATCCTGTTTGCGGTGACCCCCGGCACCGACGTCGTGGCATTGCGCAACCGGGCGGAGGCCTGCCTGCTGGACGTGCGCTGCCACGACGGCGAGGCCGGCGACGCGTTTGCCCGCGCGGCCGCCGAGCTGTCCAACTGCCCCAGCGCGCAGCAGGGGGGCGAGCTGGGCTGGCTGCAGGCCGGCGACTGCGCGCCGGAGTTCGCCCGCGAGCTGTTCGGCCATGCCGAGGTCGGCGTGCTGCCGCGCCTGGTGCACAGCCGTTTCGGGCTGCATGTGGTGGAGGTGCTGGCCCGCGAGCCCGGCGTGCAGCAAAGCTTCGACGCGGTGCGCGGCGCGGTGGCGATGGCCCTGCAGCAGCGCGCGTTCGTCAGTGCGCTGCAACAGTACCTGCGCATCCTGGCCGGCGCGGCGCAGGTGCGCGGCGTGGAGCTGGACGCTGCCGACTCACCGCTGGTGCAGTAGCCCGCGCCGCAACCTGCCGCCGCCGTGCCTGACGAACTGCTGCAGCGCCTGCAGCGCTTCCACAGCGACACCTTTCCCGGGGTGCAGGAGCAGTTCCAGAACCTGGTGCGCGACGGCCAACACCCGACCATCCTGTTCATTGGCTGTTCGGACTCGCGCCTGGTGCCCTACCTGCTGACCGGCACCGGGCCGGGCGAACTGTTCATCGTGCGCAATGTCGGCGCGTTCGTGCCACCGTACGACGGCTCGGCCGGCTACCACGGCACCTCCGCGGCGATCGAGTTCGCGGTGCTGAACCTGCAGGTGTCGCGCATCGTCGTCTGCGGGCACAGCCATTGCGGTGGCATCCGGGCGCTGTACGGCGAGGTCCCGCCGGCCGCGAAGAACCTGGCGGCCTGGCTGGAACTGGGCCGCGAGGCGGTGCTGCCGGTGCTTCCCAGCGCCGAGGCGCTGCGCCGCACCGAACAGCGCGCCGTGGTGCTGCAGCTGGAGCGCCTGATGAACTATCCGATGGTGCGCCAGCAGGTCGACGCCGGCCGGCTCGCGTTGCACGGCTGGCACTATGTGATCGAGGACGGCGAGGTGCATGTCTTCGACGTGCGCAGCGGCCGCTTCGTGGCCGCTACCGAGGCCACGCACAGCGGCACCGGGCCCTACCTGCCGCCGGAGCCGGGCATGGACAGCCCGGTGTTCAACGAGATCGATGCCAGCTACGGGGCGAAGGCGGGCGGACCGGTGTAGGCGGTCACAGTTCCCGCAGACTCAGCGTATCGAGCACTGTCGCCGCCTTCTCCTCATCGAACGGCCCGGACACCCGGGCCAGCACGTCGCCACGGCGGTTGACGACCAGCACATGCACCTGCCGGGTGTCGGGCACGCCGGTGGCATCCAGGAACAGCGAGCGGTCCGTCACCAGGGGC
>JAEUOX010000385.1 GCA_016790475.1 Rhodoferax sp. | reverse complement strand
GCCCAGCTGAAGACCAGCCAGGTGGCGGCGCTGACGACGGCCGGCACGGCCGCCCTGACGACGGCGCAGATCCAGGCCCTGACGACCGCGGGCGTGGCCGCGCTCAAGACGACGCAGGTGGCGGCGCTGACCACCGACCAGGTGGTGGCGCTGACCTCGAACCAGATCTCTGCGGTGACCACCGCGGGTGTGGCGGCTCTGTCCACGGCGCAGGTTGTCGCCGTTCAGACCACGGATGTGGCGCAGCTGCGGACCAGCCAGGTCGCGGCGCTGACGACAGCGGGCGTCGCCGCGCTGACGACCGACCAGGTCGCGGCGCTGACGACGGCGCAGGTGTCGGCGGTGACGACCTCGGGGGTTGCGGTGCTGTCCACCGCGCAGGTCGCAGCGATCGAGACCAGTGATGTGCCGGTGTTGCGGACCAGCCAGGTCGTGGCCCTGACCACCGCCGGCGCGGCCGCCCTGACCACGGCGCAGGTCCAGTCGCTGACCACTGCCGAAGTGGTCGCCCTCAGGACCTCGCAGATCGCGGCCTTGACGACCGACCAGGTGGCGGCTTTCACGACCAACCAGATATCCGCGATCACCACGGCCGGCATCGCGGTCATGAACACCGCGCAGGTGGCGGCGATCGAGACGACCGATGTGGCCCAGCTCAAGACGAGCCAGGTGGCCGCGCTGACGACGGCCGGCACGGCGGCCCTGACGACGGCACAGATCCAGGCCCTGACGACCGCCGATGTGGCGGCGCTCAAGACCTCGCAGGTGGCGGTGTTGACCACCGACCAGGTGGTGGCGCTGACCTCGACCCAGATCTCCGCGGTGACCACCGCGGGTGTGGCGGCCATGACGACCGCCCAGGTCGCGGCGATCCAGACCACGGACGTGGCCCAGCTGAAGACCAGCCAAGTGGCGGCGCTGACGACGTCCGGCGTGGCGGCACTGACGACCGACCAGATCGCAGCGCTGACGACGGCCCAGATCTCGGCGATCACGACCAGCGGTGTCGCCGCGCTGACGACCGCCCAGGTGGCGGCGATCGAGACGAGCGATGTCGCGCAGCTCAAGACCAGCCAGGTCACGGCGCTGACGACGGCCGGCACGGCGGCGCTGACGACGGCGCAGGTGCAGGCCCTGACGACGGCCAACGTGGCGGCGCTCCGGACCTCGCAGGTGGCCGTGCTGACGACGGACCAGGTGGCGGCCCTGACCTCGAACCAGATCGGTGTGGTCACGACCACCGGCGTGGCGGCGATGACGACGGCGCAGGTCGCGGCGATCGAGACGACCGATGTGGCGCAGCTGAAGACCAGCCAGGTGGCGGCGCTGACGACCGCCGGCACGGCGGCCCTGACGACGGCGCAGATCCAGTCCCTGACGACGGCCGGTGTGGCGGCGCTGCGCACATCGCAGGTCGCCGCGTTGACGACCGATCAGGTCGCAGCGCTGACCAGCACGCAGATCTCGGCGGTGACCACCGCCGGTATCGCAGCGATGACGACCGCCCAGGTGGCGGCGATCCAGACGACGGACCTGGCGCAGCTCCGGACCAGCCAGGTGGCGGCGCTGACGACGGCCGGCACGGCGGCGTTGACGACCGACCAGGTCGCTGCGCTGACGACAGCCCAGATCTCGGCGATCACGACCAGCGGTGTGGCGGCGCTGACGACCGCCCAGGTGGCGGCGATCGAGACGACGGATGTCGCGCAGCTCAAGACCAGCCAGGTGGCTGCGCTGACGACGGCGGGCACCGCGGCCTTGACCACCGCGCAGGTGCAGGCCCTGACGACAGCTGATGTGGCGGCCTTGCGGACCTCGCAGGTGGCGGTGCTGACCACCGACCAGGTGGCGGCCCTGACCTCGAACCAGATCGGTGTGGTCACGACCACCGGCGTGGCGGCGATGACGACGGCGCAGGTCGCGGCGATCGAGACGACCGATGTGGCGCAGCTGAAGACCAGCCAGGTGGCCGCGCTGACGACGGCCGGCACGGCCGCGCTGACGACGGCGCAGATCCAGGCCTTGACGACGGCCGGTGTGGCGGCGCTGAAGACGACACAGGTGGCCGTGCTGACCACCGATCAGGTGGTGGCGCTGACCTCGACCCAGATCTCGGCGGTGACCACCGCGGGTATCGTGGCGATGACGACCGCCCAGGTTGCGGCGATCCAGACGACGGACGTGGCGCAGCTGAAGACCAGCCAGGTGGCGGCGCTGACGACGTCCGGCGTGGCGGCGCTGACGACCGACCAGGTCGCGGCCCTGACGACGGCCCAGATCTCGGCGATCACGACCAGCGGTGTGGCGGCGCTGACGACCGCGCAGGTCGCGGCGATCGAGACGACGGATGTCGCGCAGCTGAAGACCAGCCAGGTGGCGGCGCTGACGACGGCTGGAACCGCGGCGCTGACCACGGCCCAGGTGCAGGCGCTGACCACGGCTGACGTGGCGGCACTGCGGACCTCGCAGGTCGCGGTGCTGACCACCGACCAGGTGGCGGCGCTGACGACGGCCCAGATCGGCGTCGTGACGACGACCGGTGTGGCCGCGCTGACGACGGCGCAGGTGGCGGCGATCGAGACCACCGATGTGGCGCAGCTCCGCACGAGCCAGGTGGCGGCCTTGACGACGGCCGGCACGGCCGCCCTGACGACGGCGCAGGTGCAGGCCCTGACGACGGCGGGTGTGGCGGCGCTGAAGACGACACAGGTTGCCGTGCTGACCACCGACCAGGTGGTGGCGCTGACCTCGAGCCAGATCTCCGCGGTGACCACCGCGGGTATCGCGGCGATGACGACCGCCCAGGTCGCGGCGATCCAGACGACGGACGTGGCGCAGCTGAAGACCAGTCAGGTGGCCGCGCTGACGACGGCCGGCACGGCGGCGTTGACGACCGACCAGGTTGCGGCCCTGACGACGGCCCAGATCTCGGCGATCACGACCAGCGGTGTGGCCGCGCTGACGACCGCCCAGGTCGCGGCGATCGAGACGACGGATGTGGCGCAGCTCAAGACCAGCCAGGTGGCCGCGCTGACGACGGCGGGCACCGCGGCCTTGACCACCGCGCAGGTGCAGGCCCTGACGACAGCTGATGTGGCGGCCTTGCGGACCTCGCAAGTCGCGGTGCTGACCACCGACCAGGTGGCGGCGCTGACGACGGCCCAGATCGGCGTCGTGACGACGACCGGCGTGGCCGCGCTGACGACCGCGCAGGTCGCGGCGATCGAGACGACGGACGTCGCACAGCTCAAGACCAGCCAGGTCGCCGCGCTGACGACGGCCGGCACGGCCGCGCTGACCACGGCGCAGGTGCAGGCCCTGACGACGGCGGGTGTGGCTGCGCTCAAGACCTCGCAGGTGGCGGTGTTGACCACCGATCAGGTGGTGGCGCTGACCTCGACCCAGATCTCGGTGGTGACCACCGCGGGTGTCGCGGCGCTGACGACCGCGCAGGTCGCGGCGATCCAGACGACGGACGTGGCGCAGCTGAAGACCAGCCAGGTGGCGGCGCTGACGACGGCCGGCGTGGCGGCGCTGACGACCGACCAGATCGCAGCGCTGACGACGGCCCAGATCTCGGCGATCACGACCAGTGGGGTGGCCGCGCTGACGACCGCCCAGGTGGCGGCGATCGAGACGACGGATGTGGCGCAGCTCAAGACCAGCCAGGTGGCTGCACTGACGACCGCTGGTACCGCGGCGCTGACCACGGCCCAGGTGCAGGCGCTGACCACCAACAACCTGGCGGCGCTCAAGACGACGCAGGTGGCCGTGCTGACGACGGACCAGGTGGTTGCGCTGACGACCGCGCAGATCTCCGCGCTGACCACGACCGGTGTGGCCGCACTGACGACCGCGCAGGTGGCGGCGATCCAGACGACCGATGTCGCACAGCTCCGGACCAGCCAGCTGGCGGCGTTGACGACCGCGGGTGTGGCCGCGCTGACGACCGACCAGGTCGCCGCGCTGACGACGGCGCAGATCTCGGCGATCACGACCAGCGGTGTGGCGGCCCTGACGACCGCGCAGGTCGCGGCGATCGAGACGACGGATGTCGCGCAGCTGAAGACCAGCCAGGTGGCTGCGCTGACGACCGCAGGCACGGCGGCCCTGACGACGGCGCAGGTGCAAAACCTGACCACCGTGAGTGTGGCCGCCCTGCGTACCAGCCAGGTCGCGGCACTCACGACCGACCAGGTGGCGGCACTGACGACCGCGCAGGTGGTTGCGGTGACGACGACGGGTGTGGCCGCGATGACGACGGCCCAGGTGGCGGCGATCGAGACGCGAGACATTGCCGTGATCAGTACCAGCCAGGTGGCTGCGCTGACGACCGCCGGCACAGCCGCACTGACCACCGCCCAGGTGCAGGCGCTGACGACCAGCAGCATCGTCGCACTGAAGACGACGCAGCTGGCGGCCCTGACCACCGACCAGGTGGCATCGCTGACGACCGCACAGGTCGGTGTGGTCACCACCACCGGAATCGCAGCACTGACGACCGCCCAGGTGGTGGCGCTGGAGACCCGCGACGTGGAGGTCCTGCAGACCCGCCAGATCCAGGCCTTGACGACCGCGCAGATCCAGGCGCTGACGACCGACCAGGTCGCTGCGCTGACGACCTCGCAGATCGAGTCCCTGACGACGACGCAGACCGCCGCGATCACGACGACCCAGGTCACGCACCTGCAGTTGGGTACGCCGATCATCCTGGACCTGGACGGCAACGGCGTGCAGACGCTGGGCATCCAGGCGGGCGTCAAGTTCGACCTGTTCGCCGACGGCCACAGCGTGCGTACCGGCTGGGTCAGCGGTGGCGACGGTCTGCTGGTGCTGGACCGCAATGCCGACGGTCTGGTCAACGACGGGTCGGAGCTGTTCGGTTCGTCCACCACGCTGTCCAATGGCCAGCGTGCGACCGACGGCTACATGGCGCTGCGGGAGCTCGACAGCAACCAGGACGGTGCGATCGACGCGTCGGACGCGGCCTTCGCCGACCTGCGGCTGTGGGTCGATGCCAACTCCGACGCCGTCAGCGGCGCGGGCGAACTGCGCACGCTGGAGTCGCTGGGTGTCGCACGCATCAACCTGGACGCGGAAGTCGGTGTCGCCACCGACAACGGCAACCTGGTGGGTCTGACCTCCAGCTACGAGACCACGGATGGCACCAGCCATGCCGCGGCCGATGTCTGGTTCCTGGCCGGCAAGTCGGGCAGCACGGACGCGGAGGTGGACCAGGCGATTGCCGCGCTGTCCAACCCGCCGGCCGTGGCCGAAAGCACCGGCGACACCCCGGTGGCAGCCGCTGCAGCACCGGCGCCGGCAACGGAACCGGCGATCCCGGATCCGCTGGCACCGGCCGGCGTGCCGGATGCGAAGGCCGACCTGCGGACCCGCGTCAGCAGTCTGGCGCAGGCCATCACCCAGTTCAGCGAAACCGGGGTCACGCAGGAGATGGCGAAGACCTCCAGCCTGGACCTGTCCGGCACGCTGGTGGCCAGCACCTCGCCGGTGTCACTGGCAGCGGCCAGCATGGCGGATGTGATGAAGCAGTTCGATGCGAACGGAAACCTGGTCGCCAAGCCAGGCAGCACCGCCAGCACCGCGACCCGGCCGATCGGTCTGCCGGGCCTGCCGGATCCGTCCAGCAGCGGCTACCTGTCGACCGGCGGCAGCAAGTAGGCGTCCCGCCCGGCCGGCAGGCCGGGTCGGCCAGGCCCCGAAGCCCGACCGGCTTCGGGGTGCGTCGGCCCGCAAGAGAAAGGCATGGAATCGGCCCCTGTTTGGCCGATCGTGCGTGACGTGCCCATGATGAAATTCCGGTTCCCTCGCGGGAACCGTACCCATGGCCGTCAAGTTTCCCCATTCCACGATCCAGTGCCTTGCAGCGATCGCCCAGCACCATCGCCTGCAGGTCAACCCGGAGCGCCTGATTGAGGACTACGCCCTGGTGGCACGGGAGCCGCCGACGGCCACCGTGCTGCGGATCGCCGCCGACATCGGCCTCAAGGCGCGTGCCGACACGCTGACCTGGGCCGGGCTGCTGGCCCAGGAGGGGGTCTTTCCGCTGATCGCGCGCCTGGCGGACGGCAACTCCGTGATCGTCATGGGAGTCTCGCGCCAGGAGGGCGACGGCCAGATCGCGATCCTGAATCCGCTGGCGGACAACGCGTCGGCGGTCATCATGATCGACCGCGACAAGTTCTGCGCCAAGTGGGAGGGGGCGGTCTTCCTGATGAAGCGCCTGCATGCGGCCCCGGAGGGCGCGCGGCCCTTCGGCTTCCGCTGGTTCATCCCCGAAATCCTGAAGCAGAAGGCCGCGCTGCGCGACATCGCGATCGCCGCGATCGCGATGCACCTGCTGGCGCTGGCCTCGCCGATCTTCTTCCAGCTCGTCATCGACAAGGTGCTGGTGCACCAGAGCGTCGGCACCCTGTGGGTGCTGGGCGTGGGCATCGTCGTGGCGCTGGTGTTCGACGCGCTGTTCGGCTTTCTGCGCCAGATCCTGACGCTGTCGGCCACGAACAAGATCGACATGCGGCTGACCCGGCGCACTTTCAGTCACCTGCTGTCGCTGCCGATCGACTACTTTGAGACCACCACCGCCGGCGTGATCACCCGCCACATGCAGCAGGTCGAGAAGATCCGCTCCTTCCTGACCGGGCGCATGTTCTTCACCGCGCTGGATGCGACCTCGCTGCTGCTGTTCCTGCCGATCCTGTTCACCTATTCGGTGCAGCTGGCGATGGTGGTGCTGCTGTTCACGCTGCTGATCGCGCTGGTCGTCATGGGCATGGTGCCGACCTTCCAGCGCCGGCTCAACGACCTGTATGCGGCCGAGGCGGAGCGCCAGTCGATGATGGTCGAGACGATCCACGGCATGCGGACCGTCAAGGCGCTGGCGATCGAGCCGGCGCAGCGGCGCCTGTGGGACCAGCGCTCGGCGCAGTCGATCAACATGCACTACCGGGTCGGCAAGATCTCGATCACCGGCAACGCGATCACCGACTTCCTGGGCAAGTTGCTGCCGGTCGTGATCATCGTGCTGGGGGCGCAGCAGGTGTTCGACCAGACGCTGTCGGTCGGTGCGCTGATCGGCTTCCAGATGCTTTCGGGCCGCGTGGTGCAGCCGCTGATCGCGATCGTCGGCCTGGTCAATGACTACCAGGAGACGGCGCTGTCGGTACGCATGCTCGGCGAGGTCATGAACCGGCCGCCCGAGGGCCGCGCCGGTGCCGGCGGGCTGCGACCGGAGCTGGCCGGCGAGATCTCTTTCGACGCGGTCACCTTCCGCTACCCCGGCGCCGCCGGCACCGCGCTGGACCGCGCGACCTTCACGATCCCGGCCGGTGCGGTGGTCGGCATCGTCGGGCGCAGCGGCTCCGGCAAGACCACGCTGACCAAGCTGATCCAGGGGCTGTACGGCGTACAGGAGGGCATCGTGCGCTTCGACCGCACCGACGCGCGGGAGATCGAGCTGGCACACCTGCGGCGGCAGATCGGCGTCGTGCTGCAGGAGAACTTCCTGTTCCGTGGCACGGTGCGCGAGAACATCTCGGCGGCCCGGCCGGAGGCCACCTTCGAGGAGATCGTCGCGGCGGCCGAGGCGGCCGGTGCGGCGGAGTTCATCGAGCGCCTGCCGCAGGGCTACAACACCCTGCTGGAAGAGAACGCCTCCAACCTGTCCGGGGGCCAGAAGCAGCGCCTGTCGATCGCCCGCTCGCTGCTGACAAAGCCGCGCATCCTGATCCTGGACGAGGCGGCCAGCGCGCTGGATCCGGAGAGCGAGGCGATCTTCATCAACAACCTGTCGCGCATCGCGGTGGGACGCACCGTGATCATGATCTCGCACCGGCTCTCGACGCTGGTGAACGCGAACGCGATCCTGGTGATGCAGCACGGCAGGCTGATGGACAGCGGTCGGCATGAGGAACTGCTGACGCGCTGCGAAACCTACCAACAGCTATGGAACCAGCAGACAAGCCACCTGTGAAGAAGCGCCGGTTCCGCTGGCCGGCGCTGTGGCGCCGTCGCGGCCGGACCGTCATCGAGTACCTGCCGGATGCCGACGAGATCGAACGCAGCCCGGTGCCGCGCGGCGCCCGGCTGACGCTGCATGTGCTGCTGCTGGCCGTGGCGGCGTTCGGTGTCTGGGCGCACTTCTCGCAGCTCGACCAGGTGGTCGTGGCGCAGGGGCGCCTGGTGAACCCGCTACCCAATGTCGTCGTGCAGCCGCTGGAGACGGCGGTCGTGCAGACCATCGATGTGCGTGTGGGCCAGGTCGTGCGCAAGGGCGAGGCGCTGGCCCGGCTGGATGCGACCTTCGTGCAGGCCGACGAGACCCAGCTGCGCCAGCGGCTGGCCAGCCTGGAGACGCAGATCAGGGGTTTCGAGCAGGAGCTCAGCGGCCGTCCGGGCCCCGGGCCGACGGGCGCCAATGGCGACGCGCAGCTGCAGGCGGACCTGCTGTCCGAGCGCCGCGCGAACTACCGTGCGCAGCAGCTCAAGATGATGGAGATGTCGGCCCGGCTGCGTGCGGCGCTGGCGACGAACCGGCAGGACCAGCAGCTGGTGGCGGCCCGGCTGCGGTCTCTGAAGGAGATCGAGGGCATGCAGGAGAAGATGGTGGCGCAGAAGTTCGGCGCGCCGCTGCAGCTGCTCGAGGCGCAGCAGCGCAGCAAGGAGGTCGAACGCGACCTGGAGCTGGCCAACAGCCGCGAGCAGGAGCTCCGGCGCGAGCTTGCCGCCTTCGAGGCGGAGAAGACCGCCTTCGAACGCGGCTGGCGCCAGAAGACGATGGAGGATCTGCTGAACCTGTCGCGCGAGCGCGATGCGGTGCGCGAGCAGCTGCAGAAGGCCGACCGGCGCCAGAAGCTGGTGACGCTGCAGGCCCCGGTGGACGCCGTGGTGCTGGAGATCGCCAAGCTCTCGCCCGGATCGGTCGTCAAGGAGGCGGAGACCTTCTTCACGCTGGTGCCGCTGAATGCCGAGCTGGAGGCCGAGGTGCAGATCGCGTCGATGGACGTGGGCTTCATCAAGCTGGGCCATCCGGTGCACATCAAGCTGGATGCCTATCCGTTCCAGAAGCACGGTGTGCTGGATGCCAAGGTCCGGACGATCAGCGGCGATGCGTTCCGCAGCGACAACGGCGCACGGGGTGGTGACGCGTATTATCTGAGCCGCATCACCCTGACCACCAAGACCCTGAAGAACATGATCGACAGCGCCCGCCTGATGCCCGGCATGACGCTCAGTGCCGAGATCGTCGTGGGGCAGCGCTCGGTGATGTCCTATCTGGCCTGGCCGTTGACCAAGGGCATGAGCGAAGCGGTCCGGGAGCCCTGATGAAGGGCCAACCGCCGCTGGCGCGGCTTGCCTTTCCGGACCTGGCGGCCAGCGCCGGGCGCATGGCTGCCGCGGGCCAGCGCGACGCCGCGGTGCGGCTGTATGCCGACTGGCTGCGCCACAACCCTCGCTCACCGTCGGCCTTCGCGGCCCACTTCAACGCCGGCTGTCTGCTGCAGGAGGCCGGGCGCCTGGAGGAGGCGCTGCGTTCCTACGGCGCCTGCCTGCGGGCCAATCCGCAGTTCGTGCAGACCCGGCTGAACCTGGGCAACACGCTGGACCGCCTGGGCCGGCGCGATGAGGCGATCGCCGAATGGCGCAAGCTGCTGGTCGGGCCGGTCGATCCGGCCTTCACGCGCATCGCGCTGAACAACCTGGGCCTGGTGCTGGAGGCTGGTGGCCAGTGGGGCGAGGCGATCGAGATGCTGGCCCGCAGCCTGGCGATCGACCCGCAGCAGGACGAGGTGATCTACCACTGGGTCCGGCTGCGCCAGCGCATCTGCGCCTGGCCGATCTACACCGAGGTGCCGGGCATCACGCTGGAGCAGATGATCGCGCGCACGTCGGCCGTGGCGATGCTGAGCGTCACCGACGACCCGGCACTGCAGCGCGCGGCGGCGCAGCGCAACATGGCCCACATCGCCACCGGCGAGCTGCCCCGGCTGCCGGCGCAGTCGCCCGACGGCCACACCCGGCTGCGCATCGGCTACCTGTCATCGAACTTCAACCTGCATGCGGTGTCGATGCTGATCGCCGAGCTGCTGGAGCTGCACGACCGCACGCGCGTCGAGGTGTTCGCCTTCAGCTGGAGCCCGCAGGACGGCAGCGCGATGCTGGACCGCATCCGGGCGGGGGTCGACCATTTCGTCGACATCGGTGCGATGACGGACGCCGAGGCGGCGCTGGCGATCCACCGTGCCGGCATCGACGTGCTGATCGACCTGCAGGGGCTGACCACCAACGCCCGCCCGCGGATCCTGGCGCAGCGGCCGGCACCCTGGCAGCTGACCTGGCTGGGCCATCCCGGCACGGTTGCGGTGCCGGGCGTGGACTACCTGCTGGCGGACCGCACCCTGGTGCCGGAGGACCTGCAGGTGCACTATGCCGAGCGCCTGCTCTACCTGCCCCGCTGCTACCAGGTCAACGACCGCAAGCGGCCGCAGGGTACGGCGCTGACGCGTGCAGCGGTGGGCTTGCCGGACGGCGCCTTCGTGTTCTGCGCCCTCAACAACACGAACAAGTTCACCCCCGAGATGTTCGGCGCCTGGATGGACATCCTGCGTGCGACGCCCGGCAGCCTGTTGTGGCTGCTGGCCGACAACCCGCAGGCCGAGCAGCGGCTGCAGCAGCATGTGCTGGCGGCCGGCATCGCCGCCGAGCGCGTGCGGATGGCGCCCCGGGTCGACTATGCCGACTACCTGGCCCGCCTGCCGCTGGCCGACCTGTTCCTGGACACCTTTCCGTTCAACGGCGGCGTGACCACCAGCGACGCACTGTGGCAGGGCCTGCCGGTGCTGACGCGCTCCGGACGCAGCTTTGCATCGCGCATGTCCGGCAGCCTGCTGCAGGCGGCCGACCTGCCGGAGCTGGTCACGCACTCGCTGGCGGACTACCAGGCGCTGGCGATTGCGCTGGCCCAGGACCCGGAGCGCCTGCGCGCACTGCGCCAGCGGCTGCAGCACGGGCGGGACCGGTGTGCGTTGTTCGACACCCCGCAGACCTGCCGCGATCTGGAGGATCTGCTGCTGGCGCTGGTCCGCGGCCCGCGCGATGGGGTGGCCGGATGACGGTTGTCGTCATCGTTCCGATCTACCTGCCGGTGCTCAACGCGCTGGAGACCTATTCGCTGGACCGCTCGATGGCCACGCTGCGCGGGCGCGACATCGTGTTCATCGGCCCGGAGGGCCTGGACCTGGCCTGGTACCGGGCGCGCTACGGCGACATCGTGTACCGCGCCTACCCGCCGGTGAGCTTTGCGTCGATTCCCGGCTACAACCGGCTGCTGCTGAGCCCGGCGTTCTATGCGGGCTTCGCGGACCGGGAGTTCATGCTGATCTGCCAGACCGACGCGATCGCGCTGCGCGACGAACTGGATGCCTGGTGCGCGCAGCCGTTCGACTACATCGGCGCGCCCTGGCCGGACGGCTACAGCCTGATGGTCAATGCCGGACGCTTCGAGGGCGCGAACGGCAAGCTGGTGCGTGTGGGGGTCGGCAACGGCGGCTTCAGCCTGCGGCGCAACCGCAAGGCGATCGCGCTGCTGGACGAGTTCGCTGTCATCGTCAACGTGTTCCTGCAGACCGGCTCCAGCGAGGACCTGTTCTTCTCAGTGATGGGGGCGCTGTCCAACGACTTCATCGTGCCCAACGAGATCACCGCGTCCCGGTTCTCGATGGAGCTGCGGCCGTCCTACTACCACGCGGTCAATGGGGGCCAGCTGCCGATGGGCACGCACGCCTGGTGGAAAAGCGAGCCGGAGTTCTGGCGCGCCCGGCTGCCCGGCGCGCCGCTGCCGCCACCGTCCGGCGTCAGCCTGCCGGGCTGACGGCCACCTCGGCGGTCGTGGCGCCGCGGGCCGCCAGGATCGCCGCCCGGTGCAGGCCGTCCAGGATGCGGTAGCGGCCGTCGCCCAGCGGCCGCACGACGATCAGGCTGCGTTTGCCGCGGGCCTGGCGTTCGCCGTAGCGGAAATCCTGCAGCAGCGCATCGAAGGCCTCCGGCAGATGGTCGTCGGTCAGCGTCGTGCCGAAGTGCTTCGCATGGTAGGCGCGGTACGGCTCCGGATGGCCCAGCGCGTACTGGTAGTGCGGCGTCTCGCGGACAGGCACCAGGCCCTGGTCCAGCAACCGGGCCACCAGCGCGTCGAGCGGCAACTCGGCCAGCGTTACCGGGCCCAGCGCGCCGAGGTGGTACGGCGCGTCGATGTCGGCATGCGCCTCGGCCTCGAAATGGGCCAGCGGCGGCAGCCCCAGCACCTGCAGCACATGGGCCACCTGGCTTGGATAGTCCGACGCATGCACCACATGCTCCTCGCTGCGGCTGCCGTCGGCCAGGCGCGGGTTGAAGCGGTTGCGGATCGCCTCCTTGAGGTCCTTGATCGTCTGGCTCTGCACATGCCGGAAGGCGCCTTCGCCGAACTGCTTCTCGTCCGGCCGGTGGTTGCGCAGCAGCACGAACAGCACCTTCGGTGGTGTCTGCAGCAGGTAGCGTGTCTTGGCCACCAGATGCACGAAGGGGACGGTGTCGCAGGCGTAGACGTCCTGCACGAACTGGGCGATGTCGGCCACCTCCCGCTGCACGATGCTGAGGATCTCCAGGTCCGGGTGCCGGCGCACCATCTGCAGGATCTCGGCGGTGTGCGCCAGGCCATGGCCCCACAGCAGCAGGTAGTCCATCCGTGTTGCGGCCGCGGGCGCTTCGCTGGCTGCGGGGGGCGCCATGCCCGCCGGCAGCACCAGGTTGGTGTAGCGCTGCACCAGCGGCAGGAACGCCACGTCCGCGTGGCGCGCCAGGTAGTCCAGATGCTTCTTCTTCGCCGGGTTGCGGTCCTTCCACTCCAGGTACTCCAGGCAGCGCAGCACCATCTCGTGCGGCTGCGCCGGCACGAACACCGGGAAGCCCCGCTGCACCAGCTGGCGCCGGCTGTCGAGCACGACCGTGTGGTATTGCGGGTCCACGACGAACTGGCGGTAGCCGGTGAGGTCGCCGATCAGGTCGAAGCGCAGGCCCAGCCGGGTGGCGCCTGGCGGGTACACATCCAGATGCAGGTGGCCCTGGTCGCGGTGTTCCTCGATGCGGAAGCCCGCTGCCATGGCCGCCTGCGCGACGCGCAGGATGTGCGCCTGCACGGCAGCCACGTCGCGGCACAGGATGTCGATGTCCTCGTGGTCGCGGTAGTCCGGGAAATGCTCCGCAAGGCGGATCACCACATGCTCCGGCATGCCGTCGAGGAACCGGCGCAGGTCGATGCGGCCAGTGGAGGCGTCCGCCACCGGACCGACCGCCGCCGCCCCGCTTGGCGGCGCCGCGCGTTGCGCAACGAGGGCCTGCAACCGGGCGGTCTGCGCTGCGATGTCCGCAGCGTCCAGCACGAAGGGCTGCACCGCGTCCGGGACATGGATCCAGCGCGGCGGGCAGGGCGACGCGACCGGCGTGATCGTGACCCACTCGGCCGGGCAGAAGACCAGCCCGCCGCGCTGCTCGCCCCAGCGTGCCGCCCACCAGGAGAAGCTGGAGTTCGCGATCACGAAATGCCGGCAGGTGGCCATCAGGGAGAGGTCCGCCAGGTCGTCGCCGGTGGCGACCTGGGTGGCCGCCAGCCCCTGCAGCGCCATCCAGTGGCGCACCTGGTTCGGTTCGTCGGTGAACACGAAGAGCTCCGCGTCCGGGTGCTGCTGGCGGATCACCGCGATGGCGGCGCAGAAATAGCGCTCGCGGCACAGGCCCATGTGGGCATAGTCGCGGCGGCGGACATGCACCGCCACCGGATGGGCCGCCGTCGCGATGCGCTCGCGCAGCGCGGCGGGCACGCGCTCGCGGGCATGGATCTCCAGCTGACGGTGCAGGTCCTGGACCACGTCCGGATCCAGCAGCGCTTCGGACTGCCAGTAGCCCGACAGCACCAGCGTGCGGGCATCCGGCGGCAGCTGCAGCGGCGCATCCAGCGCGGCGAGCTGGCCGTCCTGCAGCAGGTAGGCCCCGGCGCCGGCGAACTCGCCGAGCGTGCCGGTGCGCAGGTCGGGCGCCAGGTCCGTCAGGCGGCACTGGCGGCCGTAGGGGTCGGCGGCGAAGCTGCTCAGGTCCGTGACCAGATCGGCCTGCAGGCGCCGTGCCAGGCTGCGCGCAAAGGCGTGCTGGAACAGCTGGTTGCCGACGCCCCCCTTGACGTGGTTGAGCAGCGTGAGCGGCGCACGGTCCATGTCAGGCCACCAGATGGCGCGCCACGCACTGCGCGACCAGGCTGTCGTACAGCGCCGGGTCCGCCACGCGCCGCCCCAGGCGCAGCAGCAGCGGCATGGATTGCGCCAGCACCTGGGCCGCCACCTCGCGGCTCGTGAACTGGCTCAGCAGATGGAAGAACTCCGGCAGATGGCCGCAGGAGGCCTCGCCCAGCAGGGCCGCGATGTAGCGGCGCTTGACCTGCAGGTCGCGCTCGTACTGCAGCTGGCGCTTCTGCTGCGCCACCTGCCCGCGATGCTGGCGGTACCGGGTCAGCGGCTCCGGCAGGTTCGCAAACACCTGGCCCTGCAAGGCACCGCGGCACCACAGGTCGTAGTCCTCCGCGAAGTCCAGCGCCGGGTCGTACAGGCCGACCGTGTCGAAGTAGCTGCGCCGCAGCATGCAGGCCGGGTGCGACAGCGCGCAGTACTGCACGAGCGCGGTCTTGATGGCGGCGTCGGTCAGCGGCTTGTGCAGCACCTGGCTGGCCTGGTCACCCTCCGGGTAGAACAGCTCCATCGCGGAGCTGCAGGCGGCGACATCGGCATGCTGCTGCAGAAACGCCACCTGTTGTTCGAGCCGGTCGGCCCGCGCCAGGTCGTCGGCATCCAGGCGTGCCACCAGCGGGCTGTCGATCCGGGCCAGACCCTGGTTCAACGCGCCGGCCACGCCCTGGTTGGTGGCCAGCGGCAGCACCCGCACCGGCAGGCGGCCGGCATAGCTGTCGGCCAGTGCGGCGGTTCCGTCGGTCGATGCGTCATCGACCAGCAGCACGTCGAAGTCGCGGAAGGTCTGGGCGGCCAGGCTGTCCAGCGTCTGCGCGAGCGTGGCCGCGGCATTGCGCGCGGGGATCAGCACGGTGACGGCGGGCATGGTCTTGCAGCGGCCTCAGCACTGTTCCAGCGGCACGGCCACGCCGGCCTGGGCCAGCAGCGCCTGGCGCGCCTGGCGCGTGGCGGCGTCCGGCGCCGGATGGCGCTGGTACAGCGCCAGCATGACCGGCAGGATCCGGTCGTCGTTGCCATTGCCCCGGCGCAGGTTGGCCGGTGCGTCCGCGGCGCTCTTGTGGATCACGACACCGTGGCCGGGGCAATGGGTGACCGGGTGCCTGCGCAGACACTGCAGCAGGAAGTCCCAGTCCTCGTACAGGTCGAGCGACTCATCGTGCTGGATGCCTTCCAGCCCCTCGCGCCGGTAGGTCACGCAGCTGTTCGGTATGCGGTTGCGCACATAGACGCTGGCCGCATCGGCGTCGGCCAGCGAGACGGCAGCCAGGCCCAGCCGGTGCGGGGGCGAGACGGTCCGGTCCTCCTGGCAGACCTGGAAGTCGGACACCGTCAGCGCGGCCGGCGCCTGCCGCAGCCGGGCCGCCAGGCGGGCCAGGTGGTCCGGCTCGATGCTGTCGTCGTCGTCCAGGAACATCAGGTAGGGCGCCTGCGCCAGCCGCTGGCCGAGGTTGCGGCTGGCCGCCGGCCCGGCGGGCCCGCTGCTCCGCAGCACATACAGGTAGCGGCCCTGCAGCGCCTGCAGCTCGGCATACGGAGCGACATAACGCGGGGAGTCCGACACCACGATCACCGTGAAATCGCGCCAGGTCTGCGCCTGCAGCGAGCGCAGCGCGCGCGCCAGCAGCTCCGGCCGGTCGTGGGTGGGGACGATGATCGAGAACATGCGTGCGAGGGTTCGTGCCGGGTGGCAGTCTGGCGCTCAGGTCTGCCAGCTGGAGTGTTTCGTCAGCGACCGGTAGAACGCGCGCTCCTCGTCGGGGCAGGTGTCGCTCCGGAACCAGGGCAGATGGATCGCCTCCATGCCTGGCCCGGCGACGCGCGCACCGGTGATCAAGGCGTTGCCCTGCACGAAGTAGGCCGGATTGAACAGGTGCATCGTCGTGTCGATCGGCGCGCTGTAGACGTTGGGTTCCAGCGGGTTCTGCCAGAACTGGGCTTCCCATTGCGGCACGGTGTAGGTGCGGTTGTTGAAGTTGAACAGCGGAAAGTCCGGCTTCAGGGTTTCATCGGTGGGCAGGGTCAGTGCACACCCCACCTTGAAAATCTTATGCCGGTGGCTGAGCTCGAACAGGGTGCTCAGGAAGCTGGGTGAAAGCTCGGTCCAGGCCAGATCCGGATCGGAGTACAGGAAGGGCGTGCTTTCGAACAGGTGCGTGTGCAGGTCGTGCAGGAAGAAGTAGTGCGGCCCCCGGTTGGCGTTGTAGTAGATGACATTCGCGGTGCGCTGCGCGGCCAGCTCCTGGTAGTAGGCCAGCAGGGGCGGGTAGCTGGAGTTGTTGTCCAGGATCACGATGTTGCGGAACCCGTTCTCCGAGAACTGGGTCACCATGCGCTGCAGGTAGTGGTGCTGGTTGAAGACGTTGATCACCAGCGGTATCGTGGCGCGCAGTGTTATCTCGCGGGGGGTCATGCTGAATTCCCGGGGGCAGGGCGGTGGCTACTGGTCGGTGACGGCGATCTGGTGCAGTTCCCGGTAGGGGTAGCCCATGGAGACCCGGTTGCGTTCGTCCAGCAGCACGAACTGCTCCCGCAGCGGGCTGCAGGCACCGTTCATGCAGGCCAGCAGGAAGCAGGTTTCGCCCTCGTAGCGCTTCACCACGGACACCTTCGGGAAGGCCGTGAAATCGTCGGCATACCAGAGCGAGATATGGGCCTCCTGCGCGTGGCCCATCCACTCGCCCTGGTACATGTCCACCGGCACCACCGTGATCACGACCGAGAACCGGTAGAGCAGGTAGTTCAGCAGATCGATGCCGGCCGACTTGGGCAGGTGCTCGATGAAGTCGCCCAGGATGCACATGTCGCCGCTGATGCCCGGGGTCTGCCGCAGCAGTTGCGTCGCGTCGATCGTGATGATGTTGTCGTAGATCTCGTGCAGCTTGTAGTCGCGAATGTAGCTCTCGTCGATCTCCACGGCCGTTGCGTGGATCTTCAGCTGGCAGAGCTTCTCGATCTGCCGGATGATCCGGCCGTACTTGCCGGCACCGGCGCCGATGTCCACGATGGTCCTGGGTTTCGCGGTCGCGATGATGTTGCCTGCGAGGTTGTCGAAGATGGAGCTGGAAGAGGGCATGGGGGGTCCTTGAAGGGGGTCGGGTCGGTGGCTGCAGGGGGGGCGGCCGGGTGTCAGATGAGCATGCCTCCGTCGACCCCGATGACCTGCCCGGTCACATAGGCGGACAGGTCGCTGGCCAGGAAGAGTGCCACGTTGGCGACGTCCTGGGGGGTGCCGATGCGCCCCATCTTGATCGAGGCCAGGCGTTCCTGGAACTTGGCCGGCCCGATGGACCGCGCCATGTCGGTGTCGATGAATCCCGGGGCGATGGCATTCACGCGGATGGCCTGCGGCGCCAGTTCCTTGGCCAGGGACTGGGTGATGCCGATCACGGCGGCCTTGCTGCCGCCGTAGACGGCCTGGCCGGCATTGCCGTTCCGGCCGATGATGGAGCTCACATTGATGATCGCGCCACCCCCCGACCGGGCGATGAGCCGACTGGCGGCCTGCGCGCAATAGAGCACACCAAAGGTGTTGACGTCGAAGGTCTGCCGGATCTGCGCCGGCGTGACCATGCCGATCAGCGCATCGTCCAGCACGCCGGCATTCGCGACCAGCGCGTGGAGGCGCTTGTGCTGGCGGAAGATCGCCTGGAACGCGTCACGCACGCTGTCCGGCGCCGATACGTCACAGCCGATGCCGGAGACGGAGGCTGCGGGTGCCGCCTCGCGCACCGACTCGCAGGCCGCCTGCAGCGAATCGGTGGAGCGCCCCAGCAGGACCACGGTCGCTCCGGCAGCGGCAAAGGTCCTGGCGGTCGCGAGGCCGATGCCGCGGGAGCCGCCGGTGATCACCGTGATCTTTCCTTCGAGCAGAGGGGTGGGTGCCATGGTATGTGTCAAGGTGCGGGACGTGGGCGGTGCGGCAGCACCAGGGTCTGTCCGCGAACGGAAACGGTAGTGGCGGCCGGTACGGATTGCCGGACCGCGCTGTGTGCGTCGACGACGCAGTCGGCCCCCAGCGTGATCTTCGGGAACAGCGTTGCGCGCGTGCCCATGAAGCCGCCCTCGCCCAGGCTCGAATCACCGCTCAGCGAGCAA
>JAEUOX010000317.1 GCA_016790475.1 Rhodoferax sp. | reverse complement strand
CATTGTTGTTGCCTCTCTTGCTCAGTGCGCCACGAAGTTCACGCGTTGCGGAACCGGCTTGGCCTCACCCATCGTGCTCCACCAGGGCATCAGCAGGAAGAACCCGAAATAGAACAGCGTGCCAACCTGCGACACCCGCTCACCGATCGGCGACGGCGGCTGCACGCCCAGGTAGGCCAGGATCACGAAATTGATGACGAAGATGCCATAGAGGTACTTGTGCCAGTTCGGCCGGTAGCGGATCGACTTGACCGGGCTGAAGTCCAGCCAGGGCAGGAAGAACAGGATGATGACGGCCCCGCCCATCACGACCACACCCCAGAACTTCGGATCGATCACCCACATCGCCGCGGCCACCACGGCAGCCACGACCAGAACGACCGGCTTCAGGAAGCTGGGCATGCGGATCTTCGTGACCGCGAACAGCGCACCCAGCACGACGCTCAGGATCAGCACATACATCATCTCGGTGGTGATGGCACGCAGCATCGAATAGAACGGCGTGAAGTACCAGACCGGCGCGATGTGCAGCGGTGTCTTGAACGGGTCGGCCGGGATGAAGTTGTTGTACTCCAGGAAGTAGCCGCCGAACTCCGGCGCGAAGAACACGATGGCGCTGAACACCATCAGGAACATGCTCACCGCGAAGATGTCATGGACGGTGTAGAACGGGTGGAAGGGAATGCCATCCAGCGGGATGCCGTTCTTGTCCTTCGTGGCCTTGATCTCGATGCCGTCCGGGTTGTTGGAACCCACTTCGTGCAGCGCGATGATGTGCGCCACCACCAGGCCCAGCAGCACCAGCGGAACGGCGATCACATGGAAGCTGAAGAAGCGGTTCAGCGTGGCGTCGCCCACCACGTAGTCACCACGGATCAGCAGCGCCAGGTCCGGGCCGATGAACGGGATCGCGGCAAACAGGTTGACGATCACCTGGGCGCCCCAGTAGCTCATCTGGCCCCAGGGCAGCAGGTAGCCCATGAAGGCCTCGGCCATCAGGCACAGGAAGATCGCGCAGCCGAACACCCAGATCAGTTCGCGCGGCTTGCGGTAACTGCCGTAGATCAGCCCGCGGAACATGTGCAGGTAGACGACGATGAAGAATGCGGAGGCCCCGGTGGAGTGCATGTAGCGGACCAGCCAGCCCCAGGGCACGTCCCGCATGATGTATTCGACCGAGCCGAACGCCAGCGCCGCATCCGGCTTGTAGTGCATGACCAGGAAGATTCCGGTCACGATCTGGATCACCAGCACCAGCAGCGACAGCGAACCGAAGATGTACCAGAAGTTGAGGTTCTTCGGCGCGTAGTAGCGCGACATGTGGTCCTCGAAGAGCTTGCTCAGCGGGAACCGGTTGTCGACCCAGTTCAGAAGCTTTTCGGATACCGGGGCGTTGGGGGAGACTTCTTTGAATTCAGCCATGGTGGTGTCCTGTCAGGCCTTCTTGTCTTCACCGATCAGCAGCCGGCTGTCGGAAAGATACATGTGCGGAGGAACCTCCAGGTTGTCGGGCGCCGGCTTGTTCTTGTAAACGCGGCCGGCCAGGTCGAACGTGGAACCATGGCAGGGGCAGAAGAAGCCACCCTTCCAGTCGTCCGGCAGCGAGGGCTGCGGGCCCGGCTGGAACTTGTCGGAAGGCGAGCAGCCCAGGTGGGTGCAGATGCCGACCACGACCAGGTACTCCGGCTTGATCGAACGGGCTTCGTTGAGGGCGTACTCCGGCGTCATCTCGCCGGGCTTGCGCTGGGACTTCGGATCGGCGAGCTGTGCGTCCAGCGTCTTCAGGGCCGCCAGCTGTTCGGGCGTGCGCCGTACGATCCAGACCGGCTTGCCGCGCCACTCGACGGTCATCTTTTCGCCCGGCTTCAGGGCAGACAGATCCGCTTCGACGGCGGCACCTGCGGCCTTGGCTTTTTCGGAGGGCTGGAAACTGCTGACAAACGGTACGGCAGTGAACGCGCCGCCCACCACGCCAGCGCAACTGGACGCGATGATCCACGTCCGTTTGCTGCTGTCGACTTGGGTGTCACTCATGGGAATCCTCAATGAAACATCGCTACCTGGGACAGCCGCGGATTGTAGCTGACGCCTTTGCCGCCGATGATCGCCCCCGGCGCAGCGGATTCTTTACGTTCCGGCACCAAATCTTCCAGATAATCCGCACGACCGCCCCATCCGGACGGCGGCGCAGCCACAACAGTTTGGAGATCGGTTCATGAGCATGATGTCGGAGTTCAAGGAGTTCGCCCTGAAGGGCAATGTGATGGATCTCGCCGTGGGCGTGATCATCGGCGGGGCCTTCGGGAAGATCGTCGACTCTGCCGTCGGCGACCTGATCATGCCGATCGTCGGCATGCTCGTTGGCAGCCTGGACTTCTCCAGCATGTTCGTGGTACTGGGCAAGGTGCCCGCAGGCACGGCCATGACGCTGGCCGAACTCAAGAAGGCCGGCGTGCCGGTGTTTGCCTACGGCAACTTCATCACCATTGCGGTGAACTTCGTGATCCTGGCCTTCATCATCTTCATGATGGTCAAGCAGATGAACCGGCTCAAGCGCGAAGCACCCGCACCGGCACCGGCGCCGGTCGCGACGCCCGAGGACATCCTGCTGCTGCGCCAGATCCGCGACAGCCTGAAGAAGTAAGGCCCTGGATCGGCCGCGTTCAGCGGCCGACCAGGCGCTGCGCCATGCGCAGCGCCGCCACCAGGCTGGACGGGTCGGCCCGGCCCGTACCGGCCAGATCGAAGGCCGTGCCGTGGTCGGGGCTGGTACGCACCAGCGGCAAGCCCAGCGTGACATTCACGCCCTGGTCCAGACCCAGGTACTTGACCGGGATCAAGCCCTGGTCGTGGTACATCGCGACCACCACGTCGAACTCGCCGTCACGCCCCTGCGGTGCGCGCGCCCGCATGAACACCGTGTCCGGGGCGATCGGTCCGTGCACCTCCAGGCCCGCGCCACGGGCAGCCGCCACCGCGGGAGCGATCACGTCCAGGTCCTCGCGCCCGAACAGCCCGCCCTCCCCAGCATGGGGGTTCAGACCGGCCACCGCGATGCGCGGCGCGCGGCCCAGCAGCCGACGCAGCGATTGGTCGGTGATGCGCAGGGTCTGCAGCACGTTGTCGAAGGTGACAGCGTCCAGCGCTTCGCGCAAGGACACATGGATGCTCACCAGCACCGTGCGCAGTTCATCGTTGGCCAGCATCATGCGCACCGGCATCTGTGCCACAGGAACACCGGCGTGGGCTGCCGCGGCAGCCTGCAGCAGTTCGGTGTGGCCGGGAAACCCGTCATAGGGCGGGCCGGCCGCCGACAACGCCTGCTTGTTCAGCGGCGCCGTCACCAGCCCGGCAATCTCGCCGCGCAGCGCCGCATCCGCCGCCCAGGCCACGCAACGTCCGGCCAGCTCGCCGGCCGCGGCACTCACCTGCCCCAGCGTCACTGGCGGCATCGGCGCGCCGACCTGCCAGACCGGAATGCAGCGCGGGGGTGCACGCCAGGCTTCGTCGGGATGGTCCAGCACCACCACCGGCAAGGCCGGCTGCCCCGGCCCGGCGATGCAGGCACTGGCCCGGCGCAGGCTGGCCACATCGCCCGCCACGAAACAGCCCGCCGTCGCCTGCGGCGCGTCGCGGAATGCCAGCGCGATGATCTCCGGCCCGATGCCGGCAGGATCGCCCAGCGTGATGGCCAACGGCAATTGCATGATCGTTTCAGGCCGGGTTGTCGATGTCGATGAAGACATGCTCCAGGCCCAGGCGCCGGGCCACGTCGGCACCCACCGCCTGAACCCCGTAGCGTTCACTGGCGTGGTGCCCGCAGGCCAGGAACGCGACGCCGGTCTCGCGGGCGTAGTGGGCCTGCGGCTCGGAGATCTCGCCGGTGAGGAAGGCGTCCGCACCCGCCTGGATGGCCGCCTCGAAATAGCCCTGCGCTCCGCCGGTGCACCAGGCGATGCGCTGCAGCGGGCGCGGCGCCGGGTCGACGACCGTCACCGGCCGACCGAGTGCGGCGGCGATATCCTGGCTGAACGCCGTCGCACTTTGCAGAGGACGCCCGTCCGCGGGCCGGCCCAGAAAACCCAGGTCCTGGTCGCCGAACCGGGCCTCGACCTGCAGTCCGAGCAGGCGGCCGAGTTGCGCGTTGTTGCCCAGCGCCGGGTGGGCATCGAGGGGCAGGTGGTAGGCCAGCAGATTGATGTCGTGCGCCAGCAGCAGTGCCAGGCGCTGGCGCATCCAGCCGGTCACCCGCCCGTCCTGACCGCGCCAGAACAGCCCGTGGTGCACCAGCAGCGTATCGGCGTCTGCAGCGATCGCCGCTTCGATCATGGCCCGGCTGGCGGTCACCCCGGTCGCGATGCGGCGCACCTGCGCGCGCCCTTCGACCTGCAAGCCGTTGGGGCCGTAGTCCTTGAAGCGCTCGGGTTGCAGCAGGTCGTCCAGGGTCTGCAGAAGTTCAGTGCGGTGGGTCATGGTTCGCGGTTCAAGCCACGGGCTGACGCCATTGTCGATGTTTCGACCTCCAGGTTGCTGTCACAGCCTGCGCCGGCCGCGATCCATCGGGGGGCGATCCGGCGCAGCAGGCCGGCCAGCCACGGCGCCATCCGCTGCAGGCAGGCGGGCAGGCAACGCTGCGCCACATCCAGTGAACCGGCCATCGCGCCGCAACGGTACACGGCTTGCGCGGGTATCCATTGCAGGGCCTGGCACGGCCCGCGCCGGCGGCGGGACAGCAGCATCCCCAGCGGGCAGGGAACGGCCAGGCAGCAGACCCCGCAGCCATTGCACGGCGCGCCCACCGCCGGCTTGGACGGTGCGCCGGGCTCCACATGAAGGGTCCATCGTCGGGCGGGCATGGCGGTCAGTCCGCGCACTGTACCTTGCGTCGACGCACGGCGACCCCAATTACGCAGGATCCCGGGGCTGCTGCCTGGCGACCCCGCTCCTACAATTTGACCAATGAAACGTCTCTGGCTGCTCTTCTCGCAGACCGCCACCGTGCTTCTGGCGGCCTATTTCGTCGTCGCGACGCTCAAGCCGGAATGGATCGGCCAGGGCGGCATCGGCCGCGGCAGCATTGCAGTGATCGAAGCTCCGGCCCCGGCCGCCGGAAGCATCCCGGCGGGCAGCCTGCGCCAGGCGGCACAGAAGGCGGCCTCCGCGGTTGTCAGCATCAACACCAGCAAGGCGGTGCGCCCGGGCCCGCACACCCGCGACCCCTGGTTCCGCTTCTTCTTCGGCGACCAGGGTGCCCAGCCGCAGGCGGGGCTCGGCAGCGGGGTGATCGTCAGCCCCTCCGGCCTGATCCTGACGAACAACCACGTCGTCGAGGGCGCCGACGAGATCGAGGTGATCCTGAATGACAGCCGCCGTGCGGTGGCCAAGGTGATCGGCACCGACCCGGACACCGACCTGGCCGTCCTGAAGATCGAGCTCGACAAGCTGCCGGTGATCGTGCTGGGCAACTCCGACACGCTGCAGGTCGGGGATCAGGTGCTGGCCATCGGCAATCCGTTCGGCGTCGGGCAGACCGTCACCAGCGGCATCATCAGCGCGCTGGGGCGCAACCAGCTGGGCATCAACACCTTCGAGAACTTCATCCAGACGGATGCCGCCATCAACCCCGGCAACTCCGGCGGCGCGCTGGTGGACACTGCAGGGAACCTGATGGGCATCAACACCGCGATCTATTCGCGCTCCGGCGGCAGCATGGGCATCGGGTTCGCGATCCCGGTGTCCACCGCGCGCCTGGTGATGGAAGGGCTGGTCCGTGACGGGCAGGTGACGCGCGGCTGGATCGGCGTGGAGCCGAACGAGCTTTCGCCGGAACTGGCCGAGACCTTCGGGGTGAAGGCCACTCGCGGCGTCATCATTACCGGCGTGTTGCAGAACGGCCCGGCAGCCCAGGCCGGCATCCGGCCGGGTGACGTGATCACCGCAGTGGCGGACCGGGAAGTCGGCAATGTGTCGGAACTGCTGTCGGCGGTGGCGGCCCTCAAGCCCGGCGTCGCGGCACGTTTCCGGGTGCAGCGACGGGACCAGCCGCTGGACATCGACGTGGCGCCGGGTGTGCGGCCGCGGCCGCAGCGGGCACCGAACCAGTAGCCCGGTCGTCGCCGCCCGCCGCTGCCGTCAGGGCTTGGCCTCGGTGGCCGACTCTTCCGGCGCCTGCGTGTGCTTGATGAACAGCCTGGCGGCCCAGATGCCGGCTTCGTACAGCAGGCACATCGGGATCGCCAGCGCGAGCTGCGAAACCACGTCGGGCGGCGTGATGACGGCGGCGATGACGAACGACAGCACGATGAAGTAGCCGCGAAACTCCTTGAGCTTCTCGATGCTGACGATGTTCATGCGCGCCAGCAGCACCACGACGATCGGCACCTGGAAGGCGGCCCCGAAGGCGATGTACAGGCCCAGGATCGCCTCGACGTAGGACGCGATGTCCGGCGTGGCCGACACGCTGGCCGGCGTCACGGCCTGGATGAACGCGAACATCTTGTCGAGCACGAAGAACTGCACGAACGCAATGCCGCCGTAGGCCAGCACGCTGCCGAAGAAGATCAGGGGGAGCGCCAGCCGCTTCTCATGCCCGTAGAGGCCCGGTGCCACGAAGGCCCAGGCCTGGTACATCAGCCAGGGCAGCGCCAGCAGCACACCGGCCATCATCAGCACCTTGAGCGGTACGAAGAACGGCGAGAACACGCCGACAGCGATCAGCTTGGCACCGGGGGGCATGTGCGCGCGGATCGGGGCGGCGATCAGATCGATCAGGCCGCTGGGCGACGGCCAGATGGCCAGCAGGCCCATGCAGACCACCAGCCCGATCAGGCTGTAGATCAGGCGGTCGCGCAACTCCATCAGATGCTGCACGAACGGCTGCTCCGTGCCTGCGAGTTCGTCTTCTTTGGAGTTGGGATCGGTCATCGTGCTGCAAAGGCCAGGGTCTGCCCGGCATCCGCCGCCGCAGGCCCGGGCCGGAAAGGAATCGTCAGTCGGTCTTCCGGGGCCGGAACCGCGCGACGCGGGCCGCACCGGACAGCACGCGGGTGCGCACGCCGGCCCGCGCCTTGTACCAGTTGGGCATGGCGCCGGTCTTGACGCGCCAGCGCTTGCCCGGGTGCCGGTAGACCGGGTGGCTTTCCAGCGCGGTGTAGCTGCTGGTGTCTGGCGCAGTGTCGGTGCTGGTGCTGGTGGCCTCGGCCCAGGACTTCTCGAAGTCGCTGGCGCCGCTCTGGATCGAGGACTCGACGTCCCGGGCAGCGCTGGTCACCGTGTCCTTCATCTTCTTGAGTTCGTCCAGCTCCATCGAGCGGCTGACCTCGGCCTTGACGTCCGCCACATAGCGCTGCGCCTTGCCCAGCAGGGCCCCGACCGTGCGCGCCACGCGCGGCAGCTTCTCGGGCCCGATCACGATCAGCGCCACCGCGCCGATCAGGGCCATCTTCGATATGCCGAGGTCGATCACGCCCGTGCCACGCCTGCCGGTTTCAGGACTTCTGGCGGGCTTCGACGTCGATCGTGCCCTTGTCCGGCGCCGCCGCGGCGTTCGCCACCTGCCCGGCTGCAGCCGCCGGCTTGTCGTCCGCCGCTGCCGAGCCGTCCTTCATGCCGTCCTTGAAACCCTTCACGGCGCCACCGAGATCGCTGCCGATGTTCTTGAGCTTCTTGGTGCCAAACACCATCACGACGATCAGCAACACGATGAGCCAATGCCAGATTGATAACGATCCCATGGGTTTCTCCTGAACAATGCGCGAATTCTAGACGCCGGGCGCAGCCCACCCGCATTACCCTTACTCAACCACGCAACCAGGGGCGCGGGCCGCCCATCACGTGGACATGCAGGTGGTGGATTTCCTGGGCCCCCTCGGCGCCGGTGTTGCTGACGACCCGGAAGCCGCCTTCCGGATAGGGCCGGCAGCCCTCCTGCAGCGCCAGGCGGGGGATCAGCGTCATCATGTGGCCCATCAGGCCGGCATGCTCCGGGCCCAGCTGTGCAAACGACGGGATATGCAGCTTCGGGATGATCAGGAAGTGCACCGGTGCCCACGGGTGGATGTCGTGGAAGGCGAACACCTGGTCGTCCTCGTACACCTTGCGCGACGGGATCTTGCCGTCGATGATCTTGCAGAAGAGACAGTTCGGGTCGTGTGCCATGGGGCCCTCCTAGCGGCCGACGGGTTGGCTGTTGTTCATCGCCACCATGCCCCGCACGATCCGGTACAGGAACCAGATCGACACGCCGAACCAGGCCACCATCCCCGGCAGGAGCAACAGCAGGAACAGCGGCGCAGTGACGATGTAGAGCAGGCCGGCGATGATCACCGAGCGGATGCGCCAGGAGAAGTGGCTCGCCTGCCAGGTGCCGGCCGCCTCGTCCTTCTTGACCAGATCGATGACCAACGCCACGACCAGCAACAGCGCGCCGGCCTGGGCCCCGGGAACCAGGGCCCCCACAGCGACGATCAGGTGCAGGATGTAGCTGACCCATCCCACGGTCTTGAGGGCCTGCGCCTTTTCGCTGTCTGCCGATGGCACGTCGATGATGTCAACCATGTTGTCCTCCTGAGGACGGAGGCACGGCCCCGCCCGGTTCACGCGCCGGGGCCTGGCGCCGGGCCTTCTCCTCGATGCCGCTGGTGCCTGCGCGCCGCTGCAGTTCGGCCAGCACGTCGGCCGGCGACAGCCCGTAATGCGCCAGCGCAATCAGGCTGTGAAACCACAGGTCGGCGACCTCGCCGACCAGCAGGGCCTGGCGCGCCGGCACATCGGCACCGGTCGCGCGGGCGTGGTCGATGTCCTTTGCGGCCAGAACCACCTCGGTGGCCTCTTCGCCGATCTTCTTCAGGAAGGCATCCGGGCCGCGCTGCAGCAGACGGGCCACGTAGCTGGTGTCGGGGTTGCCGCCCTGCGCACCCTTGCGGCTCTCGATGACGGCAGCGAGTTCCTCGAGGACGGCGCGGGACACGGGGGCTGGGGACATGGGCACCCTTACTTGTAGATGGACTCCGGGTCTTTCAAGACCGGATCGGTGATGGTCCAGGTGCCGTCCTGCACCCCGCCCTGGTGCCGCTGGAAGAAACAGCTGTGGCGCCCGGTGTGGCAGGCGATGCCAGGCTCGTGGCCCCGTTGCGTGACCTGCAGCAGGATCACATCGTTGTCGCAGTCCATGCGCACCTCGTGCACGGTCTGCACATGCCCGGACTCCTCGCCCTTGAACCACAGCTTGCCGCGGGACCGGCTGAAATACACCGCACGGCCCAGCTCGATCGTCTTGGCCAGGGCCTCGCGGTTCATCCAGGCGAACATCAGCACGTCACCGGTGCCGCGCTCCTGCGCGATCACGGGCACGAGCCCGGCGGCGTCCCACTTGACTTCGTTCAACCAGTTCATCGGCGTATTGTCGGCGATCGGTGCTGCAGTGCAGCGCGCGGGCGCCGCGTCAGAGTCGCACCGGGATGCCGCGGGCGGCCATGTGCTGCTTGGCCTGCTGCACGGTGAACTCGCCATAGTGGAAGATGCTGGCCGCCAGCACCGCATCCGCGCCGCCGGCCTGCACGCCGTCGGCCAGGTGGTCGAGCGTGCCGACCCCCCCCGAGGCGATCACCGGCACGTCCACCGCATCGCTGACCGCGCGCGTCAGCGCCAGATCGAAGCCGGACTTCGTGCCGTCGCGGTCCATGCTGGTCAGCAGGATCTCGCCGGCACCGCGCCCGGCCATCTGGCGCGCCCAGCCGACCGCGTCGATGCCGGTGTTGCGGCGGCCGCCATGGCTGTACACATCCCAGCCCGGGCCGGCCGGCCGGCCATCGGGCCCGACGCGCTGCTCCTCGACCGGCAGCCGACGCTTGGCGTCGATCGCGACCACGATGCACTGCGCGCCATACCGTGAGGAGGCGTCCTCGATGACCTGCGGGTTGGCCAGCGCGGCCGAGTTGAAGCTGGTCTTGTCGGCACCGGCATTGAGCAGGCGGCGCACATCGTCGACCGTGCGCACGCCGCCCCCCACCGTCAACGGGATGAACACCTGGCTGGCGACCGCCTCGATGATGTGCAGCAGCAGGTCCCGGTCATCGCTGGTGGCGGTGATGTCCAGGAAGGTGAGCTCATCGGCCCCCTGGTCGTTGTAGCGCGCGGCGATCTCGACCGGGTCCCCCGCGTCGCGCAGCGCCACGAAGTTGACACCTTTGACAACCCGGCCGCCGGTGACGTCCAGGCACGGAATGATGCGTTTGGCCAGCACGGAGCGTCAGCCGTTGAGCTCGTCGGCGCGGGCCTGGGCCGCGGCGAAATCCAGATCGCCGGAATAGATGGCCCGCCCGCAGATGACGCCCTCGACACCTTCACTCTCGACCTCGCACAGGGCCTCGATGTCCGCCAGCGAACTGAGCCCCCCGGACGCGATGACCGGGATCGTCAGCGCCTGCGCCAGCTTGACCGTGGCCTCGATGTTGATGCCCGACAGCATGCCGTCGCGGCCGATGTCGGTGTAGATGATGGATTCGACGCCGTAGTCCTCGAACTTCTTGCCGAGGTCGATGACGTCGTGGCGCGTGAGCTTGCTCCAGCCGTCGGTGGCGATCTTGCCGTCACGCGCATCGAGCCCGACGATGATGTGGCCCCCGAACGCGGTGCAGGCATCCTGCAGGAAGCCCGGGTTCTTGACAGCGGCGGTGCCGATGATGACGTAGCGCAGGCCGGCGTCCAGGTAGCGCTCGATGGTGTCGAGATCGCGGATGCCGCCGCCGAGCTGCACGTCGACCTCGCTGCCGACGTTCTTCAGGATCTTGCGGATCGCCATCTCGTTCTTCGGATGGCCGGCAAAGGCACCATTCAGATCCACCAGATGCAGACGGCGCGCGCCCTGGGTGACCCACCCCCGGGCGACCTGTGCCGGATCCTCGCTGAACGTGGTGGACTGTGCCATGTCGCCTTGCTTGAGGCGGACACAGTGACCGTCTTTCAGGTCAATAGCGGGGATGAGCAGCATGGTGCGGACGAGGCGCAGACGGATCAGGGATTCCAGCGCAGGAAATTGCGGTAGAGCGCAAGGCCGTGGGCAGCACTTTTTTCCGGGTGAAATTGGGTGGCGAAAATATTATCGCGCGCAATGGCGGCGGTAAAGCGGCCCCCGTAGTCCGCCTCGCCGACGCTGTGGCGCGCATCAGACGGTCGGGCGTAGAAGCTGTGCACGAAATAGAACGCGCTGCCGTCCGGAATGCCGTCCCAGAGCCGATGCGGCGGCGCGCCCACCGGGCTGCGCCAGACCTGGTTCCAGCCCATGTGCGGCACCTTGAAGCGGCTGCCATCCTCTTGCAGACGCCCGGCCAGCGCAAAGCGGATCACGTCCCCGGGGAACAGCCCCAGGCCCGGCGTGCCCTGGCCGGCGTCACCCTTGCGGCCCTCCTGGCTGTGCTCCAGCAGCATCTGCATGCCCACGCACACACCGAACAGCGGTTTGGTGGCCGCCGCCTCCAGCACACTGTCCTGCAGCCCGGACTCGCGCAGCTCCCGCATGCAGTCCGGCATGGCGCCCTGGCCGGGCAGCACGACGCGCTCTGCCGCGCGGACCTGCTGCGGATCCGACGTGATGACGACATCGACCGCGCCCTCGGCGGCGGCCGCGGCATGCACCGCCTGGGCCACCGAGCGCAGGTTGCCCATGCCGTAGTCCACCACCGCCACCGTCCGGCGGCCGCCCGCGCCAACGCTCACAGCGAGCCCTTCGTCGACGGAATGATGCCGGCCGCGCGCGGATCCGGCTCGACTGCGGCACGCAGCGCGCGGGCAAAGGCCTTGAACACCGACTCGGCCTGGTGGTGGGCGTTCTCACCCCGCAGGTTGTCGATGTGCACGGTGACCAGCGCGTGGTTGACGAAGCCCTGGAAGAACTCGTGCGTCAGCTGGGTGTCGAAGCCGCCGATCATGCTGCTCTTGAACGGCACATGGAGCACCAGGCCCGGGCGCCCGGAGAAGTCGATCACCGCGCGGCTGAGCGCCTCGTCCAGCGGCACGTAGGCATGGCCGTAACGCCGGATGCCCTTGCGGTCGCCGATGGCGCGCTGCACGGCCTGCCCGAGCGTGATGCCGACGTCCTCCACCGTGTGGTGCCCGTCGATGTGCAGGTCGCCGTCGGCCTGGATGTCGAGATCGATCATGCCGTGGCGCGCGATCTGGTCCAGCATGTGGTCGAAGAAGCCGATGCCGGTGTGCAGCCGGGACTGGCCGGTGCCGTCCAGATTGACGCGCACCGTGATGCGTGTCTCGGCGGTGTGGCGTGTGACTTCGGCGCTGCGGGGCGCCACCGGGTTCAGGTCGGGGCTGGACATAGGGAATCCTTCAGGGCTGTCAGCAGACGCTGATTCTCGTCGGCGGTACCGACCGTCAGGCGCAGGCAGTTCGCCAGCAGCGGGTGGAAACCGGCCATGTTCTTGACCAGCACGCCACGCGCCTTCAGGCGCTGGAACACCGTGCTGGCGACATCGGCGGTCTCTCCGTCCAGCCTGGGGAGCCGGACCAGCACCATGTTGGCGTCGCTGCGGAAGACCTCCACGCCCGGCAGCGCCTGCAGGCCGGCGGACAGCACCGCCCGCTGCGCGACGATGTCGCGCGCCTGCGCGGCAAACACCTCCGCATGCTCCAGCGCGAACAGCGCGCACTCGGCATTGAGCACGCTGATGTTGTACGGCGGGCGGACCTTGTCGAACTCCCGGATCGCCGCGCTGCGTCCGACCAGGTAGCCGATGCGCACACCGGCCAGGCCGAACTTGCTCATCGTGCGCATCAGCAGCACATGCTCATGGCGGGCCAGGCGGTCCAGGTAGCTGCGCCCGGCGAAGGGCTGGTAGGCCTCGTCGATGACGACGAAGCCCGGGGCCGCCTCGATCAGGCGCTCGATGACCGCATCGTCCCAGAGGTTGGCCGTGGGGTTGTTCGGGTAGGCCAGGTACAGCAGCGTCGGCTGGTGCTCGGCGATGGCGGCCAGCATGGCGGCTTCGTCCAGCTCCAGGTCCGTCCGCAGCGGCACGCCCACGAAGCGCACGCCTTGAAGCGCGGCGCTCACCGCGTACATCACGAAGCCGGGCTCCGGAGCCAGCACCGTGGCGCCGGGCACCGCACAGGCCATCGACAGCAGCGAGATGATCTCGTCGGAGCCATTGCCCAGCAGCAGGTCGAAGCCCTCCGGGATGCCGGCATGGGCGGCCAGTGCCTGCCGCAGGTCCTGCAGGCGTGCGCCGGGGTAGCGGTTCAGCGCCACGGCGCCCAGTCGCTCGCCCAGGGCCTGCTGCAGCGTGGGCGACAGGCGGTGCGGGTTTTCCATCGCGTCGAGCTTGAGCATCCCGGCGGAGGACTGCACGGCATAGGCATGCATGGCGCGCACATCGGGGCGGACGCGGCTGCCCAACAGGCTGGTGAGGGTGGGACGGGTCATCGTGGGCAGACGGATCAGCAGGTGTAGGCGGTGGACAGGGCGTTGAACAGCACCAGCTGCACCGGCATGTCGGCCTCGTACAGGTGCCGGTTGCGCTGCAGCTCGCCGTCGAACAGCGGCTTGGCCATGAAGGGCTCCAGGCGCCGGCTTCCGATGCAGAACTGGGGCTTGGCGCCAGCACGCACCGCCTGCGCGTGGGCCTCCAGCACCCCTTCCAGCACGCCGACCAGGTAGTACTGCACGTAGTTCGGGCCCTGCTTCTTGTCGGACAGCTCCAGCCCGCGCAGCTCGCGCAGGCTCATCGCGGAAGCGGACGCCGCCACCAGGGCCAGCACCAGCGCGACTCCGGCGGAGCGCATCATGGCTCGCCCCGCATCTCGGCGGCCCGCGCGTGGGCGTCCAGCCCCTCGCCGTAGGCCAGCTCTGCCGCGACCTGCCCCAGGCTGCGCGCGCCGGCCGCACTGACCTCGATCAGGCTGCTGCGCTTCTGGAAGTCGTAGACCCCCAGCGGGCTGGAGAAACGGGCCGTGGCGCCGGTGGGCAGCACATGGTTCGGGCCGGCGCAGTAGTCGCCCAGGCTCTCGCTGGTGTAGGCCCCCAGGAAGATCGCGCCGGCATGGCGCAGCAGCGGCTCCCAGCGGTGCGGGTCCTGGCTGCTGACTTCCAGGTGCTCCGGCGCGATCCGGTTGCTGATCGCGCAGGCCTCCTCCATGCTGCGGGTCTGCACCAGGGCGCCGCGGCCATTGAGCGAGGCCGCGATGATCGCGCGCCGGGACATGGTCGGCAGCAGCCGGTCGATCGCGCGCTGCACCGCGTCGATGTACGCAGCATCCGGGCACAGCAGGATGCTCTGGGCCAGCTCGTCATGCTCGGCCTGGCTGAACAGATCCATCGCGACCCAGTCCGCCGGGGTCGAGCCGTCGGCCAGCACCAGGATCTCGCTGGGTCCGGCGATCATGTCGATCCCGACCGTGCCGAACACGCGGCGCTTGGCGGCCGCGACATAGGCATTGCCCGGGCCGGTGATCTTGTCGACCTTGGGTACCGTGGCCGTGCCATAGGCCAGCGCCGCCACCGCCTGTGCGCCGCCAATCGTGAAGACGCGTGTGACGCCTGCCAGATGGGCCGCGGCCAGCACCAGCGGGTTGGGCTCGCCCGTGCCGGAGGACCCGTCGGCGGGTGCCGGCGTGGGCACCACCATGATGATCTCGCCGACGCCGGC
>JAEUOX010000313.1 GCA_016790475.1 Rhodoferax sp. | reverse complement strand
CGGATGTCCTCCGGGTCACCGGACAGGGCCACCCAGCGGAACGGCCCCTTGCCGCGGCAGAACAGCGGCCGCACATAGGCCGGCACGAAGCCGGGGAAGTCGAAGGCGTTGTGCACGCCCGCATCCTTCGCGACCTGGCGGATGTTGTTGCCGTAGTCCACCGTCGGGATGCCCATGGCCTGGAAGTCCAGCATGGCCTGTACATGCACGGCGCAGCTCTGCGCGGCGGCGTCCCGCAGGCCGGCGTGCTGGCCGGCATCGGCCTGGGCGGCCCGCCAGGCGGCCACCGTCCAGCCGCGCGGCAGGTAGCCGTTGACCAGGTCATGGGCGGAGGTCTGGTCGGTCACCAGGTCCGGGCGCAGCCCGCCGGCGCGGGCGCGCCGCACCAGCTCGGGCAGGATGTCCGCCGCATTGCCCAGCAGGCCGACCGACACCGCGCGCTTCTCGGCGGCATAACGGGCGAGCCGCGCCAGGGCGTCGTCCAGGTCGGTGGCCTGCTCGTCCAGGTAGCGCGTCTTGAGCCGGAAGTCGATGCGCGACTGCTGGCACTCGATGTTCAGCGACGAGGCGCCGGCAAAGCTGGCCGCCAGCGGCTGCGCGCCGCCCATGCCGCCCAGGCCGGCGGTCAGGATCCAGCGCCCGGCCAGATCGCCGCCATAGTGCTGCCGGCCGGCCTCGACGAAGGTTTCGTAGGTACCCTGCACGATGCCCTGGCTGCCGATGTAGATCCAGGACCCGGCGGTCATCTGACCATACATCATCAGGCCCTTGCGGTCGAGTTCGTGGAAGTGCTCCCAGGTGGCCCAGCGCGGCACCAGGTTGGAATTGGCAATCAGCACGCGGGGGGCATCCGCATGGCTGCGGAACACGCCGACCGGCTTGCCGGACTGCACCAGCAGCGTCTCGTCCTCCCGCAGCGCGCGCAGGCTGTCCAGGATCGCCTCGAAGCACTCCCAGTTGCGCGCCGCCTTGCCGATGCCGCCATAGACCACCAACGCATCCGGGTTCTCGGCCACCTCCGGATCCAGGTTGTTCTGCAGCATGCGGTAGGCGGCCTCTATCAGCCAGTTGCGGCAGCTCAGCGCGGTACCGCGGGGGGCGCGCACCGGGTGCGGCTGCGCGGCGTGGTGCACGGGGGACAGGTCGGACATGGGGCTCTCCGGTGGGGGCGTCGGGGTGACGCGGACCGGCGCAGTCTACTTGACTAGACAAGTCTATGCAAGCGGATTTTCCGGCACTAGAATCCGCCCATGGCCGCCCTCGAACACGCTGTCGCAGCACGCACCGCCCAGGCGCCCTATGCCCGGGTCAAGGAGTACCTGAAACAGGGGCTGGCCAGCGGCCGCTGGCCGCCGGGTGCGCTGATGCCCTCCGAGGCCGAGCTGGTCAACCGCTTCAGCGTCAGCCGGATGACGGTCACCCGCGCGCTGCGCGAGCTGCAGAGCGAAGGCCTGGTGACCCGCGTGCAGGGCCTGGGCACGTACGCCGCCAACCTGCTGCGCGTGTCCTCGACGCTGACGATCCGCGACCTGCACGAGGAAATCCTGGAGCGCGGCCACCGCCACCATGCCGAAGTCCACCTGGCCCGCGAGGAGACCGCCAGCGCCCCGGTGGCGGCGCAGCTGGGGCTGGAGCGCGGCAGCCGGGTGTTCCACACGCTGATCGTCCACTTCGAGAACGGCCTGCCGCTGCAGTGCGAGGACCGCCATGTCAACCCGGCCTGCGCGCCGGACTACCTGCAGACGGACTTCACGCAGATCACGCCGACGCACTACCTGCTGCAGGTCGCGCCGCTGTGGGAGGCGCAGTACGCCATCGAGGCCGGTGCGCCCACGGCGCGCGAAGCCCGCCTGCTGGGCATCGCCGTCGAGGACCCCTGCCTGATCATCGTGCGCCGGACCACCAACCGGGGCGTGCCGATCACCAGTGCCCGGCTGGTCCACCCGGGCTCGCGCTATCGGATCGAAGGGCAGTTCAAGCCATGATCGTCCGCGCCGATGCGGTCGCAGCGCAGCCCTGGCGCAATGGGGGCGGGCAGACCCGGGAGCTGCTGGCCTGGCCGGCCGGCGACGCCTGGCGCGTGCGCATCAGCCGGGCCGACATCGACCGCGACGGGCCGTTCTCGGCCTTCCCGCAGGTGCAGCGCTGGTTCGCGGTGCTGCAGGGCGCGGGCGTGGTCCTGCAATTCGCCGACGGCGAGCGCACCGTGCGCCCCGGCGACGAGGCCCTGGCCTTCGACGGTGCCGCCGCGCCCGGCTGCCGGTTGATCGACGGCCCGACACAGGACCTGAACCTGATGTTGCGCGGCATGCAGGGCGCGCTGCAGGCCTGGCGTGCCGGCCAGGACGGCCCGCCGGGTGGCGCGCTGCGGGCGCTCTACACCACGGTCGCCGGGCACTGGCAGTGCGGCCCGCAAAGCCAATGGCTCGACGCCCACGCGCTGCTGTGGTCTGCGGACAGCCGGCCCACGGATGCCTGGCAGTTCACACCGGCGCTGCCCCCGGCGCCCGGCGCGATCTGGTGGATCAGCGCCCAGCCCCAGGACTGACACGATGACGACGCTGACACTCTGGCACAACGCCCGCCTGGCCACGCTCGACGGCGACGGCTGGGGCCTGATCGACGATGGCGCGCTGCTGGTCGAGGGCGACCGGCTGGCCTGGGTCGGCCCGCGCACGGCACTGCCGCCGGCGCTGGTGCCGCCAGGCACGCTGCGCCAGGACCTGCAAGGCGCGCTGGTCACGCCGGGCCTGATCGATGCCCACACCCATCTGGTCTACGGCGGGCAGCGCGCCCGCGAATTCGAGTTGCGGCTGCAGGGCGCCAGCTACGAGGAGATCGCCCGTGCCGGCGGCGGCATCCGGTCCACCGTGGCCGCGACCCGCGCGGCGGATGACGCCACGCTGCGGGCCTCTGCGCTGCGCCGCGCCCGCTGCCTGCGGGCCGAGGGCGTGACGACGCTGGAGATCAAGTCCGGCTACGGCCTGCGGCTGGAGGACGAGCGGCGCTGCCTGGCGATCGCCCGGCAGATCGGCGAGGCGCTGGGCCTGCAGGTCCGCACCACCTATCTGGGCGCCCATGCGCTGCCCCCGGAGTTCGACGGCCGCAGCGACGCCTACATCGACGCCGTCTGCGCGTGGATGCCCACGCTGCAGGCCGAAGGCCTGGTCGACGCGGTCGATGCGTTCTGCGAGAACATCGGCTTCACGCCGGCCCAGACCCGCCGCGTGTTCGAGACGGCCCGCCGTCTCGGGCTGCCGGTCAAGCTGCATGCGGAGCAACTCAGCGACCAGGGTGGCGCGGCGCTGGCGGCGGGCTTCCAGGCGCTGTCCTGCGACCACCTGGAGCACCTGTCGGAGGACGGCATCCGGGCGATGCGCGCCGCGGGCACGGTGGCGGTTCTGCTGCCCGGCGCCTACTACTTTCTGCGCGAGACCCGGCTGCCGCCGATCGCGGGCCTGCGCGCGCACGGCGTGCCGATCGCCGTGGCCAGCGACCACAACCCGGGCTCCTCGCCGGGTCTGTCGCTGCTGCTGATGCTCAGCATGGCCTGCACGCTGTTCCGGCTTACGCCGCTGGAGGCGGTGCAGGGCGTGACGGTGCACGCCGCGCGCGCGCTCGGCCTGCCGGACCGCGGCCGGCTGGCGGCGGGGCTGCGTGCCGACTTCGCCGTCTGGGAGCTCGCGCACCCGCACGAGCTGGCCTATTGGTTCGGCCACAACCCCTGCCTGCGGGTCGTGGCCGGTGGCAAGGAGTGTTGCTGAATGGCCCCACCGATCTTCACGCTGCACCCGGGCACCGCCCCGCTGCTGGTGAGCCTGCCGCATATCGGCACCCACATTCCGGCCGACCTGCATGCCGATCTCGTGCCCCGGGCGCTGGAAGTGGAAGACACCGACTGGCACCTGGACCAGCTCTATGACTTCGTCCGGGAGCTCGGGGCCGGTCTGATCGTGCCGCACCACTCCCGCTTCGTGATCGACCTGAACCGCCCGCCGGCAGACACGCCGATGTACGCCGGCGCCAACAACACCGGCCTGTGCACGACCCGCTTCTTCACCGGCGATCCGCTGTACCGCACCGGCCGGGAGCCGGACGCTGCGGCAATCGCGCAGCGGCGGCAGACCTACTGGCAGCCCTACCACGATGCGCTCAACGCAGAGATGTCCCGGCTGCAGGCGCAGCACGGCTTCGCCTTGCTGTTCGACGGGCACAGCATCCGGTCCCGGCTGCCCTGGCTGTTCGACGGCGTGCTGCCGGACCTGAACCTGGGCACCGCCGAGGGCCGCAGCTGCGCGCCGGGCCTGCGCCATGCGCTGGCGCAGGTGCTGCAGCAGCATCCGCGGTTCAGCCATGTCGTCGACGGCCGCTTCAAGGGCGGCTACATCACCCGCCATTTCGGCCAGCCCGCGGCCGGCCGGCATGCGGTGCAGCTGGAGATGTGCTGGAGCACCTACATGGAGGAAGCGGCCCCGTACCGGGTGGACCCGCAGCGTGCGGCTGCGCTGGCCCCGGTGCTGCGCGGCCTGGTCCACGCCCTGCTCGCCTGGAGGCCCGATGCCTGAATCCCTGCTGTGGGCCCCGCGGGCCTGGATCGACGGGCGCTGGGAACCCGGCGCATTGCTGCGCATCGATGCGTCCGGCCACTGGGCCGAGGTGCAAGCTGGCGTGGCCACGCCCCCGCCGGGCGCCCGCGTGCTGCCCGGGCCGGCGCTGCCGGGCCTGGTGGACGCGCACAGCCATGCGTTCCAGCGGGCCTTCGCCGGGCTGTCCGAGCGGCGCGACGCCGACTCGGACGACTTCTGGTCCTGGCGCGACCGCATGTACCGTGTGGCGCAGCGCATCAGCGTCGCGCAGATGCAGGCGGTGGCCGCCCACCTGTATGTCGAACTGCTGCGCGGCGGCTACACGCAGGTCTGCGAGTTCCATTACCTGCATCATGGGCCGCAGGGCCAGCCGCTGCAGGACCGGGCGGCGCTGTGCCATGCGCTGGCGGCAGCCGCGTCGCAGTCCGGCATCGGCCTGACGGTGCTGCCGGTGCTCTACGAGCGCGCCGGGTTCGCGCAGCCGGCGCTGCGCGGGGACCAGCGCCGCTTCGCCAGCACACCGGCCCTGGTGCACGGCCTGCTGCGCGACGTGCAGGCACTGCGCCAGCCGCGGGTGAACGCCGGTGTGGCGATCCATTCGCTGCGGGGGGCCCGCCCGTCGGCGATCACCGAGCTGCTGTGGCAGCTCGGCGACGAGGATGTCCCAGTGCACATCCATGTGGCGGAGCAGACCCAGGAGGTCACGGATTGCATCGCCGCCACCGGACGCCGCCCGATCGACTGGTTGTGCCGCGAGCTGGCTCCGGACGCGCGCTGGCAGCTGGTCCATGCGACCCACACCACCCCGGCGGAGATCGCGGCCGTCGCATCCTGCGGTGCCGGGGTCGTGCTGTGCCCCGGCACCGAGGGCAACCTGGGTGACGGGCTGTGCGATCTGCCCGGCTGGCTGCAGGCCGGCGTGCCGCTGGCCATCGGTTCGGACAGCCATGTCACGCGCAACTGGCCGGAGGAACTGCGCTGGCTCGAGTACGGGCAGCGGCTGCAGCTGCGCCAGCGCAATGTGGCGGCCAGCGCGCGCAGCGAGCCGTCCACCGCGGCACGGCTGTGGAATGCCGCGCTGCCAGCCGGCGCCCGCGCGGCCGGGCTGCGGCACTGGGGCCTGATGGCCGGCGCCCGTGCCGACCTGCTGGTACTGGACACCGGCAGCCCCGCGCTGGCCGGCCTGCCCGCCACCCACCTGCTGGACGGCCTGGTGTTCGCAGCCGCCGAGCCCCCCTGGCAGGAAGTGATCGTGGCCGGCGAGGTGGTGCTGCGCGACGGGCGGCATGCGGCGCAGGACGCGATCACGCAGCGCTTCCGCGAGGTCATGGACAGCCTGTGGGCCGGTGGCTGAGCCGCAAGGCCGCAGCCTGCCTGCACTGCTGTCCCTGATCCAGCGCAGCACATGGCGCGGCGTGCTGCATTAAGATGCCCTGCAGAGCCACACCAAGTGGACGACCGTCACCCACCCACCACCTTGAGGAGAGCCTCCAATGTTTCCTGAATACCGCGATCTGATCACCCAGCTCAAGACCAAGGACCACCACTTCACCCGCCTTTTCGACAAGCACAATGCGCTGGATCACCGGATCAAGGCCATGGAATCGCATACCGAGCCCGGCACCCACGAACAGATCGAAACGCTCAAGAAGGAAAAGCTGCTGCTCAAGGACCAGCTGTACCAGATCCTGAAGAAGGCCAGCACGCCGGCCTGAGCGCCGCGCGGCCCGCCGGGCTCAGCCCCAGAGCGCGGGCAGCGGCGGGTCGATCCAGCCGTCGTGAAAGCGCAATGGCGTGCTGCGGTCCAGCTGCTGCAGCAGCGGGCCGTCGAGATCCACATAACGGCAGCGCTGCGCCAGCAGGAAGGCCGGTGCCATCGCCAGCGAGGTACCGCACATGTTGCCCACCATCAGCCCCAGCCCCAGGTGCCGTGCGGTGTCGGCCATTGCCAGCGCCTCCGTGAGGCCGCCGCACTTGTCCAGCTTGATCGTGATGTACTGGTAGCGGCCCGCCAACGGCGCGAGCGAGCGGCTGTCGGTGCAGGATTCGTCGGCCGCCAGCGCGATCGGGCTGTGCAGGCCGTCCAGCGCGGCGTCCTGCCCGCGCGGCACCGGCTGTTCCACCAGCTCCACCCCCAGTGTCGCCAGGGCCGGCAGTAGCTCCAGCAGCAGCGAGCGGCTCCAGGACTGGTTCGCATCCACGACGATGCGGGCCTGCGGATGCTCCTCACGCGCCATGCGGACGATGTCCAGATGGCGGCGGGCGTCCACCTTGAGTTTCAGCACCGGGTAGGCGCGCGCAGTGCGCAGCTTGCGCCGCGTCGTCGCCTCGTCGCCCAGGCCGATCGTGTAGACCGTCATGACCGGGGCCAGCGCGTCCAGCCCGGCGCGCCGCCAGGCCGGCACGCCGGACTGCTTGGCGCGCAGGTCCCACAGCGCGCAGTCCAGCGCGTTGCGGGCGCCACCCGCCGGCAGCAGGCGGGCCAGGTCCGCGCCATCGATGTCGTCACGCAACTGGTCCAGCACGCCGGCGACCTGTGCCGCCATCGACTGCGGCGTCTCGCCGTCGTAGTCCACGCCGGCCGCTTCGGCGCGCCCGGCATGGCCGTGGCCATCGCTGAGCTCCAGCATCAGCACCGGCAGGTCGGTGATCACCTCGCGCGCGATCTCGAAGGGCTCCGTCATGGCCCAGTGCTCGATGCTGGTGCGGCAGCTGATCATGGCTGCAGCAGTGCCTGCGCCAGCGGTCCGACGCCGCCACGCATCGGGTCGACGACCGGCAGGCCCAGACGCGCCGACAGGCCGTGTGCATAGTCCCGCCAGGCGCCGTCGGCCAGGCTGCAGGAGTTGATGCTGACACCGATGCAGCGCACGCCGCGGTTCGTCAGCCGGGCCGCCTCGACATAGCGGTCGACGGCGTGCTGCAGATCGGGGATCGGGCAGTCCGGGTAGCCCTCGATCGTCGTGCGGGACGGATCGTGGCACAGCACCAGCGCGTCCGGCTGGGAGCCATGCACCAGCCCCAGCGTGACGCCGGCGTAGGCCGGATGGAACAGGGCGCCCTGCCCCTCGATGACATCCCAGTGGTCCGGCGCGTTGTCGGGCGACAGGGCCTCGGCGGCGCCGGCGATGAAGTCGGCGATCACCGCATCCACCGCGACCCCGGCCCCGGCGATCATGATGCCGGTCTGCCCGGTGGCACGAAAGGTCGCGGGCACGCCCTGCGCCGCCAGCGCGCGGGCCAGTGCGAGCGCGGTGTACTTCTTGCCGAGCGCGCAATCCGTGCCGACCGTCAGCACGCGCCGGCCGGAGCGCTTGCGGCCGGTGCCGGCCGCGAACACCTGATCGGAGTGCCGCACGTCCAGCAGGCGGCCACCGCCGCGGCGCGCCGCCTCCACCAGGACCGGAAAGGCGCCGAGCCGCGAATGCAGGCCGCTGACCACATCCATGCCGGCATCCAGCGCCGCCGCCAGCTCCGGCAGCCAGTTCGCCGGCAGCACACCGCCGACCGCAGCAACACCGATCACGATCGAGCGCGCGCCGCGGGCCGCAGCCTCGGCCGGGCTGAAGCGCGGCAGATCCAGTGACACCGTGGCCGCCGGCAGCGACCATTCCCCCATCACGTCCTCGCGGCACCAGTCGCGCAGGCCGAAGGCTGTCTTGGCATCGGACTTCAGATCGACGTCGCCCAGGAACAGCAGGTAGGGTTTGCGGAGTTGGTGCATGGCAGATGGCGCCGCTGGGACGCGTGGGCTCGGTAAGGGGCACCGGGGCCTCGGGCGGGAAGCGCGGGCGGCGGTCGACGTGCCGCGAAGAATAAGACAAAACACCCGCGTCGCCGGTGCTGCAGCGGCAGCCGCGCGGCACCGCTATGCCCGAAGTGGTACGCCCGGCCACCAGCTTGCGCCAGCGCAAGGCCCTGCTATGCCTTTGGGGGTAGGCTCGTTCGAGAGCCCGGGGAATCCCGCTATTCTCGTGCCCGAACCCCACCCGCGACCGGCCGCGCACGCGCCGTCGCCCCCTCGTTCCACCCAGGAGATTCGATGACTTCCTTCCCGAGCACCTTGCGCACCCTGGCCCTGGCCGCGGCCAGCGTCTGCAGCCTGACCGCCCTGGCGCCGGCCTGGGCGCAGGACGCCACCTTCGTGATCAATGCCCGCGAGGCCGGTGCACCCACCTACAACCCGATCAAGGGTACCAAGCTCAACATCGCCAACAACCTGATCTTCGACCGCATGGTGATCCAGGACGCCGACCAGTCCTTCCATGGGCAGCTGGCCGAGAGCTGGCAGTCCTCGCCGGACGGCATGAGCTGGACCTTCAAGCTGCGCCGCGGCGTCAAGTTCCATGATGGCGAGCCCTTCAACGCGAAGGTCATCGAATGGTGGATCCCGAAGTACAAGGGCACCGAGAACGCGTTCATGGTCGAGGAGATCGACAAGGTCATCGTCGTCGACGACTACACCGTGCGTTTCCAGATGAAGAGCCCGGACCCGAGCCTGCTGCTCAACATGTCCACCAGCTTCATGGGCATTCCGTCGCCGAAGTCCTACGAGGCGCTCGGCGACAAGTTCGGCGTGTCGGCCGCGGTCGGCAGCGGCCCGTTCAAGCTGGCCAGCTTCACGGTGGGTCAACAGACCAAGCTGGTACGCAACGACGACTACCGCTGGGCCAGCGACCTGTCGAAGAACCAGGGCCCGGCCAAGATCAAGAACCTGACGCTGCGCGAGATACCGGAAGACTCCACCGCCTTCCTGGAGCTCAAGACCGGCGGCGTGGACATGCTGCTGGGCGTGCCGACCGACTTCCTGCCGCGCATCGAGGCGGAGAAGTCGCTGAAGGTCGTCACGCTGCCCGGTACCGAAGTGTTCTACATGCCGATGAACACCTCGGTCGCGCCGCTCAACGACATCAAGGTGCGCGAGGCGATCGCGCTGGCCGTGAACCAGAAGGAGATCCTGGCCAGCGTGTTCGGCGGCCTGGGCATGGTGGCCAGCAACTTCCTGGTCAGCTCGCTGCAGGAATCCAAGATCAACCCGCGCTTCAACATCAGCTACAACGCCGACCGCTCGAAGAAGCTGCTGGACGAGGCCGGCTGGACGATGGGCGCCAACGGCATCCGCACCAAGGGTGGCGCGCCGCTGACGCTCAAGCTCTGGACGCAGAACGGCACGCAGTTCAAGCGCGTCACCGAAGTGATCCAGGCCCAGCTCAAGGCGGTGGGCGTGAATGCCGAGATCACGGTGCATGAGCCGGCGTCGATCAACGCGCAGTACCGCAAGAAGACGGAGCACCAGCTGGCCGTGCGGGCCTACGACTACACGAACGCCGACATCATCGACTGGTTCTTCAGCGCCACGCGCCTGGGCTACCCGAACGTGTCGATGTTCAACGACCCGAAGGCGGAAGAGCTCAATGTCAAGGCAATGAAGCAGTCCCGCACCTGGGAGGAGCGCGTCGCGAACTTCAAGGCGTACCACGAGTACGTGATGTCGCAGTTCCCGTTCGCACCGATCTACCAGCCGACGCAGAGCTTCGCCTACAGCCAGACGCGCCTGAAGCTGCCGGACACGATCCGCGGCATCAAGCTGGCCACGCAGTCCATCATGGACATCGAGGTCAAGTAAAGTTGCGGACTCTGGGGGACAGCGGCGCGCCGCGCGGTGCGTGACTCCGGCTGAGAGGATCACCGGTTGTTGAACTATTGCGTGCGGCGCGTACTGCTGCTGATCCCCGTCTTCCTGGCGGTGTCGGTGGTGATCTTCATGATCATCCACCTGGTGCCGGGCGACCCGATCGACAACCTGATCCAGATCGGCTCCTCGCCCGAGCAGAAGAGCGCGCTGATCGCCCGGCTGGGCCTGGACCAGCCGCTGCTGGTGCAGTACGGCGTGTGGCTGCGCAACCTGTTCGAGGGGGATCTGGGCGACGCGATGATCCTGCGCCGCCCGGTCGCGGAACTGATCGGCGAGAACCTGCCGCACAGCCTGCGCCTGGGTGGGCTGGCCTTCCTGTTCTCCACCATCGTCGGCATCGCGACCGGCGCCGTGGCCGCGGTGTTCAAGGACCGCTGGATCGACCGCACCGTGATGGCGCTGATCCTGCTGGGCTCCACGCTGCCGAGCTTCTGGCTCGGCCTGCTGATGATCCTGCTGTTCGCGGTGCAGCTCGAATGGTTTCCGGTATCCGGTGCGCGCACCTGGACGGCGCTGGTCCTGCCGGTGCTGACGATCGGGCTGCATGGCGTGGCGCTTGTGGCCCGGGTCACGCGCGCGGCGATGCTGGACATCGGCCGGCGCGATTTCGTGCTGATGCTGCACGCCAAGGGCCTGTCGCACCGGCGCATCCAGCTGCAGCATGTGCTGCGCCATGCGCTGCTGCCGGTGGTCACGATATTGAGCCTGCGCATCGGATGGATCGTCGGCGGCGCGGTGACGATCGAATTCGTGTTCGCCCGCCCGGGCCTGGGCTCGCTGCTGATCACCTCGCTGGCCCAGCGAGACTATCCCGTCGTGCAGGGCTGCCTGCTGATGCTGGCGATGGCAGTGATGCTGGGCACGCTGCTGGGCGACCTGGTGCAGGCCGGCATGGACCCGCGCGTGCGGGACCAGCTGCGATGAGCCGCACGGCGCAATGCCCAAGGGGTGCCCTGTGAGCCGCGGCCTGCGCCGCTCTCCGGTGTGGCAGGTGGTGGGCACCTGGCGCGGCGGCCTGTCGCTGGCGGTGCTGCTGCTGATCGCGCTGGCGGCGGTCTTCGCTCCCTGGGTGGCCCCCTACCCCTACGACATCCAGAACCTGTCGGCGACCAACCGCGCACCCTCGATCGCCCACTGGCTGGGCACCGACGAGTTCGGCCGGGACGTGCTGTCGCGCATCATCTACGGCGCGCGCACCTCGCTGACGGTCGCACTGACCGCGATCTGCGGCTCGGTGACGGCCGGCATGTGCCTGGGCGCCGCCGCGGGCTACTTCGGCGGGCTGTTCGACCGGCTCGTCACGGCGGTGGTCGACCTGACCTGGTCCTTCCCGGAAGTGCTGATCGCGCTGATCTTCGTGGCGATCCTGGGGGCCGGCCTGTACAGCACGGTGATCGCGATCAGCATCGCCTACCTGGCGCAATTCACCCGGCTGACGCGTGCACAGATCATGACGATCAAGGGCGAGACCTACGTCGAGGCAGCGGTCAACCTGGGCTCCGGCCACGGCCACATCCTGTTCCGCCACCTGCTGCCGAACGCGATCACGCCGGTCATCGTGGCCGGCATGCTGGCCACCGGCGATGCCATCATCCTGGAGGCAACACTGGGTTTCTTCGGGCTCGGCGTGCAGCCGCCCAAGCCGAGCTGGGGCGCGATGATGAGCAGCGGTACAGCCCAGATCTTCCTGGCCCCGTGGACCATCCTGGGGCCGGGGCTCGCAATCGCGATCGCGGTGGTGTCGATCAACCTGTTCGGCGATGCGCTGATCGAGGCGATGGACATTCGCAACCGGATCCGGGAGGTCTGATGGTCGTTGCGTTGCCCTCTGCGTGTTTTGTAGTCGGTGCGTCGCCCAAGGCGTGTGGGGGCCCGGTGCGGCGCTTCGGTGGGGCGGTCGGCGCTGAACGCGCCGACTTCCCGTCGGTGCTCGGGCTTGCGGCCCCATCGCGCAACTCGCTGCGCGCCCGTTGGGCGCTCCGCTCA
>JAEUOX010000301.1 GCA_016790475.1 Rhodoferax sp. | reverse complement strand
GGATGTGGTGTGGCAGGATGATGCGGCACACCGGCCCCTGCGTGATGTCGCTGGCGTCGAACACCGCGCACTCACCCTTGCCGGTATTCAGGTTGGTCACATAGGTCACCAGGTAGCCGTCGTCCTCCGCGGTGGAACCCTCGCGGGCGGCAAAGGGTGTCTCGCTGACGTAGCAGCCCTTGGGCGCTTCCCAGCGTTGCGAGCGGCCGGTCTGCCAGTCGTACTTCTTCAGGCCGTCGAGCTTCCACTCCGGCTTGGCGAGCGCGTTGTAGACATAGCGGTTCGGCCGGCCCTTGACGCGGGCATCGATCATCGAGAACTCGGTCACCTCGTCGTCCAGGTCTTCCTCGTGCGTCTGCCCGGTCTTCAGGTTGAAGCGCCAGCGGTGCATGCGCGTCTCCTGCAGGTCCATCGACAGCAGTGCATGCATGCGGGCATAACCCTCCTTCGGCAGGCCGCTGAGGTCCGGCACCGGGTTGGTCTGGATCGCGCCATCCATGATGATCTCGTCGCCCACCTCGTAGGTATTGGCCAGGTGCAGGATGTAGCAGGGCATGCCCTCGAACCAGCGCACGTCGCGGCTGGTGCCGAAGCGCGGGATCACGCCGAAGCGGGCCGGACGGTCGCGGTGGAAGTGCAGCCGGTGCTGCCCCTTCTTGAGCCCCTCCGGGTCGAAGAACATCGACAGGTCATGGATCACGCAGTAGTGCTCGCTCATGCCCAGGTCGTGCGGCCAGGTGGCGTGCGGCAGGTCGATCGGCTCGTAGTGCACGAGACGGTTGTCGGCGCTCAGCACACCGTAGTTGAAGTAGGGCGGGTGTTCGCCGAAGTTGAAGAACATCATCTCGCCGGTGTGCGCGTCGACCTGGAAGTGCGAGCAGATGCCGCGGTCGCCCAGCCGGCGGGCCCAGGCGCCGTCCGGTCCGAGCGTCTCCAGCGTGACCGGGTCGAGACGGTACGGTTCGCTGCACTGGCTCATCGCAGCCAGCGCCCGCCCGGCATGCACCTTGACGTCGGTGCCGGCGTTGTCCTTCATCGCGCCGATCGAGCCCCAGCCGCGGCGCACCGCCTTGCGGGGCTCGATGATCCCGGGCCACAGCGATTCGCCGGCCCCCGCCTCGGCCAGGAAGCCGGTGGTGCGGATGAAGCGGTTGCGGTAGGTGGCGGTGCCGCCGTCGAAGTGCACTGCATGGATCATGCCGTCGCCGTCGAACGGGTGGTACTTGCCGATCGGTGCGTGGATCTGGTTGTGGCCGTTGCGCAGGTAGACGCCGTTCAGGTCGCGCGGGACCTCGCCGATGACCTCCAGGTCCGGCGTGCTGGCCGTCCACTCCTCATGGCAGGGGCGCCAGTTGTCGCTCAGGTAGGGGTTGTCGCTGGGCAGGCAGTCCAGGCGGTAGGTCTGTTGCAGGGTCTTCATCGGGGTCCTCGTGGGGCGGTTGACCTGTGCGGCCGGGGGGTACAGGCAGGGTTTCAGGGAATGCGTTCGAACACGGTGGCCGTGGCCACCCCGAACGCGCCGGGCAGGGCGGCCACGCCATAACGCAGGCCGCGGGTTTCCATCTCGTCCAGCAGGCAGCTGACCAGCATCGCGCCGGTGGCGCCCATCGGGTGGCCCAGTGCGATCGAACTGCCATTGACGTTGAACTTCTCCAGGTCGATACCCAGGCTGCGGACATAGTGCAGCGTGATCGCGGCAAAGGAGTCGCGCACCTCCCACAGGTCGATCTCGGCGACCGTCAGGCCGGCGCGCTGCAGCGCCCGCCGCGTCGCGTCGACCGCGCCGGTCTGCGTCAGTGGCACGCAGGCATCCGCATGCGCCAGGATGCGTGCGCGCACCGGCAACCCCAGCTGGCGCGCGGCGGCCTGCGTTCCCACCAGCACGGCCGCCGCACCGTCGGCCATGCAGGGGGCATTGCCCGCGGTATGGACATGGCGGATGGCGCCGAGTCCGGGTTCGCGCTCCAGCCCCCAGGCATCCAGGCCGTTGGCGCCCGGCTCGTAGACGGTGCGCAGCGTCGCGAGCTTCTCCGGCGTGTTGGCCTCGCGGATGTTCTCGTCATGGTCCAGCAGCACCGCGCCCTGGGCGTCCGTCACCGGTACCATCGAGCGTGCCAGGCCGCGCCGGCGTGCCGCCAGTGCGCGGGCCTGGGACAGCGCCGCATACCGGTCGCAGTCCTCCCGGGTCGTGCCCTCGCGCGTGGCCACCAGATCGGACGACCAAGGCGGGGGCACGAAGCCGATGCGCCCGCCCAGCGCCCGATCGGTGTAGTAGGGCACCTGGTCTCCGAACATCGGCACGCGGGACATCATCTCGATGCCGCCGCCGACCGCCAGCATCCCGCTGTCACGGGCCTGTTGCGCGGCGAAGTTCACCGCACTCAGGCCGGACGCGCAGTAGCGGTTGATCGTGACGGCGCTCAACTGCGGGCTCCAGTCGGCCAGCAGGCAGGCGGACTTGCCGATGTTGCCGCCCTGCTCGCCGGTCTGCGTGACGCAGCCGAACACGCCGTCCGCCACCTGGGCCGTGTCGACACCGGTGCGCTGCTGCAGCGCGCGCAGCAGGCCGGCCAGCAGTTCCATCGGCGTCAGTGCATGCAGCGCGCCGCTGTCCTTGGCCGCCCCGCGGGGGGTGCGCAGCGCCTCGATGACGACCGCGTCGGTCATGGCGGGTCTCCTTCACTATTGTTAACAGACTAATGTGGACAAGTTTATCAGGGAGAATGCCAATGGCGAGATCCCGTTCCTCCGTATTAACTATCATTGACATACCAAAATGGCCATGCTAGGAGCCGCCCGATGACCGATCGGCAGCCGGACCCGCCGGCGGATGTGGCGCAGGCAGCCGGCATGGCGCGCTCGGGCGCTGCGCAGCGGACGATCGCGGTGGTCGGAGACGCCTGGACCTTGCGGATCCTGCGTTCGGTGTTCCGCGGTCGACGGCGCCACGGCGAGTTCGTTGCGGAGTTTGGCGTCTCGCGGGCGGTGCTGTCCGACCGGCTGGCCAAGCTGGTGGCGCATGGCGTGCTGGAGCGTCAAGCCCTGGCAGGACGCCACCCGGAGTACCGGCTGAGCGACCGCGGCCTGGACCTGTGGTCGCTGTTCCTGGCGATGTGGCAGTGGGAGATGGATTGGGGCACCGCCAAGGATCCGGACACCTGGGCACCCGACCTGCCGCGCCCGACGCTGACCCACACCACCTGCGGCCAGGCCATGCGCCCGGCGCTGCGCTGCATGGCCTGCCGGGCACCGGTGCTGCCGTTCGATACCCGGGCGGAAGGGGGCGCCAGCGAGGCCGCGCTTGCGCAGGACGGTGCGGCCGGCTCGGCCTTCCGCAAGGCCCGCGGGTGGGCGGGCGAGCACCCGCGCCGGCTGAGCCGCATCATCGGCGACCGCTGGAACTGCGCCGTCGTGGCCGCGGCCTTCCGGGGCACCCGGCTGTTCGCCCGCTTCCAGCAGGAGCTGCAGATCGGCCCCACGCAGCTCAGCGACCGCCTGGCAGAGTTGCAGGAGCTCGGCATCCTGCGCGCGCGGGCCTATGCCGGCACGCGCCAGGAGTACCGGCTCACGCAGGCCGGCATCGCGTTGTTCCCGATGACGTTGGAGCTGGTGCGCTGGGGCAACCGCTGGCTGGCGGCCGGCGAAGACCCGCTGGTCGTGCGGCATCTGCCCTGTGGCGAACTGCTGGACGCCCGCTGGCATTGCGGGCACTGCGGGGAGACGCTGGCGCGGGAGACGGTGCGGTTCGGGTGACCGGCCGGCGGGTGGTCAGACCCGCTGCGCCAGCGTGTCCATCAGCATGCGCAGGCCGATGGCTTCGATGCCGTCGCCGACGGCATAGCGGTCGGCACCGGCATGCACGACATAGCGTCGTGCGGGCTGCAGGTCCGCGCAGGCCTCGTGGAATCCTCGGGCCGGCCTGGCGGCCCGGCTGCGCTTGATCTCGATGGCCCAGCGCTCGCCGCCCGGCAGTTCCAGCACCAGGTCGATCTCGGCACCTGCCGCAGTGCGGTAGAAGCCTGGAACGCTCAGCGGCGGGGCCGAACCGATGAGGTTCTCGATCACGAAACCCTCCCAGCTGGTGCCGACCACCGGGTGCCCGAGCAGGTCCGACAGGCTCCCGATGTTGAGCAGGGCATGCAGGAGGCCTGCGTCGCGCAGGTAGATCTTGGGCGATTTGACCAGGCGCTTGGCGACATTCACCTGGTAGGGCTGCAGCCGGCGGACCAGCAGCAGATCCACCAGCAGATCCGCGTAGCGACTGACGGTCTGGCCCTTGACCTCCAGCCCCTGCGCCAGGAGGGACGCATTGAACAGCCCGCCCTGGTCGTGAGCCAGCATGGTCCAGAAGCGACGCAGCGTCTCGGCGGGGACGCGCGAACCGAACAGCGGCACGTCCCGCTCCAGGTAGGTCCGGATCAGATCCCTGCGCCAGTCCAGGCTGCCCCGGTCATCCGGTGCCAGGAAGCTGTCCGGTAATCCGCCGCGCAGCCAGAGCGCGTCCTGGCTGTCCGCAGGCAGTTCGTCAAGCGCCAGGGGCGCCATGTCGATAT
>JAEUOX010000273.1 GCA_016790475.1 Rhodoferax sp. | reverse complement strand
ATCGCTGCCACGCTCGCCCTGTCCGGCCTCAGCGCCCTGGCCCAGGCCCAGACCACCCCGATCAAGTTCATCCTCGACTGGCGCTTCGAAGGACCGTCCGCGCTGTTCCTGGCGCCGGTGGCCAAGGGCTATTTCAAGGATGCCAAGCTCGACGTCACGGTCGACGCCGGCAACGGCTCGGGCGGGGCCGTCACACGGGTCGCCTCCGGCACCTACGACATGGGCTTTGCAGACCTGGCCGCGCTGATGGAGTTCCACGCCAACAACCCGGACGCACCGAACAAGCCGGTCGCGGTGATGATGGTCTACAACAACACGCCGGCCTCGGTAATGGCGCTCAAGAAGAGCGGTATCAAGGCCCCGGCCGACCTGAACGGCAAGAAGCTCGGTGCGCCGGTGTTCGACGCCGGCCGCCGGGCGTTCCCGATCTTCCAGAAGGCGAACGGCATCGGCAACGTTACCTGGACGGCCATGGACCCGCCGCTGCGCGAGACCATGCTGGCCCGGGGCGACGTGGACGCGATCACCGGGTTCACGTTCACGTCGCTGCTGAACCTGGAGGCCCGCGGCGTCAAGGCCGAGGATGTGGTCGTGCTGCCCTACCCGGATTTCGGCGTCAAGCTCTACGGCAACGCGATCATCGTGTCGCCGAAGCTGCTGAAGGACAACCCGGCCGCGGTCAAGGCCTTCCTGCAGGCATTCACGAAGGGCGCGCGCGACGTCATCGCCAAGCCGGATGCCGCGATTGAGTACGTCAAGGCGCGCGATGGCATCATCAACGTCCCGCTGGAGCAGCGGCGCCTGCGCCTGGCGATCGACACCGTGATCAACAGCCCGGACGCCCGCGCGGAAGGCTATGGCCAGGTGAAGGCCCCGCGCCTGGCGCTGATGGCCAGCCAGGTGTCGGACGCCTTTGCCACCAAGACGCGCGTCAGCCCGGACGCGGTCTGGAACGGCAGCTTCCTGCCCAGCGCCGCGGAGCTGAACATCCTGCCGGCCCGGAAGTAGCCGGCATGGCGCAGCCCACTCCCGCGCCGTCCGCCGGGTCGCCCTTCATCGAGTTCCAGGACGTCTGGCTGGCCTACAACGAGACGCTGCTGGCCCAGAACAGCTTCGCGGTCGAGGCGATCGACCTGCGGGTCAACAAGGGTCAGTTCATCGCGATCGTCGGGCCCTCGGGCTGCGGCAAGTCGACCTTCATGAAGCTCACGACCGGGCTGCGCCGCCCGTCGCGCGGCACCGTGCGCATCGACGGCCAGCCGGTGACCGGGCCGCTGAAGATCTCCGGCATGGCCTTCCAGGCGCCCTCGCTGCTGCCCTGGCGCACGACGCTGGACAACGTGCTGCTGCCCCTGGAGATCGTCGAGCCGCACCGCAGCCAGTTCAAGGCCCGCCGCGCGGAGTACGTGCAGCGCGCCAGCGCGCTGCTTGCCAAGGTCGGCCTGGGGGGCTACGAGTCCAAGTTCCCGTGGCAATTGTCCGGCGGCATGCAGCAGCGCGTGAGCATCTGCCGGGCGCTGATCCACGAGCCGAAGATGCTGCTGCTTGACGAGCCCTTCGGCGCGCTGGACGCCTTCACGCGGGAGGAGCTCTGGTGCATCCTGCGCGACCTGTGGCTCGAGCAGCAGTTCAATGTCGTGCTGGTCACGCATGACCTGCGCGAGTCGGTGTTCCTGGCCGACACGGTCTATGTGATGAGCAAGGGGCCGGGGCGCTTCGTCGTGAACCGGCAGATTGACCTGCCCCGGGTACGCGACCTGGAGATCACCTACACGCCAGCCTTCACGGATATCGTGCATGAGCTGCGCAGCCATATCGGCGCGATCCGGGGCGGGGCCGCCGCCGCCGCGGCTTCGGGAGTCGTGGCATGAGCCGCAAAGCCCTGGAACGCGCGGCACCGCTGCTGCTGCTGATCGCGCTGGTGGCCCTGTGGCAGATCAGCTGCACCGTGTTCGCGATCCCGGAGTTCATCTTTCCGAGCCCGCTGCTGATCGCGCAGGCCCTGGCGGAATTCACCGGTCCGATCGCGGCGGCGGCCTGGCAAACCTTCTGGGTCACGATGGTCGGCTTCGGGCTGTCCATTGTGGTGGGGGTGCTGCTGGGCTTCCTGGTCGGATCGACGCGGCTGGCCTATGCGGCGGTGTTCCCGCTGCTGGTGGCCTTCAACGCGGTGCCGAAGGCGGCCATCGTGCCGATCCTGGTGGTGTGGTTCGGCATCGGCCTGGGGCCGGGCATCCTGACGGCCTTCCTGATCTCCTTTTTTCCGATCACGGTGAACATGGCAACCGGCCTGGCCACACTGGAGCCAGAGCTCGAAGACGTGCTGCGGGTGCTGGGTGCCAAGCGCCGTGACGTGCTGATGAAGGTCGGTCTGCCGCGCTCGCTGCCCTATTTCTATGCGTCGCTGAAGGTGTCGATCACGCTGGCCTTCGTCGGCACGGTGCTGGCCGAGATGACGGCCGGCGACGCAGGCATCGGCTACCTGATGCAGACCGCCGGCTCGCAGCAGCGGCTGGCGCTGGCCTTTGCCGGGCTGGTCGTGATCGGCGCGATGGCGATGGCGATGTACGAGCTCTTCAGTTACATCGAGAAGCACACCACGGCCTGGGCCCACCGCGGCTCGCACGACGGCTGACGCTGCAGGCCGCGGCCCGCTAGTGCCCGCCAGCCCGGCGCGCCGCGCGCAGGCGCTGCGCCCCCGGGACGCCCAGCTCCGGATGCAGCTTCCCGGCAATCACCCAGGCCGTCAGCAGCGCCACGCCGGCCATCGCGAAGACACCGGCCAGCGGGCTGAACTGCAGCACCAGCCAGGCCAGGCCCGGCGTGACGATGCCCGACACGTCCCGGAAGCTGGAATACACCGCCGACATCTCGGTGCGCTGCGACGGCTTGACCGCCATCAGGAAGGGTAGCCCTGCCACCACGTCCAGCAGCACCAGCGCATAGGACGCCAGTACCAGGATCACGACCGTGACCATCGGAAACGGCGAGAACAGCGCGCCCAGCAGGAAGGTGCAGCCGCCCGCCAGGAAGCCAAAGCGCACCGCGTGGCGCACCGAGTGCCGGTGCATCCAGCGCAGCATCAGCGGGGCCAGGAACAGCCCGGCATTGGCCAGCGACGCGGCGATGCCGCCGACCTGGTCGCCCAGGCCGCTCTGCACCGCGAAGATGCCCACATAGACGGTATAGACCGACCAGCCGCAGGAGCGCAGCACCGCGAACAACCACCCTGCCACCAGCCGCGGCTGCGCCAGGAAGCGGCGCAGGAAGCCGATCGGGTTGGCCGAGCGGTGCTGCCCTTGCTGGCTGACCCGGCCGCCGCTCAGGCCCAGGCCCCAGAACGCCGCCAGCATCAGGACCGCGCCGCTGCCGACGATGGCAAAAGGCATGGCCGGGCCGACGCGCAGCAGCCACACGCCCAGCACCGGGCCGATGGTCCAGCCCAATGCGCTGAACATCAGGCGGCGCGACTCCAGGCGCCCATAGTCGGTCTTGTCGATGTTGTCCAACACGTAGGCGTTGAAGCACACGAAGATCGTGGCGGTGCCGGTCACGTGGCACAGCAGGGCCAGCGTGGTCCAGGTGCCGCCGGCCCACCCGAAGCCGGCGGACAGCAGGTACAGCATCACGCCGATCGAATAGACCCAGCGCCGCGGCACGTGCCGGGTCAGCATCGGCACGCACAGGCCGGTCAGCAGCGACACCACGCCCACCAGAAAATACCACTTGGACACGACGGCGGCGTCCCCCCAGGCCCGGTACATCAGCAGCGGGTAGACCGACAGCATGATGCCGCGCACCACCGCCTCCAGTGCGCTGACGGCGACGAAGGACCGGACACCGGGATGGCGGGAACGCGGGGGCAGCGAGGGGGAAACCAGATAGGCGGGCATGCAGCGGGAAGCACCGAAACAGTGCGAGTATCCCACCACCTACACTCCCGCCATGCCCTGGGACGCCCGCCTCGACCTTGACTACCGGCTGGAATCCGGACGCAGCGTCGCCCGCTTCGTGCATAGCGGCCCGTTGCGCATCCTGCAGAGCCTCTACCCGGAGGGCGACGCGGTCTGCCACAACGTGCTGGTGCATCCGCCAGGCGGGCTGGTGGGTGGCGACACGCTGGAGATCGCGGTGCAAGTCGGCGAGGGCAGCCATGCGCTGGTGACCACACCCGGCGCCACGCGCTTCTACCGCTCCGACGGTGAACCGGCGCTGCAGGACACACGCCTGCGGCTGGCACCTGGCGCGCGTCTGGAATGGCTGCCGCTGGAGGCGATCTGCCATACCGCCTGCCTGGCCGAGAACCGGCTGCACATGGACCTGGCCCCCGGCGCGGAGCTGATGGGCTGGGACGTGACCGCGCTGGGCCTGCCGCTGGCTGGCCAGCCCTTTGCGCAGGGGCGGTTCCTGCAGCACATCGAACTGCCGGGCGCCTGGCTGGAGCGCGGCCGGATCGAGGCCACCGACACGCTGCTGCGCGACAGCCCGCTGGGGCTGGCGGGCCAGCAGTGCCTGGCCTCGCTGTTCTTCTGCGCCGGCAGTGCGATCACCCGGGCGCGCCAGGAGTCGGCCCGGGCTGCGGCCTGGGAACTGCTGCAGGCGCACGCGCTGGCGCCGAGCGCCGGCGTGACCAGCCCGCACCCGCAGGTGCTGGTGCTGCGGGTGCTCGCGCCGGTGGTCGAGCCGGCGATGGACCTGCTGCGCCAGGTCTGGGCCCGCTGGCGCGCCGAACTGTGGGGCCTGGATGGCCGCCCGCCGCGCATCTGGGCCACCTGAGGACGGCGCCGTGCCGGCCGATGGCCCGGCCGGCGACACGCTGATCGTCCGCTACCGCGAGGCGGGCACCTGGCGCAAGCGCAGCGTGGGCAATCAGGTGCTGCAGGGGCGCGTCGAGCTGCCGATTCCGCCGCCGCGTCTGAAGGCCGACTGGACCGATGCCGTGCTGCACACGCAGCCGCTGGCGCCGGGCGATGTTGCCCCGCTGAACCTGCCCCGCGCGCGGCTGCGCTGGCCCGACTACCGGCTGTGCGTGCAGCGCCTGGCCGACGCCATGGACGCTGCCGGACTGCCGGGCGTGCTGCGCGCAACGGAGCCGGCGCTGATGGCCTGCCGGGGCGCCCGCTACCACCTGGACGCGGAGCGCTACGGCGCGTTCGCGTTCTGCAACCTGATCGTGCAGGCCGCGCCGGGCCTGGACCTGCATTTCCCCGCCAACGGTCTGCGCATGCCGCTGGAGCGCGGCAGTCTGGTGCTGTTCGATACCGGACAGCCGCACGCCGTCATCGACCGGGCGCGCGGCCATTTCGATGCGGCCGACTTTCCGGAAACCGACGACCGCAGTCTGGTGTTCCTGACCTGGGAATTGCCGGTCGCACAGGCCGATGTGGCCCGCCGCCTCGGCATCCACCTGGACAGGGCACAGCCGACGCCCGCGCGGCAACGCGGCGGGCCGATGTGGCGCAATGGCCGGCCCGCCAGGCTCTGCCCGCAGACCGGCCGGTGGCTGTGAGGCCTCAGCCCGCGGCGGCCGGCCGAGAGAGGCGGAAGCCCGCGACCATCTGATCGGCCGTGCCCAGCACTTCCGGGAACTGCAGGAATTCCGGCAGGCGCTCCAGCCGGAAGTTGTGCAGGTAGGCCCCCAGGTGGAACATCGCCGGATCGTCCATGCGCTGCAGATCGAACTGCCGCAGGTCGACCAGCTGGCCGTTGACCAGCTGCTCGGCGACGCACTTGCACAGGTAGCACAGGCCCAGCCGCGCCTGCCGCGCGTCGGCCGGGCCCTGCGGCGCACGGAAAAGGATGCGGTCGATGTCGCAGACGTCATCGATCAGGCTGGCCGGAAGCTTCCAGGAATCCAGCAGCAGCCCGTCGAGCTCGACGGCGCACAAGCCCAGACGGTCCTGCTCGGCGCGGGCCCGTGCCACCGGATCCAAACGCATCAGGTCCGGAGCCTGGGGCGGATCCAGCAAGGCCAACACGGCCAGCGAACCGAGCGAGGACAGCACGATCTGCGTCACCAGACCCCCCGGGTCCGGCAGCTTGAGCAGCTGCGCCAGCCGGAAGCACAGCGCACCGGACAGCGCGCTCGCATTCCAGACCTGCTCGTAGCAGCGCTTGACCTCCGGGCTGGTCGGCTTGAAGGACGCGTCCAGCATGTATTGCAGGCAGATCTGGCGCACGTTGTTCATGCCCAGGTAGGTGGCGGCCTGCCCGATGCTGCCGAGCGGCTTCTGCAGGCCATAGAGCGGCGAGTTCACCGCCGCCAACACGCGGGCCGCGATCTGCGGCTCGCCGGTCATCAGCTCATTGAGCTCGGCGGAGGTCGCCTGCGCCAGGAACGGCGCCGACACCAGCTTGTCCAGTGCATGCGGCGGCCGGGGAATCGCCTGCAGACGGCCCCGCAGGCTGTCGGCCGCGGCCGGCGCCAGCGCGGCAAAAGGTGTCAGTTGCAGGCCCTGCAGTGACGCGGGCTCCGGCCGCACAGGCGTACGGGCCAGGCGCACGCCTTGCGCCGCGGGCGGGCCCGGCGGCAATTCCACCGGCCCCGCAGCCGGGCGCGGTGACGGCAGTACCGGCGGATCCGTCGGGCCGCCGCCCCGCAGAAGCCGAAGCACCACCAGCACCACCAGCAAGCCCCCGATGCCGAGGGCGATGTACACGATCACAAGCCGATTCCCGCGAATAAGGTGGTGGCAGTGTAGGCCCTCGAAGTGGCCCGACTGCGGGCGCCAGGCAGCCGCCGTCAGATCGCGACGAGTTGCCGCACGCCATCCGCCTGCATCGACGACCCCTTGCCACGGGCGATGAACTCGCCGCGCTGCATCACCAGGTAGTCGTCCGCCAGCTCCTCGGCGAAGTCGTAATACTGCTCCACCAGCAGGATGGCCATCGTGCCGCGGTCGGCCAGCATCCGGATCACGCGGCCGATGTCCTTGATGATGCTGGGCTGGATGCCCTCGGTCGGCTCGTCCAGGATCAGCAGCTTCGGCCGCGCGGCCAGCGCGCGGGCGATCGCCAGCTGCTGCTGCTGCCCTCCGGAAAGGTCGCCGCCGCGCCGGTGCAGCATCTGCTTGAGCACCGGGAACAGCTCGTAGAGCTCCGGGTCGATCGGCGTGCCGGCGCTCTTGGTCGCCAGCCCCATCCGCAGGTTCTCCTCCACCGTCAGACGGGCGAAGATCTCGCGGCCCTGGGGCACGAAGCCGATGCCGGCGCGGGCCCGCTCGAACGGCGTGGCGCCCTGGATCGCCTTGCCGTCGAAGGTGATGGTGCCGCTGCGGATGGGCACCAGACCCATCAGGGACTTGAGCAGCGTGGTCTTGCCCACGCCGTTGCGGCCCAGCAGCACGGTGACCTTGCCCAGCTGCGCCTGCAGGCTCACGCCGCGCAGGATGTGCGAGCCGCCGTAGTACTGGTTGACGCCCTGGACGTCGAGGATGGGGGGGGTGCTCATGACTTCATCGACCAAGGTACACCTCGATCACGCGCTCATCGGCCTGGACCTGGTCCAGCGTGCCCTGCGCCAGCACCGCGCCGTCGCACAGCACGGTGACGATCTCGGAGATCGTCCGGATGAAGCTCATGTCGTGCTCCACCACCATCAGCGAGTGCTTTCCCTTGAGGGTCAGGAACAGCTCGGCCGTGCGCTCGGTCTCTTCGTCCGTCATGCCGGCCACCGGCTCGTCAAGCAGCAGCAGCTTCGGGTCCTGCATCAGCAGCATGCCGATTTCCAGCCACTGCTTCTGGCCATGGCTC
>JAEUOX010000180.1 GCA_016790475.1 Rhodoferax sp. | reverse complement strand
TCGGTGCCATCGCGGCGGCGCTGCTGCTGTTCGGCCTGCTGGTGTGGTTTGCCGGGGCCAGCCCGCTGGAGGTCTGGCTCACGCTGTTCAAGGGCGCCTTCGGCGACAGCTACTCCTGGCAGAACACGCTGCAGCGGGCCGCACCGCTGATGCTGACGGCGCTGTGCGTCGCGATACCGGCCCGGGCCGGGCTGGTGATCATCGGCGGGGAAGGGGCGGTGGTGCTGGGCGGCCTGGCCTGCGCCGCCGCGCCGGTGCTGCTGCCGGTGCCGGCGAACCTGGCCGGCACCGTCGTGCTGGCGCTGTGCGGGGCGCTGGCCGGCGCATTGTGGATCGCGCTGGCCGGCTGGCTGCGCCAGGCCCGCGGCATCAACGAGACCATCAGCTCGCTGCTGCTGGCCTATGTGGCGATCGGTCTCTTCAAGCACCTGGTCGAGGGCGTGCTGCGTGACCCGGGCAGTCTCAACAAGCCGTCGACGCTGCCGCTGGCCGAGGGCCTGCGCATCGGCGGCATCGCCGGCACGGATGTGCACTGGGGCCTGGCGCTGGGCCTGCTGGCCTGCGTCGGGCTGGGCCTGTGGCTGCGCTGGACGCCGGGCGGCTTCGCGGTGCGCGTCGTCGGCGGCAACCCGCGGGCGGCGCAGCTGGTGGGCCTGCCGGCCACGCGGCTGATCCTGCTGGCCTGCGGCGTTGGCGGCGCCTGCGCCGGGCTGGCCGGCGCGGTCGAGGTCGCGGCGGTGCACACCAGCGCGAACGCGTCGCTGATCGCCGGCTACGGTTATGCCGGCATCCTGGTGGCTTTCATGGCGCGCCACAACCCGCTGGCGATCGTGCCGGTGGCGATCCTGTTCGGCGGTTTTGGTGCGGCCGGCAGCCTGCTGCAGCGGCGCCTCGGCCTGCCGGATGCGTCGGTGCTGGTGCTGCAGGGCATCGCCTTCGTGCTGATCCTGGCCAGCGAGGCGCTGCGCGACACCGACTGGCGTGCCGCACTGGCGCGCGTGCTGCGCGTCGCCGCCCCCGCGCCGGCCCCCACCGGGGAGCGTGCCGGATGAGCGCCGACCAGTGGGTGGCCCTGGTGGCCGGCATCCTGGGCGGCGCGCTGCGCGTGGGTGTGCCCTTCCTGTTCGTCAGCCTGGGCGAGTGCCTGACCGAGAGGTCCGGCCGGATCAACCTGGGCCTGGAGGGCGTGCTGGTGCTGTCGGCGATGGCGGCCTTCGGCGGCTCCTACCTGACCGGCAATGCCTGGCTCGGCGTGCTGGCCGGTGCGCTGGCCGGTGCGGCGCTGGCGCTGCTGCACGGGCTGCTGTGCTCGCTGCACCGGGTCAATGACGTCGCCACCGGGATCGCGCTGATGATGCTGGGCACCGGGCTGGCCTTCTACTTCGGCAAGCCGCTGATCCAGCCGCAGGCGCCGCAGATCCCGGTGATCCCGCTGGGCCTGTGGAGCGATGCGCCGGCCGTGCGGGCGGCGCTGCAGATCAATGCGCTGCTGCCGGTCGGCCTGCTGCTGGCCCTGGCCCTGTGGTGGGGTTTTGCGCGGACCCGCTGGGGCCTGCTGGTCCGCATGGCGGGCGACTCGGCGCATGCGGCGCGCGCGCTGGGCTACTCGGTGTCAGGCATCCGGATCGCCGCGACGGCGGCCGGCGGCTGCATTGCCGGCCTGGGCGGCGCATCGCTGACGCTGTCCTACCCCGGCAGCTGGAACGAGGGCATCTCCAGTGGCCAGGGGCTGATCGCGGTGGCGCTGGTGATCTTCGCGCGCTGGAGCCCGCTGCGCTGCGTGGGTGCGGCGGCCCTGTTCGGCGGTGCCGGCGCGATCGGGCCGGCACTGCAGTCGGCCGGCATCGGCTGGGGCTACCACCTGTTCAACACCGTGCCCTATGTGCTGACGCTGCTGATCCTGGTGCTGACCTGCCGCCCCGGCAGCGTGATCGCCGGCAGCCCCGGCGAACTGTCCGCCACCCGATGACGCCCCAAGGAGCCCCGACCATGTCCCGGACCGTCGCTGCGAATCCCTATGCCTGGCCCTGGCACGGCGCGCTGCGCCCGGACAACACCGCGCTGGTGGTGATCGACATGCAGACCGACTTCTGTGGCGTCGGCGGCTATGTCGACGTGATGGGCTACGACATCACGCTGACGCGCGCGCCGATCGCGCCGCTGCAGCGCCTGATGCCGGCGATGCGCGCAGCCGGCTACACGCTGATCCACACCCGCGAGGGCCACCGGCCGGACCTCAGCGACCTGCCGGCGAACAAGCGCTGGCGCTCGCGCCAGATTGGCCGCGACGGCGTGGGCATCGGTGACCCGGGCCCCTGCGGCCGCATCCTGGTGCGCGGCGAGCCCGGCTGGGAGATCATCCCGGAGCTCGCGCCGCTGCCCGGCGAGGTCATCATCGACAAGCCGGGCAAGGGCTCCTTCTGCGCGACCGACCTGGAACTCGTGCTGCGCACCCGCGGCATCGAGAACCTGGTGCTGGCCGGCATCACGACCGACGTGTGCGTGCACACGACGATGCGCGAGGCCAACGACCGGGGTTTCGAGTGCCTGCTGCTGTCGGACTGCACCGCCGCGACCGACCCGGCCAACCATGCGGCCGCCCTGTCCATGATCACGATGCAGGGTGGCGTGTTCGGGGCGCATGCGCCGTCCACCGCGCTGCTGGAGGCGCTGGCATGACCGCGCCCGGCGCGCACCTGATTCCGCCGCCGCGGCCGTCCACCGGCGCGCTGGCGCTGGACACCTACCAGCTGACCAAGCGCTTCGGCAGCTTCACCGCGATGGACCGGGTGACGATGCAGGTGGCGCCCGGCACGGTGCATGCACTGCTGGGCGAGAACGGCGCCGGCAAGAGCACGCTGGTCAAGTGCGTGGCCGGCTTTCAGCAGGCGGAGGAGGGCAGCGTGCTGATCGACGGCCGTGAGCAGGACATCCGCAGCCCGATCGTCGCGCGGGCGCTGGGCATCGGCATGGTTTACCAGCACTTCACGCTGGCGCCCGGCATGACGGTGGCCGAGAACCTGCTGATGGTCGGTGACCTGCCGGCCGTGATCGACTGGCGCGCGAAGCGCGCCGAGCTGGAGGCCTTCCTGGCGACCACGCCGTTCCGGCTCGACCTGGACGCCCGCCCGGCGGAGCTGGCGGCCGGCGAGAAGCAGAAGCTCGAACTGCTCAAGCAGCTGTACCTGCGCCCGCGCCTGCTGATCCTGGACGAGCCGACCTCGGTGCTGACGCCGCAGGAGGCGGACGAGGTGCTGGG
>JAEUOX010000112.1 GCA_016790475.1 Rhodoferax sp. | reverse complement strand
TGGTGCGTCAGCTGGTGCGGCAGGGACGCACCGTGGTCAGCGTGCTGCACGAGGTCTCGATCGCGCTGCAGGCGGACGCGCTGGTCGTCATGGACCGCGGCCAGGTGCAGCACCATGGCGCCCGCGCCGACGCTGCCACCCATGCCGCGCTGGAGGCGGTGTTCGAGCGCCGGATGCGCATCCGCGCGCTGGAGGGCCATTGGGTCGCGCTGCCGGTGTCGCCGCAGGAGACGGCGCGATGAGCACCGCCGGGCCCTCCCAAGGTGCTCAGCACCGCAGCGCGCAGCCTGGAGGTGCTCCATGAGCGCGCGCTGCGTCATGGTGCTGGGCACGACCAGCGGCGCCGGCAAGAGCTGGCTGACGACCGCGCTGTGCCGCTGGTACGCGCGCCAGGGCCTGCGTGTGGCGCCGTTCAAGGCGCAGAACATGAGCAACAACGCGCGGGTCGTCGTGGGCGGCGAGATCGGCAGCGCCCAGTATTTCCAGGCGCTGGCGGCCGGTGTGGTGCCCGACGTGCGCATGAACCCGGTGCTGCTCAAGCCGGAGACCGACACGCGCAGCCAGGTGGTGCTGATGGGGCAGGTGGAGGCGGCACTGTCACGGCTGGACTGGCGCTCCCGCAGCGCCTATGTGTGGCCGACGGTGTGCGAAGCACTGGACGCGCTGATCGCCACGCACGACCTGGTCGTCATCGAAGGCGCTGGCTCACCGGCGGAAATCAACCTGCGCGACACGGACTACGTCAACATGCGCGTGGCCCTGCACGCGCAGGCCGCCTGCCTGCTGGTCACCGACATCGACCGCGGCGGCTCCTTCGCCCACCTGTACGGGACCTGGGCCCTGCTGCCGCCGCAGGAGCAGGCCTGCCTGCGCGGCTTCGTGCTGAACCGCTTCCGCGGCGATCCGGCGCTGCTGCCGCCGGGACCGCAGATGCTGCAGGAACGCACCGGCATCCCGACGCTGGCCACGCTGCCGATGTGGCGCGGGCACGGTCTGCCGGAGGAGGACGGCCTGTACGACGCGGTCGCCGTGGAGCCCGCGCCGGCCCAGCGGACCGTGGCGGTGCTGGCCGGCCCGCACATCAGCAACCTGGACGAATTCCAGCCGCTGCGCCAGCTGCCCGGCGTGCGGCTGCTGTGGGTCCGCAGTGCGGCGGCGCTCGGCGCGCTGCGGGTGGACGACTGGATCATCCTGCCGGGATCCAAGGCCACCAGCGCCGACCTGGCCTGGATGCGGACGCAGGGCCTGGACCGCGCGGTGACGGCGCATGCCGCACGTGGCGGCCCGGTGCTGGGCGTCTGCGGCGGCCTGCAGATGCTGGGCGAGGCGCTGATCGACCCGCATGGGATCGACGGCAACGGGCCCGGTCTGGGCCTGCTGCCGGTGGTCACGGTGTTCGCGCAGGACAAGACCGTGCGCCATGCGCAGCTGCGCTTTGGGGAACTGCGCGGACCGTGGTCCGCGTTGTCGGGTCTGCAGGTGCAGGGCTACGAGATCCACCACGGCGAGACGCGCCCGCATGCGGCCATGGAGGCCGCTGGTGACCGGGTGCGTGTGGCGGCCGAGGGCGGCCTGGCCTGGCAGAACGCGGCCGGCAACGTGCTGGGCCTGTACCTGCACGGCCTGTTCGAGCAGGCGGAGGTGCTGCAGGCCTTCTTCGGTGCCGGCGTACCGTCGCTGGCATCGGTATTCGACGGCCTGGCGGACTTCGTGGACCGGCACTTCGCGCCCGGTGCGCTGGCGGGGCTGATCGCGCCGCAGCCGCTCAGGGATGCGCAATCACGACCAGCGTCGACGCCCTTCGCAGCGTCGCCCGCAGACAGCGCTCCAGCGTCTGCGGATCCAGCGCCGCGAAGCTCTCGTCCAGCACCGTGAGCGGCGCCTGCTGCAGCAGCGCGCGGGCCAGGAAGATCCGGCTGCGCTCGCCGTGCGAGAGCTGCCAGCCGGTCTCGCCGACCATCTGCATCAGCCCGGAGGGCATGCGCGCCAGCAGTTCGCCCAGGCCCAGTACCGTGCGCGTTACCTCGGCGCGCTGCAGGAGGTGGAAGACCAGCTGGCCGCCGCGCAGGCGGTGGCGCAGCGCGCGGCGCTCAGCCGCGAGGCGGCCCAGGCCGCCGGCGATGCCGTCGCGCTGGCACGGCAGCGTCTGGTGCTGGGCAGCGGCACCGAGGCGGAGCGCCTGCTGGCGCACCAGACCGAACTGCGCCAGCGGCGCGCATTGCTGCAGGTGCAGGCCGAGCAGCAGCAGGCCGCGGTGGCCCTGGTGCATGCGCTGGGCGGTTTCTGGGACTGATCAGCCCAGCACGACCTGGTCCCGGCCGCGCTCCTTGGCCTGGTACATCGCAGCATCCGCCCGTGCCAGCAGCGCCTCCACGGTGTCGCCGATCGGCAGGTTGGTCGTCACGCCGATGCTCACGGTGAAACGGGTCGGCTCCAACATCGCGTTGATCGAGCTGCGGATGCGCTCGGCCACGACCTGGGCGACGTCCATCGAGGTTTCCGGCAGCAGCACGACGAACTCCTCGCCGCCCAGCCGACCGATCACGTCGGCGCTGCGCAGCAGCGTCTGCACCGTCGTGACGAACTGCACCAGCACCTGGTCCCCGGTCTGGTGGCCACGGCTGTCGTTGATCGACTTGAAGTGGTCGATGTCGATCAGCAGTATCGACATCACGCGGCCGTGGCGCTGGCAGCGCTGGAGCTCCTGCTGGCAGACCTCGGTCAGCTGGCGGCGCGTCAGGGCGTTGGTCAGCGAATCATGGGTGGCGATGTGCTCGAACTCGGCGCGCACGCGGTCGGTCGCCATCAGGATCAGCGAGATCGCGAACAGCAGCATCACGAACGGATGCGCGATCATGTAGATCAGGTTTTGCGGTGTGTTGTCCAGGATGCCGGTGCCCAGCGGGTAGAGCCAGGCGGTCGTGAAGCGCAGCACCTGCGAGGCGATCGCCAGCATCAGCACGACAAAGGCGAACCAGTGCGCGAAGGTGCGGGTGCCGTGGCGGTAGATCAGGTGGGCGTGGATCACCGACAGTGTCGTGATGACCCCGACATAGATCATCAGCCGCGGGCGGTAGCTCGGGTCGATGACGGTGAAGTAGCCCGAGACCAGCGCCAGCGCGCCGATCACCAGCATGCCGGCCAGCGGCCGGGGCCGGCGGCCGAAGAAGCGCTGGCTGCCGACAAACTGGTAGAACATGCCGCTGAAGATCAGCAGGTTGGCCAGCGTGATCGACACCAGCTCCGGGGATTTGCCGCGCGACGCGGCAGCCAGGCCGCCAAAGAACAGCAGGTAGGTGCCGAAGGCCCAGTCCGTCAGACCCTGCACGGTCGGCGGGTAGCTGCGCCGCAGGAAGGTCAGGACGATCGCCATCAGGCCGCCCATCACCCCGGAGAACAGGACGATGGTGCGCGGATCAATGAACGGGACGGGAGCGTCGGGGCTCATGCCGGCCATTATGACGGGGCGGCAGTCTTGGGCTCGTGGAGGCACCAGGCGCGCACCGCGCACTGCCCGCAGCGCGGTGTGCGGGCCAGGCAGACATAGCGCCCCAGCAGGATCAGCCAGTGGTGGGCGTCCACCCGGTAGGGCTCCGGCACCCGCTTCAGCAACTGCAGCTCGACCTGCAGCGGATCGCGCCCGGGCGCCAGCCCGGTCCGGTTGCCGACCCGGAAGATATGCGTGTCCACCGCCATCGTCGGCTCGCCGAACGCGCAGTTCAGCACCACATTGGCGGTCTTGCGCCCGACACCAGGCAGGGCCTCCAGCGCCTCGCGGGTGCGCGGCACCTCGCCGCCGTGCTGGCGCAGCAGGATCTCGCAGGTGCGCAGCAGGTTGGCCGCCTTGGTGCGGTACAGGCCGATCGTGCGGATGTGGGACTCCAGACCGTCCTGCCCGAGCGCCAGGATCTGCGCCGGGGTGTGCGCCACCGGAAAGAGCCGGCGCGTGGCCTTGTTGACGCCGACGTCGGTCGCCTGCGCACTGAGCAGCACCGCCACCAGCAGCTCGAAGACGCTGGTGTATTCCAGCTCGGTGGTCGGCATCGGGTTGGCTGCCCGCAGCGTCGCGAAGAACGGTTCGATGTCGGCCGCCGGCATGGTCGGCGCTCGGGTGCGGCTTGGGCGCATGGTCTCAGTGCGGTCGTTCGGGGTTGCCATTGTGGCACCGGCGCGGCCGCACCGGGCCTCAGGCCAGGTGGCGCAGTTCGCGCAGCGCGACCGACACCGGGGCCAGATCGGGCGCCTGCGTGCCGATGGTCGACAGCAGCTGGTGCAGCCGCTCGATCGGCCGGGCGTGGCGCGCGCGCCAGCTGGCCAGATCCTCCTGCCGGCGCAGCATCGCCAGCGTGATTTGCGCGGCGATCGCGTAGGCGTCGTCCCGGGCGCTGCCGCGCGCCTGCGTCTGCCACAGCGTGTCGGTCGGCAGCCGGTTGATCTGGGCCCGCCACAGGCCCAGCGACAGTGTGGCATCCACGCCGAAGTAGGCCTTTGCCGTGCGCTCCAGGTCGGTGCCGGCCTGCTGGGCCAGGTCGGTCAGGTCCAGCGCCGGGAACACGAAGTCCAGGGCCGTCAGCGCCTGGGCCAGCGCGGCGTCGACACCGGCCTGCTGCAGCTGGGACGAGGCCTGGGCAGCCGCTTCCAGGGTGGCCTGCGGCAGCCAGGCTGCGAGCTGGTTGCGCAGCATGCGCGCGGCCGGCTGGTAGCGGGCAATCAGGCTGGGCAGGTCGCTGCGGTCGGTGCGTGCGCGCAGCATCCAGCGCGCGGCGCGCTGCGCCATCGCGATCATGCGGCCCAGCAGGTCAAGCTGCAGCGGGGCTGGCACCTGGCCGTCCAGCGCGTCGATGCGGTCCCACAGCGCCTCCAGGTCGAAGACCTCGCGCGCCAGCGTGAACGCACGCACCACGTCGGCGGCGGTTCCGGCGGCCTCGGCCGCGAGGAAGTTCACGAAGGTCGCACCGGTGCGGTTCACGACGGTGTTGGTGATGTGCGTCGCGATGATCTCGCGCCGCAGCGGGTGGGCGGCAACCGCTGCAGGGAAGCGGCTGCTCAGCACCGGCGGGAAGTAGGCCTGCAGCGAGCGCCCGAAGAACGGGTCGTCCGGCAGGTCGCTGGCCATCAGCTCGTCGAACACCGACATCTTGGCGTAGGCCATCAGCACCGCGTTCTCCGGCGCGGTCAGCCCGCCCTGGCGCGCACGGCGGCGCGCAATCTCGGCATCCGTCGGCAGGAACTCCAGCGCCCGGTTCAGCCGCCCGGCACCCTCCAGCCAGCGCATCAGGCCCTGCTGCCCGTCGAGCAGGTAGGCGGCCCGGTGCACCGCGACATCGATCGCCTGCGTCTGGTAATAGTTGTCGGCCAGCACCAGCCGGGCGACGTCGTCGGTCATGCTGGCCAGCAGTTCGTTGCGCTGCTTGGTCGTCAGGTCGCCCGCCTCGACGATGCCGCCGAGCAGGATCTTGATGTTGACCTCGTGGTCCGAGCAGTCCACACCGGCCGAGTTGTCGATCGCGTCGGTGTAGATCAGGCCGCCCTTGGCGGCGAACTCGATCCGGCCGTTCTGCGTGCAGCCCAGGTTGCCGCCTTCGGCCAGCACCTTGCAGCGCAGCTGCGCACCGTCGACCCGGAAGGCATCGCTGGCGCGGTCGCCGGCCTGCGCGTGCGTCTCGTGGCTGGCCTTCACGTAGGTGCCGATGCCGCCGTTGTACAGCAGGTCCACCGGCGCCAGCAGGATCGCCTGGATCAGCTCATTGGGCGTGAGTTCCCGGTGCGGGATGTCCAGTGCCACGCAGGCCTGCGGGCTGGGCAGGATCGCCTTGGCGCTGCGCGGGTAGATGCCGCCGCCCTCGGACAGCAGCGCACGGTCGTAGTCGTCCCAGCTGGAGCGGGGCAGCGCGAACAGGCGCTGGCGCTCGGCCAGCGCGCGCGCCGCGTCCGGCGCCGGGTCGATGAAGATGTGGCGGTGGTCGAACGCGAACTGCAGCCGGATGTGCTCCGACAGCAGCATGCCGTTGCCGAACACGTCGCCCGACATGTCGCCGATGCCGGCCACCGTGAAGGGCGCGCGCTGCGTGTCGTGCCCGAGCGCCCGGAAATGCCGCTTGACCGACTCCCAGGCGCCGCGCGCGGTGATGCCCATCTTCTTGTGGTCGTAGCCCTGCGACCCGCCGCTCGCGAAGGCGTCGCCCAGCCAGAAGCCGTACTCGGCCGACACCGCATTGGCGATGTCCGAGAAGGTGGCCGTGCCCTTGTCGGCGGCGACCACCAGGTAGGGATCGTCCTCGTCATGGCGGACCACCGATGGCGGCGGCACGACCCGACCGGCCACGATGTTGTCGGTCAGGTCCAGCAGGCCGCCCAGGAACATCCGGTAGCAGGCGATGCCCTCGGCCATCAGCGCGTCGCGCTGCGCAGCCGGTGGCGGGTTCTTCAGCACGAAGCCGCCCTTGGAGCCGACCGGCACGATCACGGTGTTCTTGACCTGCTGCGCCTTGACCAGGCCCAGGATCTCGGTGCGGAAGTCTTCGCGCCGGTCGGACCAGCGCAGGCCACCCCGGGCGACCTTGCCGCCGCGCAGATGCAGGCCCTCGAAGCGTGGTGCGTAGACCCAGATCTCCCACAGCGGCACCGGCTGCGGCATGCCGGGCACCTCGGAGGGCCTCAGCTTGAACGAGGTGTAGGCGCGCGGGCGCCCCGCGGCGTCGCGCCGCCAATGGCTGGTGCGGGCGATCGCGCGCACCGTGGCCAGGTACTGGCGCAGGATGCGGTCCTCGTCCAGGCTCTGCACGTCCGCCAGCCGGGCGTCGATGCGGGCGGCGATGGCGTCCTGCGCGGCCTGCCGGTCTCCGGTCAGGGCCGGATCGAGCCGGGCCTGGAACAGCGCGACCAGATCCTCCGCCAGCGCCGGGTGGCGCTGCAGCGTGGTCTCGATGTAGCTCTGGCTGAACGCGAAGCCGAGCTGCCGGAAGTAACGCGCCAGCGCGCGCAGCAGCGCGATGCCGCCGGCGTCCAGCCCGGTGTGCAGCACCAGCTGGTTCATCCGGTCGCTCTCGACCTGGCCCTGCCAGGCCTGCAGGAACAGCGTCTCGAAGCGTTTGCGCACCGTGCCCAGGTCCACCGTGGCCGGCACCTGCAGGCCCAGGTCGTGAATCCAGCCGCCGTCCTGGCCGATCCGGTAGGGGTGCTCGTCCAGCACGCGCGCGCCCATGGCCTCCAGCACCGGCAGCGAGTCGGACAGGGCCACCTTGGCGCGGTGGAAGATCTTGAAGCGCAGCTGGCCGGCGTCGGCGCCCAGCGGCCGGTACAGCTGCACCGCCAGCGGCGCCTCCGGTGTCAGCTGCTGCAGGATGTCGGCGTCCTGCGCGGCCACGGTGGCCGCGAAGTCCTCGCGGTAGGCGGTCGGGAAGGCTGCCGCATAGCGCTGCGCCAGTGCCAGGCCCGGGCCTTCGCCATGGGCCCGCAGCATCTCGGCCGTGCATTCATCTTCCCAGCGCCGGGCCAGGCGCGCGATGCGGGCCTCCAGCAGGTCGACCGCCGGCAGGGCGTCCGCCGGCTCCGTGGAGCGCACCACATAGTGGATGCGCGCCAGCGGGCTGTCGGTCAGCATCGGCGTGAACTCGATCGTGCCGCCGCCCAGCGCGGCCAGCAGTTCCTGGCCCACGCGAACGCGCAGCTCGGTGTTGTAGCGGTCGCGCTGCACGAACACCTGCACCGATGTGAACTGGCCGAACGCGTCGCGGCGCAGGAAGACCCGGGTGCGCTGGCGCTCCTGCAGCCGCAGGATGCCGATGGCGTGCTCCTGCAGCGTCGCGCTGTCGACCTGGAACAGCTCGTCGCGCGGGTAGCTGTGCAGGATCGCCTGCAGGGACTTCGCGGCATGGCTCTCCGGCACCAGCGCCGCCTGGGCCAGCACCTGCGCGACGGCCTGGCGCACGCGCGGGATCGTCGCGACCGACGCGGTGTAGGCGGCTGCGGTGTACAGCCCGAGAAAACGCGACTCGCCGATCACCCGGCCGGCGGCGTCGTGCCGCTTGACCGAGATCGTGTCGAGCCAGGCACTGCGGTGCACCGTGGAGCGGGTCATCGCCTTGGTGACCAGCACCGGGTCCGGGCTGTCGATCAGCGCCAGTGCGGAGGCCTGCAGCCGCAGCGCGGCCGCCGGGGCGCGGTCTCGCAGGATGCCCAGGCCGGAGCCGTCGGAGGGCTGCAGCCGGGCGCCGTCTGGTTCGCGCACCAGCATGTGGTCCTGGGCGCCGAGGAACGTGAAGTGCCCGTCCTCCAGCCACTGCAGGAAGGCGGCGGCCTCGCTGCGTTCCGCGGCCGGCAGGTCGTCCCGCGCGGCGGCGGCGGCGCCGGCGGCGCGCAGACGTTCGCACATCGGTTGCCAGTCCTGCACCGCGGCGCGCACGTCGCCGAGCACGCGCTCGATGTCCTGCTGCAGCGCCCGGCGGTCCTCGGCCTGGACGATGCGGTCGCACTCGACCAGGATCAGCGAGGTCAGGCCGCTGTCCTGCGCTGCGGGGGCCGCACCATCGGCACGGACCGCGGACAGCACCTGCCCGTCGGCCGCGCGGGTCACGCGCACCAGCGGGTGGACGATCCAGTGGGCTGTGCGCCCGCTGCCGTTGACGGCCATCGTGACCGAGTCGACCAGGAAGGGCATGTCCTGCTGCACGATCTGCAGCAGCGTGTGGTCGCTGGCGAAGCCGTCCTCGGCCAATGTCGGGTTGAAGACCCGCACCCGCGGCAGCGGCCCTGCGCTGCTGTCCTCGAGCAGCCGCCAGTGCGTCGACGCGATCGCGAACAGCGTCGCCGGCCCGCGGGCCACCACCTCGGCCGGATCGACGGCCTCGAAATAGGCGGCAACGAAGGCCGCCATCTGGGTCGCGCGGCTGCCGCCGTGCTGCTGGGCGTAGGTCGCCAGTTCGTCGATTGGGCCAGGGGTCATGCTGTCTCCGTCTGCGTGGAATGCGGCGGGATTCTAGGAGCCGCTTTGCCCGCGCAGGGCCTCGAAAACACGCGCAACATGGCCTTATGCCGCAGTTGCATCGGCCGGCCGTCCGGCCGTGGCACCCGGCCGTCAGTTCACGCTGACGAAGCGCGAGCCGTCCGGGAAATCCGTCTTCATCCAGCCGTATTTCAACTGCAGTGCAGACATGATCGGTACCGGCAGCGTGTCGATGGCCTCGGCATCGGCCTGCGGGTCCTCGGCCAGCCGCGCGGCCAGATGCAGAATGCCGGACAGCGGCACGATCGGCTTGTGCTGCAGCGGATCGGCACACAGGCGCAGGGCGTACTGGATCGTGCTCGGGAAGTTCCAGCGGCGGGCGAGCTCGGCGGTGACCTGGCCCTCGTCGAAGCCGCAGACCGCGCGCTCGCGCTCCCAGCGCTCACCCGGCTTGCAGGGCTGCTGCTCGATGGCAGTGGCCGCCTTCGGGTGTGCGGTGCAGATCAACAGCTCGCCCAGGCGCAGCATCAGCCCGGTGAGCCAGGCGCGCTGGCGGTCCTCGTCGACGCCCTCGGCCAGCCACTGCGCATAACCGGCGCAGCGCTGCCCGTAGCGCCAGAAGGCTGCGCCGTCCACGCCCTGCGGCATCGAGAACGCGTTGTGCAGGCAGGCCGACAGCGCCAGCGTGCGCACCTTGGAGATGCCGACCAGGCTCAATGCGCTGTCCAGCGTGGACACCTTGCGGGTCAGCCCGAAGGCCGCGCTGTTGGCCAGCGCGAGCAGCTTGGCGCTGAGGGCCGGGTCCTGCGCGATCAGCGCCTGGATCTTCGACGGGGGGGTGTCCTCGTCATCCAGCGTGTTGATCAGCGCCAGGCCGACTTCCGGCATCACCGGCAGGGCGATCGAGGTGAACAGGGCGTCGATATCGGACATGGTGGCTCCTGGTGCGTGGCGGTACGGGGGCGTCGCCGCCCATGGCATCATTCTGACGCACGGGGCGGCAGCGCAGTGTTGCCACAATAGTGCTTTTTTGGGGATTGCTGCCACCATGGAATTCGCCAGCCGACTTCAGAACGTCGAGACCTCCGCCATCCGGGAGCTGTTCAAGCTGCTGGGCAAGCCCGGCATCATCAGCTTCGCCGGCGGATTTCCGGATCCGGCCCTGTTCGACGCCGAGGGCATCCGGATCGCCAGCGACGCCGTGCTGTCGTCCACGCCGGGCCCGGTGCTGCAATACGGCGCGACCGAGGGCTACGAGCCGCTGCGCGCCGGCATCAGCACCCACATGCGTGCGAAGGGCGCGGTGGTGGCTCCGAACGGCCTGATCGTCACGACCGGCAGCCAGCAGGCGCTGGACCTGATCGGCAAGACGATGATCAACCCGGGGGACAAGGTCATCGTCGAGGCGCCGACCTTCCTGGCGACGATCCAGTGCTTCCGTCTTTATGGCGCGCAGGTGATCGGTGCGCCGATCGACGCCGACGGCGTGCAGGTCGACGTGCTGGAGCGCCTGATCGAGGAACACCGGCCGCGCCTGGTCTACCTGATCCCGACCTTCGGCAACCCCAGCGGCGCGACGCTGAGCGAGGCCCGCCGCCGGCGCATCCTGGAGGTGGCGCTGCGCACCCGCACGCTGGTCGTCGAGGACGATCCCTATGGCGAGCTGTACTTCGACCAGCCGCCACCGCCCAGCCTGCTGGCGCTCAGCGAGCAGGTGCCCGGCAGCCGCGACTGGCTGGCCCACTGCGGCAGCTTCAGCAAGATCCTGAGCCCCGGCCTGCGCGTCGGCTGGATGATCGCGCCGGAGGCCTTGCTGGCGCGCGCGACGATGTGCAAGCAGTTCAGCGATGCGCACACCAGCAACCTGAGCCAGGCGATCGCCGCGCACTACCTGACGCTGGGCCGGCTGGCGCCGACACTGGATGTGGTGCGCCGCACCTATGCCGAGCGCGCCCGCGTGATGGCGGAATGCCTGCGCCAGGATCTGGGCGACGCGATCAGCTTCAACGCGCCGCAGGGCGGCATGTTCTTCTGGGCCCGGCTCACCGGGGGCCGCGACGCCGCCGAGTTCGCCCGCCGCGCGATCGAGCAACTGGTGGCCTTCGTGCCCGGCGCGCCGTTCTTCGCGCAGGCACCGGACAACGCCACGCTGCGCCTGAGTTTTGCAACCGCCGACCTGCAGCGCATCCGCGAAGGCATCGGCCGGCTGAAGCAGGCGCTGTAGGCCGCCATGTCCACGCTGTCGCCCGGAGCCATCCCGGCCAAGACCGACAAGGGCCGCGCGGAGGTGCAGGAGCGCTCGGTGGTGCTGAGCGCGCTGCAGCGCCGGCTGCTGATCCTGGCGGACGGCCACCGCACCGTCAACGACCTGGGTGCCTTCGTGCGTGTCGGCGAGCTGGACGACACGCTGAGCTACCTGCTGCAGTTCGGCTACCTGGCGATCGACGGTGCACCGGTGGCACTCCAGCCACCTGCCGCGCCCGGCTTCGCCAGTGCAGCGCCCGAGGCGGCCCCGCGCCCGGCCACGCATCCGGAGGCCTTCGCCGATGTGCGCGCGCAGGCCTCGGCCTTCATCCGGGAGCGGCTGGGGGACGCGGCCACGCCGATCTGTACGGCGGTCGAGCGCTGCGCCAGCCCGCAGGAGCTGCGCCAGATGCTGCGCGGCGTCGAGGTGTTCGTCGGCCAGCGGCTGGATGCCGCGACGGCGCAGGCCTTTGCGCGCCATTTCGGCGCCATGCTGCTGTAGCCGGCAACCGGCCGGCGGCCCCTGTTGTGGGCCACAATGGCGGGCAGCGCAGGCCCCGTGGCGCCCCGATTGGGTGCGGCAGGCGCCGGCCCCGTATCGAGAAAGGCCCGACGATGAGCATGATCAAACGCCTGTTCGGCAGCACCAAGGCACCCCCGGCCGAGGCGTCCGCGCCCGCCGCGCCCTCCGAGCCGCCGCAGCCCGAAGCGGCGCCGGATTCCCGCACCTTCCAGGTCGACAACCAGCAGGCCGGCACGCGGCGCGAGCTGGTGCGCGTGATGACGCGCGACACGCTGCGGATCTCCGGCATCCCGGACGGCTGGATCGAGTCGCAGGTGCTGCTGGAACTCGGCCGCGGCGGCCAGACCTTCGTGCACCTGCGGCTGGTCGTGCGCCAGTGGGACGTGCGGCTGCTGAAGTACACCGTGGCCTTCCAGAACCGGCTGCTGGACGAGATCCATGGCTTCGACCCGACCGCACGCGAATGGCTGCTGAGCATTTCCTGGCAGTACCAGGTCGGCACCACCTGCCCGTTCACCGACATGCCGGACCCGATGGTCTGGCTGGAGCCACCGGCGAAGCTGACGGAGGCGGCCCCGGCCCCGGCCGCGCCGGCCGCCCCCGCGGCACCGGCACCAACCCCCGCCGTGGCCGCCACCGCGGCGCCGATGCCCGAAACCGTCGGCACCGTCACGACGGTGGACCTGCCGCTGGACATCGAATCCCCGGACGAGGTCTCGGAGGACCTGGCCCGGCTGTTCGCGATCCGCGACGCCCACCTGCCGAACGCCGGCAGCCGCTGAGGGCGCGGCGCCCTCAGCGCAGGCGGGCCGGCGACAGCGCGGCCGGATCCACGCCGTGCTGCACCAGCGGCTCCGCCAGGGGCTGTTCCAGCAACAGCGACGCCGCCAGCAGCGCGGCGCCCGGCGCGCTCTGGATGCCGTACCCGCCCTGGGCGGCCACCCAGAACAGGCCGTCACAGGCCGGATCCGCGCCGATCACCATCTCGCCATCGGGCACGAAGGAGCGCAGGCCGGCCCAGGTCCGCAGCGGACGGCGGATCGTCAGCGTGGTCACGGCCTCGATGTGGTGGATGCCGGTGGCGATATCGAGCTCTTCGGGCACGACGTCCTGCGGATGGGTCGGGTCGGCATTGGCTGGCGAGCCCAGCAGCACGCCGGCATCCGGCTTGAAGTACCAGTGGTGGTCGACATCGGCCACGACCGGCCAGTGGCTCGTCGCCATGCCGGCCGGGGGCGCAAAGGTGAAGGCTGAGCGCCGGTGCGGCACCAGGCCGATCGGCGGGGCGCCGAACAGGGCGCCGACTGCATCGGCCCAGGCGCCGGCGGCATTCACGACGGTGGCGGCCCGGACCGGCTCGCCGTCGGCGAGCGAGAGTTCCCAGCCGGTGGCGGTGCGACGGGCCGACTGCACGCGGGCATTGCAGCGCAGCACGCCGCCGTGCTTGCGCATCTGACGCAGGTAGCCCTGGTGCAGGGCATGCACGTCGATGTCCATCGCATCGGTATCCAGCACCGCCGCGGCGACCCGCTCCGGCCGCAGGCAGCTGGCGCGCTCCAGGGCCTGGGCGGTATCGAGTCGCAGCAGTCCGGTGCAGCTCGGCGCCATCTCGTCGTAGAAGGCCTGCAGGTTCTCCAGCTGCTCCGGTGCCGCCACGTACAGCGCGCCCCGGGCCCCGAGCAGCGGGGTCGGGGAGAACGCGCCGGCCGGCTGCAGGTAGAACGCGCGGCTGGCGCGCGTCAGCGCGCGCACCGCCGGCGGGCCGTAGCTCTCCATGAACATCGCCGCCGAGCGGCCGGTGGAGTGGTAGCCCGGCTGGGATTCCGCCTCCAGCAGCAGCACGCTGCGGTGCGGGGCCAGCAGGGCGGCGACCGAGGCGCCCGCGATGCCGGCGCCGATGATCGCGATGTCGAAGTGCGTGGTCGTGTCCATCGTGGGGCCATTGTGCCGCGACGACGGGCGCTGCGGGCAGCGCTACTGGCTTAAGATGCCCGTTTCACCGCCTGACTCCGACGCGCATGTCCCTCCGCTCCCGCACCCCCGGTCGCCAGTTCCTGCATTCCCCCGGCCCGAGCCATGTCCCGCTGGAGGTCCAGCAGGCGATCGGGCGCCAGCCGATGGACATGGGCGACCCGCGCCTGGGTGAGACGATCGATGTGGTCGAGTCCGGCCTGCGCAGCCTCTTGCAGACCACCCAGGCGGATGTGTTCGTCTATGCCACGAACGGCCATGGCGCCTGGGAGGCGGTCATCAGCAATCTGGTCGGCCCCGGGCAGAGCGTGCTGGTGCCCGGTACCGGGCACTTCTCGGACTCCTGGGCGGAGCAGACCGAGGCGATGGGCGGGCGGGTCGTTCGCACGCCCTGGGTGCCAGGCCTGCCGATCGACGCGGCCGCCGTCGAGCAGGCGCTGCGCGAGGACCGCGACCACGCAATCCTGGCGGTGTTCGCGGTGCATACCGATACGGCCAGTGGCGTGACCAGCGACATCCCCGCGTTGCGCGCCGCGCTGGACGCCGCCGGCCACCCGGCGCTGCTGGTGGTGGACGTGGTCGCCTCGCTCGGTGCCACGCCGTTCGCGATGGATGCCTGGGGCGTCAACGTCGTGCTCGGGGCCTCGCAGAAGGGCCTGATGTGCCCGCCCGGCCTGGGCTTTGCGGCCGCCGACGCGCGTGCGATGGCGGTCTGCGAGGCCAACCCGCAGCCGCGCTTCTACTGGGACTGGCGGCTGCGCCGCAGCCCGCATTCCTACCGCAAGTACTGCGGCACGCCGCCGCAGACGCTGCTGTTCGGTCTGGAGGCCGCATTGGCGCTGTTCGCGCAGGAGGGAGCCGAGCAGGTCTTTGCGCGCCATCGCCGCGTGACCGCGATGGTGCATGCGGCGGTTGCGCGCTGGAGCACCGGCGGTGCGCTGGGCTTCTTTGCGCAGCAACCGGCGAGCCGCTCCACGTCGGTCACGGCGATCACGGTGCCACCGGGCTTCGACACCGACGCTTTGCGCACGCTGGCGCGTGAGCGCTTCCAGGTGGCGATGGCCGGCGGGCTGGGGCCGCTGCAGGGGCGCGTGTTCCGGATCGGGCATTTGGGTGACATGAACGCGCCGATGCTGCTGGGCTGCCTGGGCGGCGTCGAGGCGGCATTGCGGGTGATGGGTGTGCCCTGCGGCAGCGGCGCGCTCGATGCCGCGGTTGCCTCCCTGGTGCAGGACTGACATGCACCCCCCTGCAGTGGCCGAGCGCCTGCCGGTCCGGCATGCAGCGGAGTCCCGCTACGCCTGGCTGCGCCTGTTCGCGGCGCTGCTGGTCATGACGATCGGCGGGGTCGGCATCTATGCGCCGTCGGTGGTGCTGCCGGCGATCCAGCAGGATTTCGGCGTCGTGCGGGCGGACGCCTCGCTGCCCTACACCGCAACGCTGATCGGCTTCGGCATTGGCGGCATCCTGATGGGGCGCTGGGCGGACCGCTTCGGCGTGCTGCCGGTGCTGCTGGGGGGCGGCGTGCTGCTCGGCGGAGGCTTCATGCTGGCCGCCGGTGCCGGTGGCCTGCGCAGCTTCAGCCTGGCCCATGGGGTGCTGGTCGGCCTGTTGGGTGTGTCGGCAACGATGGCGCCGCTGATGGCGGACACCTCGCGCTGGTTCAACCGCAACCGCGGCATCGCGATCGGCATCTGCATGAGCGGCAACTATGTCGCCGGTGTCGTCTGGCCGCCGCTGATGCAGCACTTCGTCGCGGCGGCGGGCTGGCGGGCCACCTACTTCTGGGTCGGTGCGTTCTGCCTGGTCAGCCTGGCGCTGTTGTCGCTCGTGTTCCGGCATCCACCGCCCGCGACCGTGGCGGAGGGCGGCGATGCGCCGGCAGCGGCCTTGCGCTCCGCACGCTTCCTCGGCCAGTCCGATCCGCGCTGGCCGCTGGGCCTGGCGCAGGGCCGGCTGCAGGGGCTGCTGGCGCTGGCCGGCCTGGGCTGCTGTGTCGCGATGGCGATGCCGCAGGTGCACATCATTGCCTACTGCACCGACCTGGGCTTCGGCGCGGCCCGCGGCGCGGAGATGCTGTCGCTGATGATGGGCCTGGGCATCCTGAGCCGCCTGCTGTCGGGCTGGGTGTCGGACCACATCGGCGGGCTGCGCACGCTGCTGCTGGGCTCGGTGCTGCAGGGCATCGCGCTGCTGCTGTTCCTGCCCTTCGACGGTCTGGTGCCGCTGTATGTGGTGTCCGGCCTGTTCGGGTTGTTCCAGGGCGGCATCGTGCCGAGCTACGCGCTGGTGGTGCGGGAGTACTTCAGCCCGGCGCAGGCTGGCGCGCGCATGGGCGCGATCCTGATGGCCACGATGCTGGGCATGGCGCTGGGCGGCTGGATGTCCGGCGCGGTCTACGACTGGACCGGCTCCTACCACGCCGCCTTCCTGAACGGGATCGCCTGGAACCTGCTGAACCTGGCGGTCGTCGTGTTCCTGCTGTGGCGTGTGCGCCGCAGCCGGCACGGGGCCTTGCGGCCGGTGGGCGTATGAGCGCAGCGCCGGGCCGCCCCAAGCAAGCTCGCACCGCAGTGCGCAGCACGGAGGTTGCCCGGTGAGCACGCGCCGGAGCTGGCTGGCCCTGGCCCTGGCTCAGGCCACGGTGCTGTGGCTGCCGCGCAGTGCCTGGAGCCAGCTGCGCTGGCCGGAGAACCCGTTCCAGGCTGGCGTGGCCAGCGGCTCGCCGGGCACGGATTCGGTGGTTCTGTGGACCCGCCTGGTCCAGACCCAGCCCGAGCATGCTGCCGCATTGCGGTCCGCCGGCGTGCAGACGGTGCACTGGGAGCTCGCGGAAGACACGCAGTTCCGCCAGATCCTGCGCCGCGGCCAGGCGCTGGCCGACCCGGCACTGGCGCATGCGGTGCATGTGGAGGTCGGTGGCCTGGAGCCGGACCGTTGGTACCACTACCGCTTCCTGGCCGGCGCGGCCGTGAGCCCGGTCGGCCGCACCCGCACACTGCCGGGGCCGCAGGCCGCGGTGGCACGCTGGCGCATGGCCTATGCGTCCTGCCAGAAATGGGAGGACGGCTTCTTCTCCGCCTGGCGGCACCTGCTGGATGAGGACGTCGATGCGGTGCTGTTCCTCGGCGACTACCTGTACGAGTACCCCGGCACCGGCAGCCGCGTGCGCCAGCCCTCCGGCGGCTGGGTGCTGACGTTGGACGACTACCGCCGCCGGTATGCGCAGTACAAGTCCGACCCGGACCTGCAGGCGGCGCACCAGGCCTGCCCCTGGATCCTGGGCTGGGACGACCACGAGGTGCAGAACGACTATGCCGGTGTGCACCCCGGTTACAGCGGCACGCGCGACCCGGCGCTGCCGGGCGATTTCGCGCAGCGGCGCAGCGCCGCCTACCAGGCCTGGTACGAGCACATGCCGCTGCGGGCCAGCACACTGGCGCGCGCCGCCGGCGGCGTCTCGGTGCGGGTGCACGACCGGCTGCTGATCGGGCGGCTGGCCAGCCTGCACCTGCTGGACGGGCGCCAGTTCCGGGACGCGCCGGTCTGCACGCGCGACGGCCTGCCGGGCTCCAGCACCGTGCGCCCGGAGCAGTGCCCGGCCTGGATGGATACCCGGCGCAGCATGCTCGGCGAGGCGCAGGAGCGCTGGCTGGAGCAGTCGCTGGCCACCGCGGACACGCGGGACCGCGTCTGGAGCCTGGTCGGGCAGCAGACGGTGTTCGGCCAGCGGGACTTCCGCCCCGGCCCGGGCCAGGTGCTGACGAACGACGGCTGGGACGGTTATGCCGCCGCACGCAGCCGGCTGACCGATGCGCTGCAGCGGCACCAGGCCCCCAACCCGGTGTTCCTGGGCGGGGACGTGCACGCGAACTGGGTCGGTCAGGTCAAGGCGGACTATGCGCGGCCGGACAGCGCCGCTGTCGGCGTGGAGTTCTGCGGCACCAGCATCACGTCGCGCGGCGGCGGCAATGCGCAGACGGCGCAGCGGCTGGCAGAGAACCCGCACTTCCTGTTCGCCGACGCACAGGAGCACGGCTACGGCGTCGCCGAGTTCACGCCGACGCAGCTGCGCACCCGGCTGCGCGTCGTGGACGACGTGACGCAGCGGGACACGCGTATCCGCACGCTGGCGGCGTTCGAGGTGCTGCCCGGGCGCGCTGCAGTGACGCGAACGGCCTGAACGCAGCGGCGCTCAGCGGGCGGCTGTCGGTGGCTCGCGCAGCCCGCTGGCCGCAGCCGGATCCAGGTACACCGTGCACTGCGGGTGGCGCTGCAGCGCAGAGGCCGGGCAGGACGGGTCGATCGGCCCCTCGACCATGCCGCGGACGGCCGGCGCCTTGCGCTGGCCGGTCACCGTCATCAGCAGGCAGCGGCTGCGCAGGATCTGGCGCACCGACATCGAGATGGCGCGCGGCGGCACATCCTCGACGCGGTCGAACCAGCCCTGGCCGGTCTGCTGCTGGCGGCAGGTCTCGTCCAGCGCCACGGCGATGTAGGGCGCCTCGGCATCGAAGTCGGCCGGCGGGTCGTTGAAGGCCAGGTGCGCGTTGTCGCCCAGGCCGGCAAAGCACAGGTCCACCGGGCGTGCGCCCAGCGCCTGGTTCAGCCGGGCGATCTCGGCGTCCAGATCCGGCGCGTCGCCCTGGATCCCGAAGAAGGCCGGCTGGGCGGGCAGGTGGTCCAGGAACCGCTCGCGCAGGTAACGCCGGAAACTGGCGCGGTGGCTCGCCGGCAGGCCGATGTATTCGTCGAGATGAAAGACCGTGACGCGGCGCCAGTCGATGCGGCGCGATTGCGCCAGCAGGCCCAGCATCGCCAGCTGGCTCATGCCGGTGGCGGCCACCAGCGTGGCCTCCGGCTGGCGGGCGAGGGCGTCGGTCAGGATGCGTTCGGCGTCGGCCGCCACTTTGGCGCCGATCCTGGCGGGGTCCGGGATCAGTTGCAGCTGCATGCGAGGGTGTCGGTCGGCGCAGGGCGCCTGTCTAGAATGAATTGGCGGGCATCGGTAGGCCCGCGGAGGCGTCCACCGTGTCTGAAACCCCGCATTGTCTCCCGGCCGATGTGCCCGCCGTGCATCTGCGCGCGCCCGATGGTGCACAGGCCAGCGTGGCACTGCACGGCGGCCATGTACTGCGCTGGGTGCCGGCGGGCGGCGAGGACCAGCTGTACCTGTCGCCGCGCTCCGGGCATGCGGCCGGCCAGGCCATCCGCGGCGGTGTGCCGGTGATCTTTCCGCAGTTCTCGGATCGCGGGCCGCTGCCGCGGCATGGCTTTGCGCGCACCCGGGCGTGGGAGCGTGTGGTGCCGACAGGTGCGGAGGATCCGGCCAGCGTGACGCTGCAGCTGACCGCCAGCCCGGCGACGCGGCAGATCTGGCCGCAGGACTTTGTGCTGGAGTTGCAGGTGCAGGTCGGCGGCGATGCGTTGACGATGACGCTGTCCTGTCGGAACACTGGTGCAACGCAGCTGTCCTTCCAGGCGGCGCTGCATACCTATCTGCGGGTGGCCGATCTGGCCGATGCGACCTTGCAGGGCCTGGACGGCCAGACCTACTGGGACGCGCTCAGCGGCACGCACCAGCAGCAGGCCGGTGCGATCCGTTTTGGCACGGGGGATCAGGACCGCATCTACCCCTGGCCAGGGTCGCCGCTGTGGTTGGCACCTGCCGGCCCCAGTGGCGCCCGGGCGCTGCGCATCGAGCAGCAGGGCTTTGCCGACGTGGTGGTCTGGAACCCGGGTGCGGCGCGCTGTGCCGCGCTGGCCGACATGCCGCCGGACGGCTGGCGCCAGATGGTGTGTGTCGAGGCGGCGCAGATCCATGCGCCGATCGTGCTGGCGTCCGGGGCGCGTTGGCAGGGGGTGCAACGGCTGGTGGGCCAGGCCGCTGGCTGACGGCGCCTCAGCGGAGGACTTCAAGCAGCCGGTCCAGCCCGCCGCTCTGGATCGCGACCATGGCCTGCGCCCGCACCGCCGGCTTCGCGTGGTAGGCGACCGACAGCCCGGCCACACCCATCATCGGCAGATCGTTCGCGCCGTCGCCGACCGCGATCGCCCGTGACGGCGGCAGGCCGAGGCGCTCGCAGGTGGCCAACAGCATGCGGCGCTTTTCCTCGCCATCGCAGATGTCGCCCCAGGGCTGATCCACCAGGCGGCCGGTGAGCCGCCCGTTGGCGACCTCCAGCACATTGGAGCGGGTGTCGTCGATGCCCAGCCGGTCGCGCACCCGGTCGGTGAAGAACGTGAAGCCGCCGCTGACCAGCAGCGTCGCCAGGCCGGCCGCCTTGCAGGCCGCGAGCAGCTCGGCCGCACCCGGATTGAGCTGCAAGCGCTCGTCGTAGACCTGCTGCAGGTAGTCGACCGGCACGTCCTTCAGCAGCGCGACGCGTGCGCGCAGGCTGGCCTTGTAGTCGGCGATTTCGCCGCGCATCGCCGCCTCGGTGATCGCGGCCACCTCCGCCTTGCGGCCCGCCGCGGCGGCAATCTCGTCCACGCACTCGATGTTGATCAGCGTGGAGTCCATGTCGAAGGCGGCCAGGCCGAAATCGCGCAGGCGCAGGGGCGGGCGGAAACCGCGGATAAAGAGGCCGGGGGCGTGTTCGGTGGCGGCGGTCATGGGGGGATGTTATGTCAGCGTGGAGCGGTGTTTGGAGGCAGGATGCGGTTGAGGGCGTTGATCTGGGCGCGCAGTTCCGGGCCGACGATGTCCTGCAGCGTCTGTGCATCGTTCGTGACGACCAGGCCGGCGGCGCCGAGGCGTGCCCGCAACGCCTCGGGGCTGAGGCTGGCGATCTGGGCCAGCGCCGGCAACGGCGCGCGGGCGAGTGCCTGCACCGGCGCCGCGAAGGGCGGCTGCCCGCCGGCCGTTCCGCCGACCGGCAGGAAGCTCAGCAGCAGCAGGGCCGCGAAGCCCGCCATGACGCCGCGCGCCAGCGGTTGTTGAAAGTAGCGCTTGAACGGCAACTGGTTCAGTCCCAGATGCAGGCCAACGCCCACCAGCATGGCCCAGCTGAGCCACTCATGGGCGAGCTTGTTCAGCCCGCTGTCCAGGTGGAAGAACATCAGCAGGCCGGTCACGGCCGACAGCAGGAAGGATCCGATGACCAGCGGGGTGATCCAGGGGCGTTGGGAGGAGAGGTTCATGGCAGGGGTCTGGTAGTGAAGGTGTGCGGGCCAGTGTGCACCGCGGGCGTGAAGCAGCATGGCTGGGGCGTGAAGCCGCGGTAAATCGGCTGCATGCCGCGCTCTGCGTCTGAGGCAGATCAAACTACCATGGGTGACGCCGGTTGAGCCTGATGCTCGCTCCCGGTATGGAAGAGGGGGCAGCGCACCTGACCCGCTTCAGACCGCCACCACCTCCCCCACCCCCGTCGGCTGCCCCAGCCCCCGCAACACGTCCCGCACCAGATGGGCCCGGTCCCGGGCCTGCGGCAGCGCGCGCTCGATGCGCAGTTTCTCGTTGCCCACCAGCTTGATGTGCCGGTGCTTGCGGATCAGCTCGATGATGCGCATCGGGTCCACCGGTGGGTCCTTCTTGAACGTGATCGTGATGACGCCCGGTGCGGCATCCACCTTGACGACGCCATAGGGCCGGGCGATCACGCGCAGCCGGTGCACGTCGATCAGCGTCTGGGCCTGCGGCGGCAGCTTGCCGAAGCGGTCGACGATCTCCTCCAGCAGCGCGTCGACCTGGTCGGCGTTGCGTGCGCTGGCGAGCTTCTTGTAGAAGCTCAGGCGCAGGTGCACGTCGCCGCAGTAGTCATTGGGCAGCAGCGCGGGCGCGTGCAGGTTGATGTCGGTTGCGACATTCAGCGGCGCCAGCAGGTCCGGCTCCTTACCGGCCTTCAATGAGCGCACCGCCTCGGCCAGCATCTCGTTGTAGAGCTGGAAGCCGATCTCCAGGATGTTGCCGCTCTGGTTCTCGCCCAGCACCTCGCCGGCGCCGCGGATCTCCAGGTCGTGCATCGCCAGGTAGAAGCCGGAGCCGAGCTCCTCCATCTGCTGGATCGCCTCCAGGCGCTGCGCGGCCTGCTTGGTCAGGCCCTCGACGTCCGGCACCAGCAGGTAGGCATAGGCTTGATGATGGCTGCGGCCGACGCGCCCGCGCAACTGGTGCAGCTGGGCCAGACCAAACTTGTCGGCGCGGCTCATGACGATGGTGTTGGCCGTCGGCACGTCGATGCCGGTCTCGATGATCGTGGAGCACAGCAGCAGGTTGAAGCGCTGCGCAATGAAGTCCCGCATCACCGCCTCCAGCTGCCGCTCCGGCATCTGGCCGTGGGCGACCGCGATGCGGGCCTCGGGCAGCAACTCGGCGAGCTTGGCGCGGCGGTTCTCGATCGTCTCGACCTCGTTGTGCAGGAAATAGACCTGCCCGCCGCGCTTGAGCTCGCGCAGCACCGCCTCGCGGATCACGCCGTTGCCCTCGGTCCGCACGAAGGTCTTGATCGCCAGCCGGCGCTGCGGCGCGGTGGCGATCACGCTGAGGTCGCGCAGGCCCTCCAGCGCCATGCCCAGCGTGCGGGGGATTGGCGTCGCGGTCAGCGTCAGCACGTCGACCTCGGCGCGCAGCGCCTTCATCGCCTCCTTGTGGCGCACGCCAAAGCGGTGCTCCTCGTCGATGATCAACAGGCCCAGGTTCTTGAAGCGCGTGTCCTGGCTCAGCAGCTTGTGCGTGCCCACGACGATGTCGATGCTGCCATCGGCCAGCCCCTTCATCGCGGCCGTGATCTCCTTGGCGGAGCGGAAGCGGCTCATCTCGGCGATCTTGACCGGCCACTTGCCGAAGCGGTCGACCAGCGTCTGGTAGTGCTGCTCGGCCAGCAGCGTCGTAGGCGCCAGGAAGGCCACCTGCTTGCCGCCGGTGACGGCGATGAACGCAGCGCGCAGCGCGACCTCGGTCTTGCCGAAGCCCACATCGCCACAGACCAGCCGGTCCATCGGGCGCGGGCTGATCATGTCCTGGATCACCGCGTGGATCGCGGCCCGCTGGTCGGCCGTCTCCTCGAAGCCGAAGTCGTTCGCGAAGGTCTCGTAGTCGTTCGGCGAATAACGGAAGGCATGCCCCTCGCGCAGCGCGCGGCGGGCGTAGATGTCCAGCAGCTCGGCGGCGGAGTCGCGCACCTGCTCGGCGGCCTTGCGGCGGGCCTTGTCCCACTGGCCGGAGCCGAGCTTGTGCAGCGGCGCCTCGTCCGCGCTGACCCCGGTGTAGCGGCCGATCAGCTGCAGCTGGCTGACCGGCACGTACAGCGTCGCCTTGTCGGCATATTCCAGGTGCAGGAACTCCTGCATCACCGGTTCGCCCGCATCGTCCTTCTGGCCCAGGTCCATGTTGACCAGGCCGCGGTAGCGGCCCACGCCATGCGCGCTGTGCACGACCGGGTCGCCGACGTTGAGCTCGCTCAGGTCCTTGATCAGCGCCTCGACATCGCTGACCTGCTCCTGCTTGCGGCGCCGGCGGGCCACCGGGCCGCTGGCGAACAGCTCGGTCTCGGTGACGAAGTCGATGCCGCGCTCCAGCCAGCGGAAGCCGCTGCTCAGCGCCGCGGTGGCCAGGCCGATCTTCTCGCTGCTGCCGATGAACTCTTCCAGCGAGTCGAAGCGGGTCGGGTCCAGCGCGCTGGCGCGCAGGAAGTCCAGCAGGCTCTCGCGGCGGCCTTCGCTCTCTGCCACGACCAGCACCCGGTGCTCGGTGGACTGCAGATGCTGCTTGAGGCGGGCCAGCGGGTCCTCGGCGCCGCGCACGACCGTCAGCGGTGGCAGCGAGGCCCACTGGTTCTGGTGGGCCTCGGTATCCGCCTCCGCCGCGTCGCAGGTCGCAGCCCGCAGCGCCAGCTGCGCGTAGTCCTTGGCCCGCAGGTAGAACTGCTCGGCGTTCAGGAACAGCGCGGGTGGCGGCAGCGTCGGGCGCTCCGGATCACCCTGCACCAGGCGGTAGCGGTCCCGGGTGTCCTGCCAGAAGTGCGCGAAGGCGTCCTCCAGGTTGCCGTGCAGCACCAGCGTGGCGTCCGGGCCGAGGTAGTCGAATACCGTTGCGGTGTCCTCGAAGAACAGCGGCAGGTAGTACTCGATGCCGGCCGTAGCCACGCCGGTGCCCATGTCCTTGTAGATGCGGCTCTTGGTCGGGTCGCCGTCCAGCAGCTCGCGCCAGCGCTTGCGGAACAGCGTGCGCGCGTCGTCGTCCATCGGAAACTCGCGGCCTGGCAGCAGGCGAGCCTCGGGCACCGGGTACAGGCTGCGCTGGGTGTCCGGGTCGAAGGTTCGGATGCTGTCGATCTCGTCGTCGAACAGGTCGACTCGGTAGGGCACGGCCGAGCCCATCGGGAACAGGTCGATCAGGCTGCCGCGTACCGCGTACTCGCCGGGGCTGACGACCTGGCTCACATGGCTGTAGCCGGCCAGCGTCAGCTGGGCACGCAGGCGGGCCTCGTCCAGCTTCTGGCGCACCTTGAAATGGAAGGTGTAGCCGGCCAGGAAGCGGGGCGGCGCCAGCCGGTACAGCGCGGTCGTGGCCGGCACCAGCACCACATCGGCGCCGGTGTCCTTGTCGCGCTGCGAGATCCGCCACAGCGTGGCCAGCCGTTCACTGATCAGGTCCTGGTGCGGCGAGAAGGTGTCGTAGGGCAGCGTCTCCCAGTCCGGGAACAGCGCGCAACGCAGCGTCGGCGCGAAGAAGCGGATCTCCTCCAGCAGGCGTTGCGCGTCGGCCGCCTGCGCGGTGACGATGGCCACCGGCCGGCCGGCGGATTTCTCGCGTTGCGCCAGCTCGGCCAGCAGCAGGGCGTCGGCGGAGCCGGTGGGACAGGGCAGGTGGAACCGTTTGCCGGTACTGAGTTGGGGGAGATCCATGGTGGGCCGCAGATTCTAGAATGGCCCGCTCCGATGACGCTCCCGACCCGCAACACCCCTGCCAGCGCCAATGGCGCACCGCCCCGGCTGTGGGCGCTGCTGCCCTGTGCCGGTGCCGGGCTGCGGGCCGGTGGTGCCCAGCCCAAGCAGTACCAGCCGCTGGCTGGCCGCCCGCTGGTGCTGCACACGCTGGCCGCATTCGCCGGGGTGCCTCGGCTGGCCGGCACGCTGGTCGTCATTTCCCCGCAGGACAACGTGTTGCCCGTGCTGGCCGACGGCGCCCCCTGGCAATGGGCGGCCTGCGGCGGTGCCACGCGGGCCCAGACCGTGCTGCAGGGCCTGGGGGTACTGTTGCAGCGGGGCGCGCAGCCGCAGGACTGGGTACTGGTGCATGATGCGGCGCGCTGCCTGATCACGCCCGCGCTGATCGAGCGGCTGATCGATGCCTGCCTCGCGGACCCGGTGGGCGGGCTGCTGGCGCATCCGGTGGCCGACACGCTGAAGCTCGGGCGGGAAGGGCGGGTGCTGGAAACCACCGACCGCCGCGACCGCTGGCTCGCGCAGACGCCGCAGATGTTCCGCATCGGGCTGCTGCAGGCGGCGCTGCAGGCCGCCGGCGAGTCGGTCACCGACGAGTCCTCCGCGATCGAGGCGCAAGGCCTGTCGCCCCGCCTGGTGCCGGGCAGCTCGCAGAACTTCAAGGTCACCTTTCCCGAGGATTTCCAGCTCGCGCAGGCGGTCCTGCAGGCGCGGGCATCGACGAACCGGCAGGAGCGCCCCGACTATGACTATCCCTGACATCCGCATCGGCGAAGGCTGGGACGTGCATGCGCTCGTCAGCGACCGCAAGCTGATCCTGGGCGGCGTCGAGATTCCGTTCGACCGCGGCCTGCTGGGCCACTCCGATGCCGATGCGCTGCTGCACGCGATGACGGACGCGCTGCTGGGCGGCGCGGCGCTCGGCGACATCGGCACGCACTTCCCGGACACGGACGAGCGCTTTCGGGGGGCGGACTCGCTGGTGCTGCTGCGCGAGGCCGCGGTCCGCGTGCGGGCGGCCGGCTGGCGGGTGGGCAACATCGACAGCACCATCATCGCGCAGGCCCCGAAGCTGATGCCCTGGATTCCGAAGATGCGCCAGACCATCGCCGGGGCCCTCGGGCTGCAGGAGGCGCAGGTCAACGTGAAGGCCAAGACGGCCGAACGCATGGGCCCGGTGGGCGAGGGCCGCTCGATCGAGGCGCGCGCCGTCGTGCTGCTGGTTCGGGCCGTCGACGGCGCCTGAGTACCTGGTGAAAGATCAGGGCGCGCGCTGCAGCTGAATGCGCGCCGCCAGGCCGCCGGCGCTGCGGTTGACCAGCTGCATCGCGCCGCCCATGCGCTGGATGTTTTTCTCGACGATGGCCAGACCCAGCCCGGCACCGGTGGCCGCGGTGCGCGCGGTGTCGCCGCGGAAGAAGGCCTTGGTCAGATGCGCCAGGGCGGCCGGCGGCACGCCGGGGCCGTGGTCGCGCACCTCCAGCAGCACCCACTGCTGGTGCGGACGCGCGCTGATCTCGACCTCCGCCACGCCGGAATCCGCGCTGCGCCCGTAGCGCATCGCGTTCTCCAGCAGGTTGGAGACGACGCGCACCAGCTCCACCGGATCGGCCAGCACCTGCAGCGTGGCCGGTACATCCATCGTGCAGCGCAACGCCTCGTGGTCCTTGACGGCGTAGACGCAGCGCTGCACCACCTCGGCCAGCGGCACTGCCTGCAGCACGATCTGGTCCGGCCGGGCGTAGTCCATGAACTTGTCGATGATCGCGTCGACCTGCACGATGTCGGCGGCCATGTGGTCCCGGGCGTCCGGGTCGCTGACGCTGAGCTCGGTCTCCAGGCGCAGCCGCGACAGCGGCGTGCGCAGGTCGTGCGAAATGCCGGCCAGCATCACGGCGCGGTCCTGCTCCACCTGCGCCAGCTGCTGCGCCATCCGGTTGAACTCGATGTTGACCTGCCGGATCTCGCCGGTCGTGGTGCTTTCATTCAGCGCGCTGCCGGCGAAATCACCCTGGCGCACGCGGCTCGCGGCGCGGGACAGGTCCTTCAGCGGGCGGTTGACCAGGCCGGCGATCAGCGCCGCACCGGCCAGCGACAGCGCGGTCGCGACGACCAGCCAGATGATCCAGGTCGTGCCGGCCGGCGGATTCAGCCGGGCGCGGTCGGTGCGCAACCAGTAGCCGTCCTCCTCGATCGTGAAGCCGACCCACAGGCCCGGTTCGGCATTGACGCTGCTGGCGACCACCGTGTCCTGCCCCAGGCGCTTGACCAGCTCCTCGGCCATCCGGCGGCCGAGCAGGTCGTCGCCGAAGGGCTGGAAGCGGTCGTCCGGCTCGCGCGGCATGATGCGCACACCTTCCTGTTCCGTCATCGTCTTGACCAGGGACACCCGCGCGATCGCATCCGCATGGATCAGCGCCGCGCGGCTGAGGTTCACCAACGACGCGATCTGCTGCGCGGTCTGCACGGCGCGTGGCTCCAGCTCGAACGTGCGCAGTGTCTGCAGCCAGGCCAGGATGCTGACCAGCAGCAGCGCACCCAGCAGGATGAAGGTGCGCCAGAACAGGCTGATGCTGCGCCGCGGGCCGGCCACCGGCACGGAGCCGGTCGCCTCCAGCGGCGTCGGGGTGGTGTCGACCGGTGCCGGAACGGCTGCCACGGGCTCAGCTGCCTCCGTCCGGCACGAACACGTAGCCCACGCCCCAGACCGTCTGGATGTAGCGCGGTGTCGCTGCGTCGTTCTCGATCATCTTGCGCAGCCGCGAGATCTGCACGTCCAGGCTGCGGTCGAACGGCTCGAACTCCCGGCCGCGCGCCAGCTGCGCCAGCTTCTCGCGCGACATCGGCTGGCGCGGGTGGCGCACCAGCGCCTTGAGCATCGCGAACTCGCCGGTGGTCAGCGGCAGCTCCTCGCCGGACTTGGTCAGCGTGCGGGTTCCCAGGTCGAAGCTGAAGTTGCCGAACTGCACCACCTCGTTCTCGCTGGACGGTGCGCCCGGGGCCTCGTTGACCGGCCGGCGGCGCAGCACCGCATTGATGCGGGCCAGCAGCTCGCGCGGGTTGAAGGGCTTGCCGAGGTAGTCGTCTGCGCCGACCTCCAGCCCGACGATGCGGTCGACGTCCTCCACCTTGGCCGTCAGCATGATGATCGGCGTGCGGTCGTTCGCCGCGCGCAGGCGCCGGCAGATCGACAGGCCGTCCTCGCCGGGCAGCATCAGGTCCAGCACGATCAGGTCGACGGTCTCGCGCAGCAGGATCCGGTTCAGGCTCTTGCTGTCCTCGGCCTGGAACACCTCGAAGCCTTCCTGCGTCAGGTAACGGCGCAGCAGGTCACGAATACGCATGTCGTCATCGACGACCAGGATCTTGTCGCTGCGTGCGGGCACTTGGCTCATGGGACTCCCTTGTTGAATTTGTAACAGACCGGATTCTGCTGGTTTTGCGGGGCGGGCCAAGGGATTGCCCGGAAGGCCTGACACACTGTTACAACTCTCGCCAACAGGCCACAACTGTGTCTGTGGCGCGGTCGACGGGGCGGTACCGGTTCGCGTTATTCTTCTCCTATGCGTCAAATCCTGTTTCTGTCGGTCACGCTGGCAGCTGCGTCCGGTTGCGCCTGGGCCCAGCCCGGGCCGCCCGGAGGGCGTGCGGGGCCGGGGGGCGGACCCGTCGCAGGGCCTGGGGCAGGGCAGGTGACTGTCGATCCGAAGGTCCAGCGGCAGATCCGGGAGGTCCTGCAGATCAACCGTCCGGCCGCCGGCGTCATGGAGCCGGACCCGATCCCGACGGCCGACAGGCAGCCGACGCCGCCGTTTCAGCTGACGCCTGAAGGCAAGGCGCAGATGCGCGAGCAGCTGCGCCGGGACCGGGATCCGAACGAGTCCCGGCGGGGAACGGCGCGATGAGAGCCGCTCGGCGTCGTGCCGCGGTGCTCGCGGTGGTCCTGGCGGGACTGGCAGGCTTCGCGCGGGCCCAGGTGCCCGCGCCGGCACCGGTGCAGAACCTGGTGCAGCTGTCCGCCAGCGCCACGATGGACGTGCCGCAGGATCTGCTGAGCTTCAGCCTGGGCACGACGCGCGAGGGCAGCGATGCAGCGACGGTCCAGGGCCAGCTGCGGCAGGCGCTGGACGCCGCACTGACCGAAGCCCGCAAGGCCGCGGTGCCGGGCCAGATGGATGTGCGCACCGGCAATTTCAGTCTGCATCCGCGCTATGGCCGCGACGGCAAGCTCAATGGCTGGCAGGGCAGCGTCGAGATGGTGCTGGAGGGCCGCGATTTCGCGCGCATCAGCAGCACCGCCGGCAAGATCCAGACGCTGACGATGGGACAGGTCGGCTTCGGCCTCAGTCGCGAGCAGCGTGAACGCGTCGAGGGCGAGGTGCAGGCCCAGGCGATCGAGCGCTTCAAGGCGCGCGCTGCCGACATTGCCCGCGGCTTCGGCTTTGGCGGGTACAGCCTGCGCGAGGTGGCCGTGTCCACCAACGAACAGGGCTTCATGCCGCGCCCCAAGGTGATGGCAATGGAAGCCCGCGTCGCGATGGCGGACGCCCCGGTGCCGGTCGAGGCCGGCAAGTCGGCAGTGACGGTCACGGTGTCCGGCTCCGTGCAGCTCAAGTAGGCAGCGCCGCTCGATGGAGCAGGTGGACTGCGTCGTCGTGGGCGCCGGCGTGGTCGGCCTGGCGGTGGCGCGGGCCCTGGCATTGCAGGGCCGGGAGGTCTGGGTTCTGGAGGCGGAGGGCGCCATCGGCACCGGCACCAGCGCGCGCAACAGCGAGGTCATCCACGCGGGCCTCTACTACCCGCAGGGTTCGCTGAAGGCCCGGCTGTGCGTCGCCGGCCGGGATCTGCTGTATGCCTATTGCGCCGAGCGCGGCGTGCCCCACCGGCGCTGCGGCAAGCTGATCGTGGCCACCGCGCCGGAGCAGCAGGCGCAGCTGGAGGCGGTCGTCGCCGCCGCGCGGGCCAATGGCGTGAACGACCTGCAGCCGCTCTCGGCCGCGCAGGCGCGCGCGCTGGAGCCGGCGCTGCACTGCACCGGCGCGGTGCTGTCGCCGTCCACCGGCATCATCGACAGCCATGCCTTCATGCTGGCGCTGCAGGGCGACCTGGAGCACGCCGGGGGCCTGGTGGCGCTGCACACGCGCGTGCAGTCGGTGGAGGTGGATGCCGACGGCCTGTGCGTCCGGACGGCGGACGGCACGGCCTTGCACACCCGGCTGCTCGTCAACAGCGCCGGTCTGGCCGCACCGGCCCTGGCCCGTTCCATCGCCGGGCTGCCGCCAGCGCATGTTCCGCGGGCCTACTACGCCAAGGGCAACTACTTCTCGCTGGCCGGCCGCTGTCCGTTCCGGCGCCTGATCTACCCGGTGCCGGAGCGTGCCGGGCTGGGTGTGCACCTGACGATCGATCTGGCCGGTCAGGCCAAGTTCGGCCCGGACGTGCAGTGGGTCGGTGACCCGCAGGATCTGCAGGTCGATCCGGCACGCGGCGAAGGTTTCTACGCGCAGATCCGCCGCTACTGGCCCGGCCTGCCGGACGCGGCGCTGGTGCCCGGCTATGCCGGCATGCGGCCCAAGCTGCAGGCGCCGGGGGAAGACGCCCGAGATTTCCTGATCCAGGGGCCGGCCGACCATGGCGTGCCCGGCCTGGTGAACCTGTTCGGGATCGAGTCGCCCGGTCTGACCAGCTCGCTGGCGATCGGCACCCAGGTGGCCGCGCTGGTGCAGGGCTCAGCGGGCTGAACCGGCGCGCTGGCGCTGCAGTGCGCGTGCCGCGTCTTCGACCAGTGCAGGGCCCCGGTAGATCAGGCCGGTATAGATCTGTACCAGGTCGGCACCGGCCTCGATCTTGGCCACCGCATCCGCGGCGGACAGGATGCCACCTACACCGATGATCGGGAAGCCGGGCCCCAGCGCCTGGCGCAGCTGGCCGATGACCCGGTCGCTGGCGGCGCGCACCGGCGCACCTGACAGGCCGCCGGCCTCCTGCGCATGCGGCAGGCCCTGGACCGCGCTGCGGTCGATCGTGGTGTTGGTGGCGATCACGCCGTCCATTGCATGCCGGCGCAGCAGTGCGGCGATGTGGGCCACCTGTTCGGCGTCCAGGTCCGGCGCGATCTTGACGAACAGCGGCACCCGCCGGCCCTGGGCCCGCTGCAGTGCCGCGCGCTTGCCGGACAGTGCGGCCAGCAGCGCGTCCAGTGCCTGGTCCGACTGCAGCTCTCGCAGGTTGCGGGTGTTCGGGCTGGAGATGTTGACGGTCACATAGTCCGCATGCGGGTACACCCCCTCGAGCGCGATCAGGTAGTCGTCCGCGGCGCGCTCGATCGGCGTGCTGGCGTTCTTGCCGATGTTGAGCCCGAGGATCCGGCCCTGGCTGCGAAAGCGCGCGCGCCGCACATTCGCGACGAAGGCCTCCAGCCCCTCATTGTTGAAGCCCAGCCGGTTGATCAGCGCCTGGGCCTGCGGCAGCCGGAACATCCGCGGCCGCGGGTTGCCGGGCTGCGCGAGCGGTGTGACGGTGCCCACCTCGACGAAACCGAAGCCCATCGCACCGAGTGCGTCGATGCAGCGGGCATTCTTGTCCAGGCCGGCCGCCAGGCCCACCCGGTTCGGGAAAGCCAGCCCGGCCACCGTGACCGGATCCCGGACCAGGCGGCGGGTGTAGGCCCAGGCCAGCGGCGTGCGCTGCGTGCGGGCCAGTGCGTCCAGCGTCAGTTCATGGGCGGTTTCCGGATCGAGACCGAACAGGAAGGGGCGGGCGAGGGCATACGGCAGAAGCGACATTGGATAATCCGGGCTCTTTTTCCGATTCTCCCAAAACCCGGCCGCGTGCCGACTTGCCCCAGGTGCCCATGCAGACCCAAGACGAACTCAAGACCCTGGTGGGCCAGGCGGCCCTGGCCTATGTGGTGCCGGGCGAACTGGTCGGCGTCGGCACCGGCTCCACCGTGAACAAGTTCATCGACGCGCTGGCGACGATGCGCACGCGCATCGCCGGTGCGGTGTCCAGCTCGGTGGCGAGCACCGAGCGGCTGGAGGCCCTCGGCATTCCGGTGCTGGATGCCAATGCGGTGGACCGGCTGTCTGTCTACGTCGACGGCGCCGACGAGATCGACGGCACCGGCTGCATGGTCAAGGGCGGCGGCGCGGCCCTGACCCGCGAGAAGATCGTTGCCGCGCTGTCGGAGCGCTTCGTCTGCATCGCGGACGAGTCCAAGCGCGTCGAAAAGCTGGGTCGCTTTCCGGTGCCGGTCGAGGTGATTCCGATGGCGGCCCAGCGCATTGCGCGGCAGTTTGCCGCGATGGGCGGCAGCGCCCGGCTGCGGCTGCGCGGCGACGTGCCGCTGGTGACCGACAACGGCCAGCACATCCTGGATGTGTCGGGTCTGCAGATCGGGGACCCGCTGGCCTTCGAGTCGCAGGTCAACCAGTGGCCCGGCGTCGTGACGGTGGGCGTCTTCGCGCACCAGAAGGCAGATGTCTGCCTGCTGGCGACCCGCAGCGGCGTGCAGACGCTGCAGTTCAAGCGCGCGGGTTGAGCGCCAGCGTGCAGCGCGCCGTCAGAACTTGATGCCCAGCGGGTTGCTGGCGTTCGGTTCGCTGGTTTCCGCCGGCGTGTTGCGTTCTTCCGGCTTGTCCTTCTCCTGCTCGCGACCGGCGGTTTCCTCGCCCTTGGCGGCTGGCGGCTTCTGGACCACGACCAGCGGCCGGGGCGGCGGCATGCGGTAGTTCTGCGGCAGCACCGAGGTGGCCGGGTAATTGGCCGCGTTCAGGAACTGCGTCCACTCCGCCTCGGAGAAGCCGCGGATCTTCTGCGCGCCGATCGTCAGGAAGGGCAGGTTGTTGTTGCCGCTGAGCCGCTGCAGCGCTTCGACATCTTCCTGCGTGCTGACGGTGTATTCGTTGAACGGGATGCCGCGGCTTTGCAGCAGCAGACGGCCGGAGTTGCAGGGCACGCAGGAGGCCCCGGCATACAGCGTGACCGGGAAGCGCGCCACGACCTGGCGCAACTCGAATGGCAGCGTCGCGTCAGCGCCGGTGGGCCCCAGCGGTTTGCCGCTGGCGGTCGTCGCCGTGGCCTTCGCGGCATCCGCCGGTGGCTTGTCGGAGAAGGTGACCTTGCCGTCGGGCCCGACGATCCGGTAGATCGTCTGGGCGCCGGCCGTGCCGCACAGCAGGCCCAGCACCAGGGCCAGTGCCGCGGGCCTCCACCCAGCGTTCGACGTATTCATGAGTTCAAGCCTTTCGTTGCACATCGGCCGGCGTGGCCATGCCCTGGTGCCGCAGCAAGGCGTCCAGTTGCGGCTCGCGGCCGCGGAATGCCTTGAACGACTCCATGGCCGGACGGCTGCCGCCCGCCTCCAGGATCGCCTGCTTGTATTTTCTACCGGTTTCGGGATCCGGATCACCATCCGGGCGGGCAGATTCCTCAAAAGCGGCGTAGGCGTCCGCACTGAGCACCTCGGCCCACTTGTAACTATAGTAGCCGGCCGCATAGCCGCCGGCAAAGATGTGACTGAAGGTGTGGGCCGTGCGGCTCCAGGCCGGCGGCTGCACGACAGCCACTTCCTGGCGCACGGCGTGCAGCAATTCCATGACGTCGCGGGCCGGGTCGTGCGCGGTGTGCAGCAGCATGTCGAACAGCGCGAACTCGATCTGGCGCAGCGTCTGCATGCCGCTCTGGAAATTGCGCGCGGCCAGCATCTTGTCGTACAGCGGGCGCGGCAGCGGCGCGCCGGTGTCGACATGGGCCGTCATGTGGCGCAGCACATTCCACTCCCAGCAGAAGTTCTCCATGAACTGGCTCGGGAGCTCGACGGCGTCCCATTCGACACCGCTGATGCCGGAGACCTGGCGCTCATTGACCTGCGTGAGCATGTGGTGCAGCCCGTGGCCGAACTCATGGAACAGCGTGATCACGTCGTCGTGGGTCAGCAGCGCGGGCTTGCGCACGCCGTCCACGACCAGGCCTTCGGCGAAGTTGCAGACCAGATGGGCCACCGGCGTCTGCAGCGTCCTCGTGTCCGGTCGCAGCCAGCGGCTGCGCACGTCGTCCATCCAGGCGCCACCGCGCTTGCCGGCGCGTGCGCCCGGGTCCAGGTAGAACTGGCCCACCAGACGACCACCGGTGGTGTCACCCGCGGCATCAGGCCGCTCCTCGATCCGGTAGAACTGCACGCCAGGGTGCCAGACCGGCGCCAGGTCGGGGCGGATCACCACATCGAACAGTGTCTCGACGATCTTGAACAGACCGGCCAGCACCGTCGGCAACGGGAAGTAGGGCTTGACCTCCTGCTCGCTGTAGGCGTAGCGCGCTTCCTTGAGCTTCTCGCTGATGTAGGGCAGATCCCAGGGCTGCGGGTCGTCCAACCGCAAATGTTCCCGGGCGAACTGCCGCAGGTCCGCGAGGTCCTGTTCCGCGTACGGCCGGGCCCGGGCGGCCAGATCGCGCAGGAACGCGATGACCTTGTCGGGCGAGTCCGCCATCTTCGGGGCCAGCGACAGCTCGCCGAAGTTCGCGAAGCCCAGCAAGGCCGCCTCTTCCTGGCGCAGGGCCAGGATTTCCTGGATCAGCGCGCTGTTGTCATGGACGCGCAGCGGCTCCGGAGCCTGGTCCGAGGCGCGCGTCGCGTAAGCGCGGTACAGCGTCTCGCGCAGGGCGCTGCTGTCGGCGAACTGCATCACCGGCAGGTAGCAGGGCATCTTCAGCGTCAGCCGGTAGCCCTCGCGGTGCTCGGCCTGTGCGGCGGCGCGGGCCGCCTCCAGCACATCCGCCGGGATGCCGCGGACCTCGTCGGCGCTGGCGTAGTAGGCGAACTTGTCGGTGGCGTCCAGTGCGTTCTCGCTGAATTTCTGGCTCAGCTCGGCCTGGCGTTCCTGGATGGCCGCAAAGCGCTCCCGGGCCGCGCCGGTCAGTTCCGCGCCGCCGAGCACGAAGTCGCGCAGGGCATTGCTGCGTGCCTGGCGCTGCTCCGCATCCAGCTGCTCCTCCGCCATCGACTTGTATTTGGCGTACAGGCGCTCGTCGGCGCCCAGGCGCGTCCAGAACTCGGTCACCTTCGGGAGGCTGGCGTTGTAGGCGGCGCGCAGCTCGGGCGAGTCGGCCACACTGTTCAGGTGGCTGACCGCGCCCCAGGCACGCCCCAGCCGCTCGGTGGCGACGTCCAGCACGGCCGCCATGCGGTCCCATTGCGGCGGGTAGGCCGGGTCGGCCACCGTCTCCAGCGCGGTCTGCGCCTGCGCCAGCAGTTCTTCGATGGCCGGGCCGACATCGGCGGCGGTGATCCGGTCAAAGGCGGGCAGGGGGGCGTTGTCGAGCAGTGGGTTCATGATCAGGCCCCCGCGACCCGTTCGGCCGACTCGATCGTGTTGACCAGCAGCATCGTGATCGTCATCGGGCCGACGCCACCGGGCACCGGCGTGATGTAGCCGGCCACCTGGCGGACGCCGGCGAAATCGACGTCGCCGCAGAGCTTGCCTTCGTCGTTGTGGTTCATGCCGACGTCGATGACGATGGCGCCGGGCTTGACCATGTCGGCCGTCAGCACATTGCGCCGCCCGACGGCGGCCACGACCACGTCGGCCTGCAGCGTGTGCGACTTCAGGTCGGCGGTGGCGCTGTGGCAGATCGTCACGGTGGCGTTCTGCTGCAGCAGCATCAGCGCCATCGGCTTGCCGACGGTGTTGCTGCGGCCGATCACGACGGCATGCTTGCCGCGAAGCGAAACGCCGGTGGACGCGATCATCTTCATGCAGCCGTAGGGCGTGCAGGGGCTGAAGCCGGGCGCATTGGTCATCACCTGGCCGGCGCTGAGCGTGGAGTAGCCGTCGACATCCTTGCTGGTGGCGATGGTCTCGATCACCTTGTGCGGATCGATGTGCTTCGGCAGCGGCATCTGCACCAGGATGCCGTGGATAGTCGGATCCACATTCAGCGCGCGGATGCGCGCCAGCAGTGTTTCCTCCGGCAGGTCGGCGTCGTACTTCTCGAACACCGAGTGCAGGCCGGACTCCTGGCAGGCGCGGATCTTGTTGCGTACATAGACCTGGCTGCCCGGGTCCTCGCCGACCAGGATGACGGCCAGACCGGGGCGTACGCCGCGGGCTGTGAGCTGCGCGGCGCGTTGTGCCACGTCGGCACGCAATTGGCGGGACAGCGCGATGCCGTCGATGAGCTGGGCGGAGGCGGATGCAGTCATGGTGCAGGGGAAGTGGGTCGGACCCGGTGCGCGGGCCGCACCGGCACCGGCCGGTCAGGGTTTGGTGGCGTTCTGGCCCAGCGCGATCTTGAGCAGGTCGGCTACGGTGTTCGCGTTGAGCTTTTCCATGATGTTGGCGCGGTGCGCCTCCACCGTCTTGATGCTGATCCCGAGGTCGTCGGCGATCTGCTTGTTCAGGCGCCCGGCGACGATGCGCTCAAGCACCTGGGATTCGCGCAGCGTCAGCTTGGACAGCAGCGCATCGCGGTTGGCCGCGACCTGGTGCTCGGCGAAGGAGCCCTTGGCATGCTCCAGCATGCGCTCGACCAGGCCCACGAGCTGGTCTTCCTTGAAGGGCTTCTGGATGAAATCCATCGCGCCCTTCTTCATCGTGTCCACCGCCATCGGCACGTCGCCATGGCCGGTGATGAAGACGATCGGCAGGGGGGAGTGGTGTTCGATCAGGCGGTTCTGCAGTTCCAGACCGGTCATGCCGCCCATGCGGATGTCGACGATCAGGCAGGCGACCTCGCGGGCGTCGTAACGGCTCAGGAAGGACTCGGCAGAGTCAAAGCATCGAACCCGGTAATCCTTGCCTTCGAGCAGCCACTGCAGCGAATCGCGGACCGCTTCGTCGTCGTCGACGACATAGACAGTCCCCTTCTTTGGAATCAGGCTCATGCGTTATCCCGGCGTCTTGATGGGTTGGCTCTTGGGCTCGGCCGTGCCGGTCTGCGGCTGGCCCACAGGAATCCAGAAAGAGAAGCAGCAGCCCGTCAAGGCGGCGCCATTGTAGATGTTCTCCGCACGCATCCGCCCCTGGTGCGACTCGACGATCGAGCGGCACAGATTGAGGCCGATGCCCATGCCGTCGGTCTTGGTGGAGTAGAAGGCTTCATACAGCCGGTCCATCACTTCCGGCGCCAGGCCGTTGCCGGAGTCCAGCACCGAGAACTCGACGACGTCGGTGTCGTCCAGGCGGCGCTGAAGCACCCGCAGCTCCGCCTTGCGCTGCGCGGTGGGCCGTTGCGCCGCATCCACCGACTCCGCGGCATTCTTCAGCAGGTTGATCAGCACCTGCTCGATCAGGATCGGGTCCACCAGCAGCATCGGCAGGCGAGAGGCCACCTGCCGCGTCAGCCGCACGTTGCGCCGGCGCAGTTCGATCTCGGCCAGTTCCACCGCCTCGTCGATCATGTCGTTGACGACCGACCAGGTGCGGTTGGGCTCGCTGCGCTTCACGAAGGAACGGATGCGCTGGATGATCTGGCCGGCGCGCTGGGCCTGGCGGGCGGTCTTCTCCAGCGCGCCGAGCAGATCCTGCTCGGTGATCTGCTGGGCCTTGATCCGCGACACCATGCCGTGGCAGTAGTTGTTGATCGCGGTCAGCGGCTGGTTGAGCTCATGGGCCACGCTGGACGCCATCTCACCCATCGTGATCAGGCGGCTGGCGTTCTGCGCGCGGTCGGCCTGCGCGGCGGCCTGCTGCTCGGCCAGCCGGCGGGCCGTGATGTCGGTGGCGATCACCATCTGCGCCAGGCGGCCGTCCACCCAACTCAGGTAGCGGGTGCGGACCTCCAGCCACAGGCCGAGCTCGCTGAGGTAGACCTCGGCGTTCTCCGACTCCGCTTCGGGCAGCACGTTGGTCGGCATGCCGGCGAAGGAGTCGACCTGGTCCAGCGACTCGTCCGACAGCGCCTGGGCCGGCATGCCGGCCTGCGCGATCAGCTGCAGGTGGCCCTCGGTCCGGTTGCCGAACCACAAGCGGTACAGCTTGTTGGCGAACAGCATCTCGTCGCTGCCCAGCGGCGCCACCGAGATCGAGGCGTCCAGCGCCTCCAGCACCGTCGTGAAGCGTTCGAACGACGAGGACAGCTGCTCCCGGATGCGGTTGGGCTCGGTGATGTCGGTCATCGAGGTCATCCAGCCGGTCTGGGTGCCGCGCGCATCGATCAGCGGCGACACATACAGCCGCGCGTCGAACAGCGTGTTGTCGGGCCGCTTCACGCGCATCTGCACGCCACCCGGCGTGAAGCGGCCGGCGAGTTCCTCGTTGAGCATCTGGGTCAGCGTCTCATGGTCGGTGTCGGGCCAGTAGGGGAAGGGTGCGGTGCGGCCGACCAGTTCCGATTCGCTCCAGCCGGTCATCTGGCAGAACGCCGCATTCACATAGGTGATGCGCCCCTGCAGGTCCATCGCGCGCATGCCGGTCGGCATGGAGTTCTCCATCGCACGTCGGAAGTTGGTCTCCGAGACCAGCGCCTGCTGGGCCTGCTGGCGCCGCCGGGTATGGCGCCAGTTCGCGATCAGCATCCAGGTCGTCATGATGCTCAGCACGCCGACGAGCCAGAACAGGCCGCTGCCGATGACGCCGAGCGAGGTGCGGTAGGCCTGCGCACGCAGGATCAGGCCATTGCCGACCGGAGAGACCGGCACCTCGAACTCGTTGACCGGCGTGAGCCAGGGCAGCAGGCTGGTCGCCGCGTTACGCGGTGGTACGCTGGTGCCGGCCAGGCGCTGGCCGCGGTCGTCCAGCAGCGAGACCGCGTACCGCGCGGACACCTCGGCCGGCACACCATAGCGGTAGAGCCCGTCGACCGAATATTCGGCTAGCACGACGCCGACGAAGCGGGTCTTGTCGACCAGCGGGATGTGCAACTGCAGCAGCGGCACGCCGGTCGGGGTGGCGGGGCGCTGGGCATACACCGGCTGCTGCAGTTCGCGCGCCAGGTTGTAGATGTTCTGTGTCTCGCCCAGCCGCAAGGTGTCGCCGAGCATCTGCCGCAGGTTGGGCTGCAGGCTCGCGGTGGCGTAGGTGCCCTTGATGCGCCGGCGCTCGTCGATCCAGCTCAGGCGTTCGAGCTCCGGGTACTGATTGACCAGTGTCTCGGCGCGCAGGTGGAACTCATCGACATCCAGCTCGCCGTTGGAGATGTCGCGCGCGATGCGCATCAGCTGCTCCTGGCGCTCCAGCAGGCGCAGCCGCAGCCGCTGCTGCGCGTATTCGACATCGCGGCGCACCGCCTCTTGTTCACGGTCGATCTCCTCCAGCCGGAGGTAACCGAAGGACGCAATGATCGCGGCAAGGAAGAGCAGCACCGCGGCGAGCGGCGCCAGCACCGCGAGCCGGTCCTGCCGCTGGGGCGTCAGGTGCCACCACCAGCGGCGCACACGCTCCGTCGTCGCGACGGTCGGTTCGCCTGGGGTGGACGGATCTGCGGCCATGGGCGAAGTGTAGGGGAGACGCGGGTTTTGGCGGGGTCCTGCGGACTTGCGGTGGCGGGTGCGGAACGCGGCGATCCTGCTCCGCGCCGGTCGATAACGGCTGCTCTCTATATTTCATATTGCGAAGTGATAAAACGCTATTTGAAATTTGCAGGATTCCATGGGAGAATTGCTCTACAGTAGCCACCTGCCGAATCAGAACCAAGGAGACCCGCATGTCCGCTGTTCCCGTCAACCCGATTGGCTCCCTCCCGCCCGACCCCGACGCCCAGGAAACCCGCGAGTGGACGGACGCGCTGAGCGCCGTGCTACAGGCCCAGGGCCCGGAGCGGGCCCACTACCTGCTGGAGCAGTTGCTGGAGCATGCGCGCCAGAGCAGCATCGACATGCCGTTCTCGGCCAATACTGGCTACGTGAACACGATCGAACCGGACCAGGAAGAGCGCTGCCCCGGAAACCTGGAAATTGAAGAGCGGCTGCGCGCCTACATGCGCTGGAACGCGATGGCGATGGTCGTCAAGGCGAACCGCCACCACCCGATCGACGGTGGCGACCTCGGCGGGCACATCGGGTCGTTCGCGTCGCTGGCCAACCTGTTCGGGGCCGGCTTCAACCACTTCTGGCATGCCGAGAGCGAGGGCCACGGCGGCGACTGCATCTACATCCAGGGCCATGTGTCGCCCGGTGTCTATGCCCGCGCGTTCCTGGAAGGGCGCCTGAGCGAGGAGCAATTGCTGAACTTCCGGCAGGAGGTCGACGGCCGTGGCCTGTCGAGCTACCCGCACCCGAAGCTGATGCCGGAGTTCTGGCAGTTCCCGACCGTGTCGATGGGCCTGGGGCCGCTGATGGCGATCTACCAGGCTCGCTTCCTGAAGTACCTGCATGCGCGCGGCATCGCCGACACCGCGAACCGCAAGGTCTGGGTCTTCTGCGGCGACGGCGAGATGGACGAGGTCGAGAGCATGGGCGCCATCGGGCTGGCCGCCCGTGAGGGGCTGGACAACCTGATCTTCGTGATCAACTGCAACCTGCAGCGCCTGGACGGCCCGGTGCGCGGCAACGGCAAGATCATCCAGGAGCTCGAAGGCGAGTTCCGTGGTGCCGGCTGGAACGTGATCAAGCTGATCTGGGGCAGCAACTGGGACCCGCTGCTGGCGCGCGACAAGGACGGCGCGCTGCGCAAGATCATGATGGAGACGCTGGACGGCGACTACCAGGCATTCAAGGCGAACGACGGCGCCTATGTGCGCAAGCATTTCTTCGGCAAGGACCCGCGCACCGCCGAGATGGTGGCCAAGATGAGCGACGAGGCGATCTGGGAACTGCGCCGCGGCGGCCATGATTCGCAGAAGGTCTATGCCGCCTTCCATGCCGCGGTGAACCACAAGGGCCATCCGACCGTGCTCCTGATCAAGACCGTCAAGGGTTTCGGCATGGGCAAGATCGGCGAGGGCAAGAACAACGTCCACCAGACCAAGAAGCTGTCCGACGAGGACATCAAGGCCTTCCGCGACCGTTTCAACATCCCGATCCCGGACAGCCAGATCGCCGAGATCCCGTTCTACAAGCCGGCGGACGACACGCCGGAGATGCGCTACCTGCACGAGCGCCGCAAGGCGCTGGGCGGCTACCTGCCCAGCCGCCGGACGAAGGCGGACGAGCAGTTCACGGTGCCGGCGCTGGAAACCTTCAAGTCGGTGCTGGAGCCCACGGCCGAGGGCCGCGAGATCTCCACGACCCAGGCCTATGTGCGCTTCCTGACGACCCTGCTGCGCGACAAGGCGCTGGGGCCGCGCATCGTGCCGATCCTGGTGGACGAGGCACGCACCTTCGGCATGGAGGGCCTGTTCCGGCAGGTCGGCATCTACAACCCGCAGGGCCAGCAGTACACCCCGGTCGACAAGGACCAGGTCATGTACTACAAGGAAGACCGGCAGGGCCAGATCCTGCAGGAGGGCATCAACGAGGCCGGCGGCATGAGCAGCTGGATCGCGGCGGCCACCTCCTACAGTACCAACAACCGGATCATGGTGCCGTTCTATGTGTACTACTCGATGTTCGGCTTCCAGCGCATCGGGGACCTGGCCTGGGCTGCCGGCGACATGCAGGCCCGCGGCTTCCTGCTGGGCGGCACGTCCGGGCGCACGACGCTCAACGGCGAGGGCCTGCAGCATGAGGACGGCCACAGCCACATCCTGGCCGGCACCATCCCGAACTGCGTCAGCTACGACCCGACCTTCGCGCACGAGGTCGGCGTGATCCTGCACCATGGCCTGCGGCGCATGGTCGAGCGCCAGGACAACGTCTACTACTACCTGACGCTGCTCAACGAGAACTACGCGATGCCGGGCCTGACGCCGGGCACCGAGGAGCAGATCATCAAGGGCATGTACCTGTGCCGTGCCGGCAGCGCCGCACCGGGCTGGCCGCGCGTGCAGCTGCTGGGCTCCGGCACGATCCTGCGCGAGGCGCTGGCCGCGCAGGAGCTGCTCGAGAAGGACTGGAACGTCATCGCCAACGTCTGGAGCTGCCCGAGCTTCAATGAGCTGGCGCGCGACGGGCAGGATTGCGAGCGCTACAACCTGCTGCATCCGACCGAGGCGACGCGTGTGCCCTTCGTGGCCAGCCAGCTGGCCGGCCATGTCGGCCCGGTAGTGGCGGCGACGGACTACATGAAGTCCTACGCCGACCAGATCCGCGCCTTCGTGCCGAAGGACCGGACCTTCAAGGTGCTGGGCACCGACGGCTTCGGGCGCAGCGACTTCCGCAGCAAGCTGCGGGCCCATTTCGAGGTCAATCGCCATTACATCCTGGTGGCCGCGCTGAAGGCGCTGAGCGAGGACGGCACCGTGGCCCCGGCCCTGGTGGCCCGGGCGATTGCGCAGTACGGCATCGATGCCGACAAGGTCAATCCGCTGTACGCCTGAGCGCCCGGCATCCCTCTGGAGACAACAACATGGCATTGATCGACATCCAGGTTCCCGACATCGGGGACTTCGACCAGGTGACCGTGATCGAACTGCTCGTCAAACCCGGGGACTCCGTCAAGGCGGAACAGTCCCTGATCACGGTGGAGTCCGACAAGGCATCGATGGAGATTCCTTCCAGTCGCGCCGGCGTCGTGCGCGAGCTGCGCGTCGCGCTGGGCGACAAGGTCGCGCAGGGCTCGGTGGTGCTGGTGCTGGAGGCTGCCGACGCGCAGCCTGACACAGCTCCGGCGGCCGCGGCGCCCGCGCCAGCACCCGCTGCGCCCGTGCCGTCCGCACCTGTGGCGCCAACGCCTGCTGCACCGGCACCGGCCGGCGCAGCCGCGCCGGTCGAGGTGCGTGTGCCGGACATCGGCGACTTCAAGGACGTGACCGTGATCGAGGTCCTGGTGCAGCCCGGCGCCAACATCAAGCTGGAACAGTCGCTGGTGACGGTGGAGTCCGACAAGGCGTCGATGGAGATTCCGTCCAGCGTGGCCGGCGTTTTGCAGGAGATCCGTGTCAAGGTGGGCGACAAGGTCAACATCGGGGATCTGCTGGCCGTGGTGCTGGCAGCGGCGCCGGCAGCCGCAGCGCCCGTGCCCGCGCCGGCGGCTCCTGCCGCGTCCCCGGCGGCTGCGCCGCAGCCATCGGTGGTGGCGGAGGCTCCGGCCTTGGCGCCGGCTCCAGCCGCAGCCGCTCCGGTGCCGGCGCACAACCCGGTCGTCGCGCCGAGCGCCAGCCTGCCGCATGCGTCCCCGTCCGTGCGCCGCATCGCGCGGCTGCTGGGTGTGCCGCTGGAGGAGGTCCGCGGGACCGGGCCGAAGGGCCGCATCACCGAACTCGACCTGCAGGGATTCACGCGCTCCGTGATGTCCGGTGTCGTGCAGACCCGCGCCGCGGCGGCTGCAGCGTCCAAGGCGGCCCCGGCCGCGCCGGCCGGCGACGGTGGCGGACTGGGCCTGCTGCCCTGGCCCAAGGTCGACTTCGCGAAGTTTGGCCCGGTCGAACGCCAGGACCGCCCGCGCATCAAGAAGATCAGCGCGGCCAACCTGCACCGCAACTGGGTCCTGATCCCGCACGTCACGAACCATGACGACGCCGACATCACGGACCTGGAGGCGTTCCGCGTGCTGACCAACAAGGAGAACGAGAAGTCCGGCGTCAAGGTGACGATGCTGGCCTTCCTGATCAAGGCCTGTGTTGCGGCACTGCGGCGCTTCCCGGAATTCAACAGCTCGCTGGACGGCGATCAGCTGGTGCTGAAGCGCTACTACCACATCGGGTTCGCGGCGGACACGCCCCAGGGCCTGATGGTGCCGGTCATCAAGGACGCCGACACCAAGGGCGTGCTGCAGATCTCGCAGGAGATGGCGGACCTGGCGAAGAAGGCCCGCGACGGCAAGCTGTCCCCTGGCGATATGTCCGGTGCCAGCTTCACGATCTCGTCGCTGGGCGGCATCGGCGGGCGCTATTTCACGCCGATCATCAATGCCCCGGAGGTTGCGATCCTGGGCGTGTGCCGGTCCACGATGCAACCGGTCTGGAACGGCAGCGTTTTCGAGCCGCGCCTGATGCTGCCGCTGTCGCTGAGCTGGGACCACCGGGTCATCGATGGCGCCGCCGCGGCACGCTTCAATGCCTATCTGGGCCAGATCCTGGGCGATTTCCGCCGCGTGCTGCTCTAACCGAACCCGGAAACTGCCATGGCACATGTAAATGTCTCCGTCCCGGATATCGGTGACTTCGACCAGGTCACGGTGATCGAGCTGATGGTGAAGCCGGGCGACAGCGTCCAGGTGGACCAGTCGCTGATCACGGTCGAGAGCGACAAGGCCTCGATGGAAATCCCGTCCTCGCATGCCGGTGTCGTGCAGTCGCTGCAGGTCGCCGTCGGCGACAAGGTCAGCAAGGGCAGCCTGGTGGCCCTGCTGGAGGCGGCAGCCTCTGCGCCGGCGGCCGAACCGGCTCCCGCACCTGCGGCGCCGGCTGCGCCCCCCCCAGCGCCTTCGGCGCCCGCGGTCGCGGCCCCCGCGCCGGTGCCGGCCGGTTTCGATGGCCAGGTGGACCTCACCTGCGATCTGCTGGTGCTCGGCGGCGGGCCCGGCGGCTATTCGGCAGCGTTTCGCGCCGCGGACCTGGGTCTGGACGTCGTGCTGGTCGAGCGGTATGCCAGCCTCGGGGGCGTATGCCTGAACGTCGGCTGCATTCCGTCGAAGGCCCTGCTGCATGTGGCGGCCGTGATGGACGAGGTGCAGCACCTGGCGGCTGCCGGCATCGACTTTGGCGCCGCGAAGGTGGACATCGACAAGCTCCGCACCCACAAGGAGAAGGTCGTCGGCAAGCTGACCGGCGGCCTCGCCGCGATGGCCAAGATGCGCAAGGTGCGCGTCGTGCGTGGCTACGGCAGCTTTGCCGGCCCGCACCATCTGGCGGTCGAGGAGACGACCGGTTCCGGGCAGCAGAAGACCGGTGCGCGCCAGGTGGTCGGCTTCCGGAACTGCATCATCGCGGCCGGCAGCCAGGCCGTGCGCCTGCCCTTCCTGCCGGAGGATCCACGGATCGTCGACAGCACCGGCGCGCTCGGGCTGCAGGCGGTGCCGCGGCGCATGCTGATCCTGGGCGGCGGCATCATTGGCCTGGAGATGGGCACGGTCTACAGCACGCTGGGGGCCCGGCTGGACGTCGTCGAGATGCTCGACGGCCTGATGCAGGGTGCCGACCGCGATCTGGTCCGGGTCTGGCAGAAGATGAATGCCGGGCGCTTCGACAACATCCTGCTGAAGACCCGCACCGTGGATGCGCGGGCCACGCCGGAGGGCATCGAGGTCAGCTTCGCCGCCGTGGAGGAAGGCGGCAAGGCGCCGCCGCCGCAGGTCTACGATCTGGTGTTGCAGGCCGTCGGGCGCACGCCGAATGGCCGCAAGATCGCGGCCGAGCAGGCGGGTGTCACGGTCAGCGAGCGCGGCTTCATTCCGGTGGACGTCCAGATGCGCACCAATGTGCCGCACATCTTCGCGATCGGCGACATCGTCGGCCAGCCGATGCTGGCCCACAAGGCGGTGCACGAGGCGCATGTGGCGGCGGAGGTGATCGCCGGCGAGCAGCGTGGCGACCGCGACCTGGCAAGCGCAGCCTTCCAGGCGCGGGTCATCCCCAGCGTGGCCTACACCGACCCGGAAATCGCCTGGGTCGGTCTGACGGAGGACCAGGCCAAGGCCCAGGGCATCCCGGTGCGCAAGGGCTTGTTTCCGTGGAGCGCGTCGGGCCGGGCGATCGCCAATGGCCGGGATGAAGGCTTCACGAAGCTGCTGTTTGACGACGGGCCGGACGCCCACGGCCACGGCCGGATCCTGGGCGGCGGCATTGTCGGCACGCATGCCGGCGACATGATCGGCGAGATCGCACTGGCCATCGAGATGGGGGCCGACGCGGTCGACATCGGCAAGACGATCCACCCGCATCCGACGCTGGGCGAGTCCCTGGGCATGGCGGCGGAGGTCGCGCACGGCAGCTGCACGGATCTGCCGCCGCCGCGCCGCTAGGCAGCGGGGCCGGGTGTCGCCCGGCCGCCTGCCTACAATGCCGCCGTGATACGTACCCTGACCATCGGGGCACCCCCGGTGCCGCGCGGAGACCGCTTCCTTGGCTGACAGACCGGTTCCGCCCGAGAGCGACGACCCCGCCGGGCCAGCCGCCCCGGAGGGTGCGCGTAAGGTCCGTCGCCGCGCCGCCCCGGCGCGTCAGCCGGCGCCGCGCAAGACCGGGCCCACGTTGTTCCAGCGGATCTTCGGTGCGCGCAAGCCGGAGCTCGATGCCCTGCCCCATGCGCGTTTCAGCCACACGCCCTGGGGCATCCGGTCCTTCGTGGTGGCCGGCAACGGCTCACCGACCGTGGTGTTCGAGTCCGGGCTGGGGCACGGCAAGCGGGTCTGGGGACCGGTGTTCAACGGCCTGTCCGGCGTGACCCGCTGCGTGGCTTACGACCGGGCGGGGTATGGCCAGAGCGAGCCGTCCGAGCAGCCGCGCTCCGGCCTGCAGATCGTCGCCGAACTGCGGGCCCTGCTGCAGACCGAAGGGCTGAAGCCGCCCTATGTGCTGGTGGGCCATTCGCTGGGGGGCACCTACATGAAGCTGTTCGCCAAGCTCCATCCGGAGGAGGTCGCCGGTGTGGTGATGGTGGATGCCCGGCACTCCGAGTTCACGCAGCGTTGCCGGCAGCTCGGTGTGCCCCGGTTGCTGTACGAACCGCCGGATGCCTTGCTGCGGCTGCTGGGCCCGGTGCCGCGTGCCGAGCTGGAGGCCGCTCCGCTGAGCCTCAAGCAGGCCCGCAAGAGTGGCGCGTTCCCGTCGGTCCCGCTGATCGTGCTGACCCAGAGCAATGCCGCGGAGCGCTGGCCGGCGCAGCTGGGCAAGGTCTGGATCGAAAGCCAGCGCAAGATGGTGAAGCTGTCCAGCCTGGGCCGCATCAAGGTGCTGGAGGACGCCGGCCACAACGTGCATGTCGACCGGCCGGACGTCGTGGTGCGCGCGATCCTCAATGTGGTGCGGGCTGCCCGCTACCTGGAGCACCAGGCACGCCGCCGCCCGCGATAACCGCGACCGCCGCGACCTCCTCAGGGGTTGTTGTTGGCCGGCTCGACCCGGCGTGCGCCGTTGAAGCGCGTCTGCCAGTAGCTCATGCGCATGTCCTCGACCCGGACTTCGGAGCCGGAGCGCGGGGAATGGATGAACTTGTTGTCGCCGATATAGATGCCGACATGGCTGAACGTGCGGCGCATCGTGTTGAAGAAGACCAGATCGCCGGGCCGCAGCTCGTTCTTGTCGATCGTCTTCGTGGCGGCGGCCTGCTGGTCCGCGCTGCGCGGCAGGATCAGGCCCACCGTCTGCTGGTACATCGCGCGCACGAAGCCGCTGCAGTCGAAGCCGGTTTCGGCACTGGAGCCGCCGCGCCGGTAGGGCACGCCCAGAAAACCCATGGCCGTCATCACCAGCTCCGAGGCCTTCTCGCCCATTGTCTGCCGGACCTGGTCGATCTGACCGCCCAGCTGCACCAGCAGCCCGCGATCGTTCAGCAGTCGCACCATGTCGTCGCCTTCCGGCTCGCTGGCCGGAGCCGCCTGCAGGCCGGTGCAGCACAGCAGCACGAGCGCAGCGGCAACAGTGGAAAAACGAACGCGCATCGAGCGAGCTTAGCCGGACAGGCCCTCTGCGTCAAGACGGACGGGGAGTGCTGCGCCGGCGCAACACCGGCTCCCATCCACCCTGCACACCTGTATGGGCGAGCCGCCGGCGGGCCTAGAATTTGCGTCGGCGAGGGCTGTCACAGTGGCACCGCGCGGCTGCCGAACCTTCTGGATCCTATGGTCTTCACGTTTCTGGTCTTCCTGCATCTGATCGCCACCTGTGCCGCCATCGGCACGATCGTCGTCACGGACATGCGTCTGGCGGCCAAGATGATGGGCTATCGGGTCGTGATTCCGCGGCCGGAGCGCTTCGAGACGGTCATGGTCAGCGCCTCGCTGGCGCTGCTGTACCTGACCGGCATCGCGCTGGTCGCGGTGGCTCTTTCCGATCGTCCGGACTACCTCACCAACGGCAAGCTGCAAGCCAAGCTGGTGCTGGTCGGCCTGCTGACGCTGAATGCCTTCATCCTGCACTTCATGGCCTTTCCGATCCTGGCCCTGTCGTGGCCGGTCTCGGAGTGGACGCGCTCCCAATGGTTCACGGTGGCCGCCAGTGTGTCGCTGTCCAACAGCCTGTGGTTCTTCTGCGCGTTCCTGGGGGTGGCCCGGATCTGGAACTTCACGGTGTCCGCCGGGTACGTGCTGGCGGTTGCGGCGGTGGTCTGGACCGTCGTCTACCTGTTGGTCAATCTCGCACTGAAGCTGGGCTCGCGGGACGCGCCGCGGCAGCAGCCGGACTGGGTCGATTCGACGATTGCCACGCTGAGCGACTTTGCCCGCCTGGCGGCGGCCCGCGTCCGGCCGCTGCCGATCGACACGCAGAGCCCGAGCGCCAACCAGCACAACTACGGCCGGCGCCTGACGGACCGCCGCGCGGACGGCCTGGCCGACCGGCGCCGCGCGCGGCGCGACTGACCAGCAGGTCCCGCGCGGCCCGCAGACCGGGCGACCGGCGCACTGGCGGCCCCCAGTCAGACTGCTGCAAGCTGCCGGACCACAATCGGGGGCTCTGCCGCATCCACAACTTCCCCGGGGACACTCCATGACGTCGTATGCCGATTTCCATCGCCGATCCATCACCGACCCGGAGGCCTTCTGGGGCGAGCAGGCGCAACTGATCGACTGGCACCAGCCGCCGCAGCGCATCTGCGACTACCACAAGCCGCCCTTCGTGACCTGGTTTGGCGGCGGCCAGACCAACCTGTGCCACAACGCGGTCGACCGCCATCTGGCCCAGCGCGCGGAGCAGCCGGCGCTGATTGCCGTTTCCACCGAAACCGGCCAGGAGCAGGTCTACAGCTTCCGTGCGCTGCATGCGGAGGTGCAGCGCATGGCAGCCAGCCTGCAGTCGCTGGGCGTGCAGCAGGGCGACCGGGTGCTGATCTACATGCCGATGATTGCCGAGGCGGCCTTCGCGATGCTGGCCTGCGCCCGCATCGGCGCGATCCACTGTGTCGTGTTCGGCGGCTTCGCTTCCGGTTCGCTGGCCTCGCGCATCGAGGATGCGTCGCCCCGGGTCATCGTCAGTGCCGATGCCGGATCGCGCGGCGGCAAGGTGGTGGAGTACAAGCCGCTGCTCGACGAGGCGATCCGCCTGTCGGCGCACAAGCCGGAATCGGTGCTGCTGGTGGATCGGGGCCTGGCGCCGATGGCGCTGCAGGCCGGCCGCGACTGCCTGTGGGCGGACCTGCGCAGCCGGCACCTGGATGCCCAGGTACCCTGCACCTGGGTCGATGCTTCGCACCCGAGCTACACGCTCTACACCAGCGGTACCACCGGCAAGCCCAAGGGCGTGCAGCGGGACACCGGCGGCTATGCCGTGGCGCTGGCCGCGAGCATGAAGCACATCTTCTGCGGCCAGCCCGGCGAGACCTATTTCTCCACGAGCGACATCGGCTGGGTCGTCGGCCACAGCTACATCATCTATGGGCCGCTGATCGCCGGCATGTCGACGATCCTGTACGAGGGGCTGCCGATCCGCCCGGACGGCGGGATCTGGTGGAGCCTGGTCGAGAAGTACAAGGTCACGGTGATGTTCAGCGCACCGACCGCGGTGCGCGTTTTGAAGAAGCAGGACCCGGCGCTGCTGACCCGCTACGACCTCTCCAGCCTGCGGGCCCTGTTCCTGGCCGGCGAGCCGCTCGACGAGCCGACAGCCCAGTGGATCTCCCAGGGGCTGGGCAAGCCGATCATCGACAACTACTGGCAGACGGAAACCGGCTGGCCGATCCTGGCGCTGGCCAACGGTGTCGAACCGGCCAAGAGCAAGTTCGGCAGCCCGGGCGTGCCGATGTACGGCTACAACGTCCAGCTGCTCGACGAGTCCACCGGCGAGGTGCTGCAGGAGGCCGGGCAGAAGGGCGTGGTCGCGATCGAAGGGCCGCTGCCTCCGGGTTGCATGCAGACCGTCTGGGGTGACGACGAGCGCTTCGTCAACACCTACTGGAAGAGCGTTCCCGGCAAGATGGTCTACAGCACCTTCGACTGGGGCATCCGCGACAAGGACGGTTATTTCTTCATCCTCGGCCGCACCGACGACGTGATCAACGTGGCCGGCCACCGGCTGGGCACCCGCGAGATCGAGGAGAGCATCTCGGCCCACCCGAACATTGCCGAAGTCGCCGTGGTTGGCGTGGCCGATGCGCTGAAGGGGCAGGTCGCGATGGCCTTTGCGATCACGAAGGACAGTTCGGTGCTCGCCCAGCAGGGCGGGGCGCTGCGGCTGGAAGGCGAGATCATGCAGCTGGTCGACCGCGATCTGGGCGCGGTCGCGCGGCCGGCGCGGGTGCGCTTCGTCAGCGCGCTGCCGAAGACGCGCAGCGGCAAGCTGCTGCGCCGGGCGATCGTTGCCATCTGCGAGGGGCGCGACCCGGGCGACCTGACGACGATGGAGGATCCGGCCGCCTTGCAGCAGATCCGGGATCTCGTCACGGGCTGAGGGGCGACGGCGCCGGCTGCAGCGCGTGCTGCGCCGGCACATCGAAGGCCGCGGGCGCCAGCCCGGCCTGGTGGCGCCGGACCATCTCGGCCCAGGCCCATTCCCATTCCCGCACTCGCGCTGCCGGCTGGAAAAGCGGGGCCTGGCTGCGGGCGGCTGCCACGCGGGACCGCAACGCCTCGCGCGCCGCTGCGTCCTGCGCCCAGCGCTGCACCCAGGCCACCAGCCCGGCCGGGGAGTCCATCACGCAATCGGCCAGTCCGGCCGCCCCGAGGATGCTGCCACCCAGCCGTGAGGCCATCGACTGGCCGGCGCAGCTGACGGCGGGCACCCCCTGGCGCAGTGCGTCGACCAGGCCATGGTTGGCATTGAAGCGCACGGTGTCGACGAACAGGTCCGCCTGGGCGATACGCGCCAGCAGATCGGCCCGGGCGCATGGCTGCATGAACACCAGCCGCGCCGGGTCCACACCGTCCCGCCGGGCCGCTGCCGCGAGATTGCGCTGCGCCTGCCGGGGGAAGGCGGGCAGCCACCA
>JAEUOX010000100.1 GCA_016790475.1 Rhodoferax sp. | reverse complement strand
GGGCGGCACACGGTGGTGGTCTCGGCATCGTCGTCGGTCAGCATGCTGCGCCAGGCCCTGCGCATCGAGCCGGCGGATCTGCATCGCGTGCGCTTCTCCTGGAAGGTCCCGGCATTGATCGATTCCGCCGACCTGAACGATCGCGACCTGGCCGACTCGCCGGTGCGTGTCGTGCTGGCGTTCGAAGGAGACCGCAGCAAGTTCTCCGCGCGCGACGCGATGTTGTCCGAGCTGGCCCATGCGCTGACCGGCGAGCCCATGCCCTACGCCACATTGATGTATGTGTGGGACAACCGCGCTGCGCCGGGCACCGTCGTGACCAGCAAGCGCACCAGCCGGATCCGCAAGCTGGTCATGGAGTCCGGCCCACTGAAGCTCAACCAGTGGCTGGACTACGAGCGCGATGTGCGGGCGGATTTCGAAAAGGCCTTCGGTGAGCCGCCGGGCGCCTTGGTGTCCATCGGCATCATGACGGATACCGACAACACCGCCAGTACATCGACGGCCTGGTACGGCCCGGTGCAGCTGGTGCGGGGCCGCTGAAAGGAGAGCTGACATGAAGACGATCGACAGCCCCTACCGCTGGAAGGCGCGCGGCCGGGCGTTTGCCCATATTGCGCAGTACCACCCGGAGCTGACCGCGCTGCGCCGCGACCTGCACGCCCACCCGGAGCTCGGCTTCGAGGAACACTACACCGCGGGGCGGGTGGCGCAGGCGCTCCAGCTGTGTGGTGTGGATGAGGTGCACACCGGCATCGGCCGCACCGGCGTCGTGGCGGTGGTGCGTGGCCGCCAGAGCACCAGTGGCCGGATGCTGGGCCTGCGGGCCGACATGGACGCGCTGCCGATGGCGGAGCACAACGATTTCGCGTGGAAGTCCACCACCAGCGGGCTGATGCACGGTTGCGGCCATGACGGCCATACCGCGATGCTGGTCGGTGCCGCGCGCTACCTGGCGGAGACGCGCCAGTTCGACGGCACCGCGGTGCTGATCTTCCAGCCCGGCGAGGAGGGTTATGCCGGCGCCCGCGCGATGATCCAGGACGGGCTGTTCGAGCGCTTTCCGGTCGACGCGGTCTACGGCATGCACAACTGGCCGGCGATGCGCCCCGGCACCGTGGGCATCAACCCGGGGCCGATGATGGCGGCAGCGGACCGCATCACGATCACGATCACCGGCCGGGGCGGCCACGGCGCGCACCCCTACAACACGGTCGACCCGGTGCTGGTGGCCGGCCACATCATCACCGCAGTGCAGAGCATCGTGTCGCGCAACGTGCGCCCGGTGGAGTCGGCCGTGATCAGCCTGTGCGCGATGCGGGCCGGCGAGCTGTCGGCGATGAGCGTGATCCCGGACACCGTGACGCTGGTGGGCACGGTGCGCACCTTCAGCGCGGCCGTGCAGGCCCTGGTAGAGCGGCGCCTGACCGAGCTCTGCGGCGCCGTGGCAACGGGCTTCGGTGCGACGGCGACGGTGCACTACGAGCGCAGCTACCCGGCCACGATCAACACGCCAGCCGAGGCCCATTTCGCGGCGGATGTGGCCACGCGGCTGCTGGGTGCCGAGCATGTGGTGCGCGACTTGGAGCCCAGCATGGGCGCGGAGGATTTCTCCTTCATGCTGCAGGTCAAGCCGGGTGCCTATCTGCGCATCGGCCAGGGCGACGAGAACGGTGTGGGCAGCTGCTTCCTGCACAACAGCCGCTACGACTTCAATGACGAGATCCTGCCGCTGGGCTCGGCGCTGCATGCGGGGCTGGTCGAGCAGGGGATGCCTCTTTCCGCTGAATAGCTGCTGGGCAGCTGTTTCACACCAACGGGTTGGTGGGATCAGGCCGCCTGCAGTCCCGGCACGTTTGCGAGGGCAACAAGCGCCCGGAGCTGTCAGGTATACCGCTTGCTCCGCAGATTGCTCTTCATCTCCCGCAGCCGCGGCTGCACCGTGTCGCCGCCGATGCCCAGCGCCACGCAGGTCGCCAGGATGTCGATGATCAGCAGGTGCAGCAGCCGCGACACCATCGGGCTGTAGTTGTCGAAGCCTTCCGGGTGGTCGGCCGACAGGTGGATGTGGCCGGCACCAGCCAGCGGCGAGCCGGTGGCGGTGATCACGATCGTGGTGGCGCCCTTGCGCCGCGCGATGTCGCAGGCGTCCATCAGGTCGCGTGTGCGGCCGGAGTTGGAGATCACGACGACGCAGTCGCCCGGCCCCAGCAGCGAGGCGCTCATGACCTGCATGTGGCCGTCGCTGTAGGCGATCGCGTGGACGCCCAGCCGGAAGAACTTGTGCTGCGCGTCCTGCGCCACGACGCCGGAATTGCCCACGCCGAAGAACTCGATGCGCTTGCCCGCGCGGTAGGTGGCCACCAGGGCCGCGGCAGCCTTCTCGATGGCGGCGGTGCTGGCGTCATTGCGGTACTTCAGGAAGGCCGCGACGGTGTTGTCGATCACCTTGACCATGATGTCGCCGGTCTTGTCGTCGACGTCCACGCTGCGGTGGATGAAGGGCACGCCCTCACTGACGCTGCCCACCAGCTTGCGCTTGAAGTCCGACAGGCCGTCGTAGCCGACGCTGCGGCAGAAGCGCACGACGGTGGGCTTGCTGACATGGGCGCGGTCCGCCAGCTCGGACACCGGCAGGCTGGCGAAGGCGCGCGGGTCCTGCAGTACCAGCTTGGCCACGCGCTGTTCGGCCGGCGCCAGCGAGGGCAGCGAGGCCTTGATGCGTTCGAGCATGGCGGGTCCTTCGCGGCTCAGTTTTCCTCGGCCCAGCAGAACCCGTCGCGCGCGATCATCGCGCTGGAGGCGCTCGGGCCCCAGGTGCCCGGGGCGTAGGGGCGTGGGCCCTGCGGGTCGTTGCTCCAGGCATCCAGGATCGGTTCGACCCAGCGCCAGGCTTCCTCCTGCTCGTCACTGCGCACGAACAGGTTCAGGCGGCCGGCGATCACGTCCAGCAGCAGCCGCTCGTACGCGCCGACGCGCTCGGAGCCGAAGCGCTTGTCGAAATCAAGATCCAACTGCACCGGCGCGAGCGCGTGGGCGTTGCGCCGGTTGTCCTGCCCCTGGGCCAGCAGGTGCAGCTCCAGCCCGTCGCGCGGCTGCAGGTTGATCACCAACCGGTTCGCGTCGCCGATGCTGGAGTTGAAGATCGCATGCGGCGTCGGGCGGAAGTTCACGACGATGCGCGCATCGCGCCCGGCCAGCCGCTTGCCGGTGCGAATGTAGAACGGCACGCCGGCCCAGCGCCAGTTGGAGATCTCGGTGCGCAGCGCGACGAAGGTCTCGGTGTTGCTGTGCGGGTCCACGCCGGCCTCGCTGCGGTAGGCGACGACGGGCGTGCCGGCCATGTTGCCGGCGCCGTACTGGCCGCGGATCGCGTCGGTGGCCAGCGTGGCGGGTGTCCAGGGCTTCAGCGAGCGCAGCACCTTGAGCTTCTCGTCCCGGATCGCGTCCGCGTGCGAGTTGATCGGCGGCTCCATGCCGATCGCGCACAGCAGTTGGAGCGCATGGTTCTGCACCATGTCGCGCAGCGCGCCGGTGGTCTCGTAAAACGCGCCCCGCTTTTCCACGCCGAGTTCCTCGGCAATCGTGATCTGGATGTTGGCGATGTGCTCGCGCCGCCACAGCGGCTCGAACAGCGCATTGCCGAAGCGCAGCGCGAACAGGTTCTGCACCGCCGGCTTGCCCAGGTAGTGATCGATCCGGAAGACCTGCTTCTCCTGGAAGATCGTGCACACGGTGCTGTTGATGGCGCGGTTCGAAGCAAGGTCATGCCCGAGCGGCTTCTCCAGCACCACCCGGGTCTGCGGCGTGTTGAGGCCGACTGCCGCGATCTGCTCGCACACGGTAGTGAACAGCGTCGGTGCGGTGGCCACGTACATCACGACGGTGTCCGCCTTGCGCGCCTGCAGCGTCTGTGCCAGACGCTGGTAGTCGTCCGGGCGGGAAAGATCCATCCGCACGAAATCCAGCAGCGCGGCGAAATGCGCGAACTCGTCGTCGCTGGGGCGCTTGGCCAGCTCGACCTTGTCGAAGCGGCTGTGGATCAGCGCGCGGTACTGGTCGGCACTGAGGTCGTCGCGGCCGATGCCGATGATGCGGCCGCCCGGCGGCAAGGTACCGTGGCGAAACGCCTGGAACAGCGCCGGCATGAGCTTGCGCCAGGCCAGGTCGCCGGTGCCGCCAAAGAGAACAAGGTCAAAGGACATGAATCAAAAGTTACTAAATTGATTAGAATTAATGTAACTTTGTTTCTTCCATAATTCAAGCATTCGTGCCTCTGCTGTTGTTTCCCGCGCCATCCGGCACCCTTTCACTTCTTCGATCGGAACCCCATGAACCAGCTCGACGCCCTCAAACAGTTCACCACCGTGGTGGCCGATACCGGTGACTTCCGGCAGATGTCGCAGTTCAAGCCACAGGATGCGACGACCAACCCGTCGCTGATCCTGAAGGCCGTGCAGAAGCCGGATTACCAGGGCCTGTTGCACGACACGGTGAGCAAGTTCCGTTCCCGGCCGCTGGACGAGATCATGGACCGGCTGCTGGTGCGATTCGGTTGCGAGATCCTGGCGTTGATCCCGGGGCGGGTGTCGACCGAAGTCGACGCCCGGCTGAGCTTCGACACCAGCGCCACCGTCACCCGGGCCGAACGCATCATCGAGCTCTACCAGGCCCAGGGCATTCCGGTCGACCGGGTGCTGATCAAGATTGCCGCGACCTGGGAGGGTATCCAGGCGGCAGCCCAGCTGGAGCGCCGTGGCATCCACACCAACCTGACGCTGCTGTTCGCGTTCTGTCAGGCGGTGGCCTGCGGGCAGGCGCGGGTGCAGCTGATCTCGCCGTTTGTCGGGCGCATCTACGACTGGTACAAGAAGTCCGCCGGCGCCGCCTGGGACGAGGCAGCACGCGCTGGCGCCAACGATCCCGGCGTGCTGTCGGTGCGCGCGATCTACCACCACTACAAGAAGTTCGGCATAGCCACCGAGATCATGGGCGCGAGCTTCCGCAACGTCGGCCAGATCCAGGCGCTGGCCGGCTGCGACCTGCTGACGATCAGCCCGGAGCTGCTGGCCAGCCTGGCCGCGTCCGACGCGCCCCTGGTGCGGGTGCTGGAGCCTGCAGCGGCCCGCGCGATGGACCTGCCGGCGGTGAACTTCGACGAGGCCGGTTTCCGGCTGGCGCTCAATGAAGACGCGATGGCCACCGAGAAGCTGGCCGAAGGCATCCGTGCCTTCTGCGCCGATGCCGTGCGCCTGGAACAGCTGATGCTGGCCGCGTGAGGACCACCATGCACGACCGCCTCCGCTGTGACCAGACCCAGGCCTGGAGCGCCCTGCGGGCCCTGCATGCCGCCGAGCCCCAAGGACCGGATCTGCGCCGGGCCTTTGAACAGGATGCGGGACGCTTTGCCGCCTTCAGCCAGGAAGCGCCGCATGTGTTCGCGGATCTGTCCAAGAACCTCGTCACGCCGGCGATCGAGCACCAGCTGCTGGCACTGGCCCGGGAATGCGGCCTGGAGGCCTTCCGGGACACGATGTTCAGCGGCCAGGCCATCAACACCACCGAGCAGCGGGCCGTCAAGCACTTCCTGCTGCGCGCGCCGCGACCGGCCGATGGTGCCCCGGCGCAGGACGCCGATCTGGCGGCGGTGCACGCTACGCTGGACGCGATGCTGGACTATGCGGAGCAGGTGCGCGCCGATACCGCCATCACGGATGTCGTGAACATCGGCATCGGCGGCTCGGATCTCGGCCCGCAGATGGCCAGCATCGCGCTGGAAGCCTTCGCCACCGGGCGTGTGCGGCTGCACTTCGTTTCCAACGTCGATGGCCACGAGCTTGCCGCGGTGCTGGCGCGCTGCCAACCCCGGCACACGCTGTTCCTGATCGCCTCGAAGACCTTCACGACGACCGAGACGATGACCAACGCCCAGTCGGCCCGGGCCTGGTTCGACGCCGGGGGCGGGGGCGACGTGGCGCGCCATTTCTGTGCGCTGACCACCAATGTGCCCGCCGCGCAGGCCTTCGGCATACGGACGACCTTCGGCTTCTGGGACTGGGTCGGCGGCCGCTATTCCCTGTGGTCCGCCATCGGCCTGCCGCTGGCGATCGCGATCGGCGCGCAGGGCTTCCGCGCGTTTCTGGCCGGCGCGCATGCGATGGACACCCATTTCCGCAAGGCGCCGCTGGCGTCCAACCTGCCGGTGCGACTGGCGCTGATCGACGTCTGGTACCGCAACTTCCTCGGCTTCACGAGCCGCAGCGTGGCGCCCTACCACAGCGGGCTGCGCCGCTGGCCGGCCTACCTGCAGCAGCTGGAGATGGAGAGCAACGGCAAGCGCGTGGACCTGCAGGGGCGCCCACTGCCGTTCGCGACCTCGCCGGTGGTGTGGGGCGAGCCGGGTACCAACGGCCAGCATGCCTACTTCCAGATGCTGCACCAGGGCACGGACATCGTGCCGGTGGAGTTCGTCGCGGTGCGCCAGCCGGCCCATGCGCTGCAGGGCCACCATGCGCGCCTGCTGGCCAACGCGCTGGCCCAGGCCCAGGCGCTGATGGTCGGCCAGCAGGACGCTGGCGGCCACCGGCACTTTCCGGGTAACCGCCCCAGCACCTTCCTGCTGCTGGACGCGCTGGATCCGGCCAGCCTGGGTGCGCTGATTGCGCTGCAGGAGCACCGGGTCTTCGTCAGTGGCGCGCTGTGGGGCATCAACAGCTTTGACCAGTGGGGTGTCGAGCTCGGCAAGGTGCTCGCGCGGGACATCGAGCCGCGCCTGGCGGACGGTAACACGCAGGGGTTGGACGCTTCCACGGCCGGCCTGCTGCAGCGCCTGCGCGGCGGGCACTGAAGCGCCGCCGCGATGGCATGGCCCGCGCTGAGCCTGGACCAGGCCCGCTGTCTGCACCTGCATGCGCAGGGGCTGCTGGTGCCCCCGGCACGACCGGCCACGCCGCGCGCGCTGCGGGACTGCATCCGCCGCATGCAGCTGCTGCAGATCGACACGATCCATGTCGTCGCCCGCAGCCCCTACCTGGTGCTGTTTGCGCGGCTGGGGGATTACCCGTCGCAGTGGCTGGATCAGGCGCTGGCGCGCGGCCACCTGTTCGAGACCTGGGCCCACGAGGCCTGCTTTGCGCCGATGCAGGACCTGGCCCTGCACCGCAGCTACAACCAGGCCCGGCGCCAGCACTGGGGCCTGGCACGGGCCCGGCGCGAGGATGCCGCGCTGCGCGGGCGGCTGGATGCGCTGCTGGCCCATATCGCGGCCGAGGGCCCGGTGCGCTCCGCCGATTTCGCGCGCACCGACGGCGGCAGTGGTGGCGGCTGGTGGGGCTGGAAGGACGAGAAGCGCTGGCTCGAATCGCTGTTCGCGATGGGCGAGCTGATGGTGGCCCGACGCGACAACTTCCAGCGGGTCTACGACCTGGCCCACCGCGTGGCGCCGCAGCTGGCGGACCTGTCACTGCCATCCGCGGACGCGGTGCACCTGCAGTTCATCGAGCAGGGCATCCTGGCGCTGGGCGTCACACAGGCCCGCTGGGTGCATGACTATTTCCGGATCAAGCCGCGCCTGAAGGACGCCGACCTGGCTCCGCTGCGGGACAGCGGCCGGGTGCTGCAGGTGCAGGTCGAGGGCTGGACGCAGCCGGCCTATGTGCATGCCTACCACCTTCGTGCCTTGCGCCGCGCCGAGCGGGGGGCCCTGCAGGCCACCCACACCAGTCTGCTTTCGCCGTTCGACCCGGTGGTGTGGGACCGGGAGCGCGCCGCCGCGATGTTCGGCTTCGACTACCGGATCGAGTGCTACACGCCGGAGCACCGGCGCGTGTACGGCTACTTCGTGTTGCCGGTGCTGGACCGGGGGCAGCTGGTGGCCAGGCTGGACGCCAAGGCCCACCGCGTGCAGGGTGTGTTCGAGGTCAAGGCGCTGCATCTGGAGCCGGGAGTGCCGGCCGATGCACCGCGCGTGGAGGCCATCGCGGGCGCCATTGCGCGCTGCGCACAATGGCATGGCACGCCGGACGTGCGCATCGCACCGACCCGGCCCCGTGCGCTGGGTACCGCGCTGCGCCGGCATTTTCCTGCCCGGCGCCGGGCGAACCCTGTTCCAATACCCTGACAGCAAGTATCCGGTGGAGTGTCGATGAACGTCGTGTTTGATTTCGGTGCCGTGGTGTTCTCCTGGAAGCCCCAGGAGTTGGTGCGTGCGGCCTTTCCAGAGCGGGCAGCCACGCCCGAACAGGCGCGCGCGCTCGCCGAGGCGCTGTTCCACCATGACGACTGGCAGAACTTCGACCGCGGCACGATCGCGCAGCACGAGGTCGTGGCGCGCGCTGCGCAGCGGCTGGCGCTGCAGCCAGCCGCGGTCGAGGCGCTGGTGGCGGACATTCCTTCGCGACTGACCCCGATCCCCGAGACGGTGGCGCTGTTGCAGCGGCTGCGGGAGCGCCGCGACCGCCAGGCGGACCTCCGGCTGTACTACCTGTCCAACATGCCGGAGCCCTACGCGCGGGTGCTGGAGCAGCGCCACGACTTCCTGCAATGGTTCGACGGCGGTCTGTTCTCTGCGGATGTCCGTCTGATCAAGCCGCAGCCCGACATCTTCCGCCTGCTGGAATCCCGCCACGGCCTCGCGCCCGCCCGCACCGTCTTCATTGACGATCTGCCTGCGAACGTCGACGCCGCGCGCCGGCACGGCTGGCATGCCATCCATTTCGAATCTGCATCGCAACTCGCGCCCCAGCTGGCAGCCCATATCGACTGAGCCGGCGAATCCGGCGCGAATCCCCATGTGGCACGGGGAAGCGTCGCTTTTCGCTGCCTGACGCACCGGATTCGGTGCTACTGTCGATCTGTCAACCGGCGGACCCTTGCTGCGCGTTGTGCATGCGGGCCGGCTGGACAGTGATGATGGAAAGGGCATGCCATGAATTCCGGGATCTTGGGTTATTCGGTGCGCATCGCGCTCGGTGACGACGACTTCCGCGAGGCGCGCCGCGTGCGTGCGGCGGCCTACGGCCACCACGATCCACAGATCGGCGCGCGCTTTGGCGCCGAGGATCCGATGGACCGCAGCGAAGGCACGGTGGTGCTGTTGTGCCGCGACACGCAGACCGGCGAGGGCCTCGGCACCGCACGCATCCAGGGCAGTGCCTTCGGGCCGCTGCTCTTGGAGAACAGCCTCGACTTGCCCGACTGGCTGGCCCACAAACCGCGCGCCCAGATCTCGCGCCTGGCGGTGCTTGCCGGAGCGCCATCGGTCGTGAAGCTCAGCCTGATGAAGGCCAGCTACCAGTATTGCCTGGCCACACAGGTGCGCTGGATGGTGATCGGTGCGCGCAATGCGGCGCTGATCCGCAACTACCGCAGCCTGGGCTTCAAGGATGTGTTCGAGGCCGGGGCCTGGGTGCCGCTGGCCAGCGGCGGCGGCCTGCCGCACCAGATCCTGGCCTTCGACGTTGTCGGTGCCAGGGCGGCCTGGCAGGCCACGCGCAACCGCCTGTACGGCTTCATGACGGAGGCCCACCCGGCCGACCTGCAGGTGCTGGGGCCGCAGCCGGTGGCCGATCAACCTGCGATGAACGACAGCGCGATGGCGCCGCTGCGCCTGGCGGCCTGACGGAGCGCCGCTGCAGGCTCAGCGCCCGGTGTGCAGCCGGGTCGCGCCGAGCTGGCGCGCCAGGCTGCGCTCCAGCGCCTTCGGGTCGCGGGCCAGCGCGGCCCGCATCTCGACCGCCATGATGTCGGTATCGACTTCGTCCTGCCGCTTGCGCAGCGCGGCGAGCCCGGCTTGGGCGATCGTGTCCGGGTGCTCCTTGCGGCCCTCGACATGGGCCGCCATGCGGGTGTCGACCGAGCCGACGATCAGCGCCGTCACCTGCGTACCCTGGGCCGCCAGCTCGGCGCGGATGCAGTTGGTGGCGGCGCGGGCCGCGAACTTGGACGGCGAGTAGCCGCCCATGCCCGGCACGGCGACCAGCGCGCCGGCCGACAGCACGTTCAGGATGGCCCCGCCGCCCTGGGCACGCAAGGCGGGGGCCAGCGCACGGCACAGCTGCAGCGGGCCGAAGTAGTTGACTTCCATTTCCAGGCGCGCCGCGGTCAGGTCCGGGGCGCCCATCAGCGTCTGGTTCAGAAAGGCGCCTGCATTGTTGACCAGCAGCGCGATATCGGTGCAGGTGCTTGCGGCAGCAGCGATCTGCGCAGGATCGGTCACGTCGAGCGCGACCGGGACGATCTGATCAGGATGTGCGCGCAGCAGGTGCTCGGCGTCCGGCAGATGCCGGGTGCCGACGTAGACCTTGCGGGCGCCGGCGGCAAGCAGCGCCCGGACGAAGGCTTCGCCGATGCCACGGTTGCCACCGGTGACCAGGGCGGTGCAATGCTGGATGTCCATGGTGCTCAGCGCTGGTAGATCGGGTCTTCGGGCTTCTTGCGGCCGCGCAGCAGCACGCTGGCATCGGGCGCAATGATGCCGCGGCCCCAGCCCTCGGCCATCGGCATGTCGTGGTTCCACTCCCAGACCAGCTGACGCGCGGCGATGCGCCAGGCGCCATCGCGCTGCGTGAAGCGGTCGACCGCACGCGCCAGGCACAGGGAGTCGAACTTCTCGCCGGCCTTCTTGAGCCGGGCGAACGCGAGGATGTGCGATTCGACCCGCGCAGCCTGCGGGTTGTCGAACTCGATCAGGATGTTCGTGGTGGTGTGGCTCAGCGTGCCGGCGCGCGGCAGCACCGGGGCCAGCATGTTGATGTAGGCCTGTGCGCTGCCGGCGAAGGTGCCGCCGTGGTCCTCGGTGGCGTCCGGGTGGTAGCAGTCGCGCAGCAGCGCAACGTCGGCGCGGTCCACGGCCCGGCAGTAGCGGACCAGCACGTCCTGGATGGCCTGGCGGTCCAGCAGCTGCTGCAGCGCAGGGTCGAGCGGGGGAGGGTGGGGCATCGGCGCTCCTCGGGACAACCCGGTGTCCGGGCGCGCCATGATAGGTGGCGGGCGGGGGCTGGCCCTGTCGCCCGCGCGTCCATGAAAAACCCCGCAGGGCTTGCGCCGTGCGGGGTTCTGGGGTCGGCTGCCGCGTCAGGACGCGGCAGTCAGGCCGGACGCCTGGATTACATGCCCATGTCGCCCATGCCGCCCATGCCACCCATGCCGCCGCCCATGCCGCCCGGCATGCCGCCGCCAGCCGCTTCTTCCTTCGGCGCTTCGGCGATCATGGCTTCGGTCGTCAGCATCAGGGATGCGACGGAGGCTGCGTTCTGCAGCGCGGTGCGGGTCACCTTGGTCGGGTCCAGGATACCCATCTCGATCATGTCGCCATAGGTGTCGTTGGCGGCGTTGAAGCCGTAGTTGCCCTTGCCGTTCAGGACCGCGTTGACGACGACAGAGGCTTCGCCACCGGCGTTGTAGACGATCTCGCGCAGCGGGGACTCGATCGCACGCAGGACCAGCTTGATGCCGGCGTCCTGGTCGGCGTTGTCACCCTTGATCGCACCGGCGGCCTGCTTGGCGCGCAGCAGCGCGACGCCGCCACCCGCCACGATGCCTTCTTCCACGGCAGCACGGGTCGCGTGCAGGGCGTCTTCGACGCGGGCCTTCTTTTCCTTCATCTCGACTTCGGTCGCAGCGCCGACCTTGATCACGGCCACGCCGCCGGCCAGCTTGGCCACGCGCTCCTGCAGCTTCTCACGGTCGTAGTCGCTGGTGGCTTCCTCGATCTGCACGCGCACTTGCTTGACGCGGGCCTCGATGTCGGCCGCCGCACCGGCGCCGTCGATGATGATGGTGTTTTCCTTGCCCACCTCGACGCGCTTGGCGGAGCCGAGGTCGGCCAGCGTGACCTTCTCCAGCGTCAGGCCAACTTCTTCGGCGATGACCTTGCCGCCGGTCAGGATGGCGATGTCTTCCAGCATGGCCTTGCGGCGGTCGCCGAAGCCCGGAGCCTTGACGCCAACGACCTTCAGGATGCCGCGGATGGTGTTGACCACCAGGGTCGCCAGCGCTTCGCCTTCGATGTCTTCGGCAATGATCAGCAGCGGACGGCCGCTCTTGGCGACTTGCTCCAGCGTGGGCAGCAGGTCACGGATGTTGCTGATCTTCTTGTCGTACAGCAGCACGAACGGGTTGTCGAGC
>JAEUOX010000040.1 GCA_016790475.1 Rhodoferax sp. | reverse complement strand
GTCGCTGCTGCTGCAGACGCTGGCCATGATCCTCTGGAAGCCCAACCCCAAGGCCTTCCCCAACCTGATGCCGACCGAACCCTACGAGATCGCCGGCGCCGTGATCTCCCCGACCGACCTGCTGATCCTCTCGCTGACGGCCATCCTGCTCGTGGCACTCGTCTGGCTGGTCAACTACACCTCGCTCGGCCGTGCGATGCGCGCCACCGCCGAGAACCCGCGCGTCGCCGGGCTGATGGGCGTGAAGCCCGACGTCGTCATCTCGGCCACCTTCGTGATCGGTGCAGTGCTGGCCGCGATCGCCGGCATCATGCTGGCGTTGAAATACGGCACGGTGCAGCATGCGATGGGCTTTCTGCCGGGTCTCAAGGCCTTCACCGCGGCGGTGTTCGGCGGCATCGGCAACCTGGCCGGCGCGGTGGTGGGCGGGGTGCTACTCGGTCTGATCGAGGCGCTGGGCTCCGGTTACATCGGCGTGCTGACCGGTGGCGTGCTGGGCAGCCACTATTCGGAAATCTTTGCGTTCATCGTGCTGATCGTCATCCTCACGCTGCGGCCGTCCGGCCTGCTTGGTGAGCGGGTGGCCGATCGCGCCTGAGGAGGACCCAGCCATGAACAAGACGGGCAAGATCCTTCTCTATGTCGCCATCGCGGCGGCGCTGATCCTGCTGCCGATGGGTCTGCAGGTCTTCGGTAACGCCTGGGTGCGCATCGCTGACACCGCGCTGCTCTATGTGCTGCTGGCCATCGGCCTGAACATCGTCGTGGGTTATGCCGGCCTGCTCGATCTGGGCTACGTGGCCTTCTTTGCGGTGGGTGCCTACCTGTATGCGCTGCTGGCGTCTCCGCACCTGTCGCAGACCTTTCCAGCCTTTGCCGCCATGTTCCCGAACGGGATCCACACGCCGATCTGGCTGGTGATTCCCTTCGCGGCGGCATTGGCGGGCCTGTTCGGCATACTGCTGGGGGCGCCGACTCTGAAGCTGCGCGGGGACTACCTGGCGATCGTCACGCTGGGATTCGGCGAGATCATCCGGGTGTTCATGAACAACCTGGACCACCCGATCAACATCACCAACGGCCCCAAGGGCCTGAGCGGCATCGACCCGTTCACGATCTTCGGTGTCACGCTGGGCAAGCCGATGTCGATCGGCGGCTTCCAGATGTCCTCGGTGATGATGTACTACTACCTGTTCATGGTGCTGGTGCTGATCAGCATCGTGCTGAGCCACCGGATCGAGGTCTCGCGCATCGGCCGTGCCTGGATGGCGATCCGCGAGGACGAGATCGCCGCCAAGGCCATGGGCATCAACACCCGCAACATGAAGCTGCTGGCCTTCGGCATGGGGGCGTCCTTCGGCGGCGTCAGCGGTGCGCTGTTCGCGTCCTTCCAGGGCTTCGTGTCGCCGGAGTCCTTCACGCTGATGGAGTCGGTGATGATCGTCGCGATGGTCGTGCTGGGCGGCCTGGGCCACCTGCCGGGCGTCGTGCTGGGCGCCGTGCTGCTGGCGGCGCTGCCGGAAGTGCTGCGTTATGTGGCCAGCCCGCTGCAGCACCTGACCGGTGGCCGGCTCGATGCGTCGATCCTCCGCCAGCTGCTGATCGCGCTGGCGATGATCATCGTGATGCTGCTGCGGCCGCGCGGCCTGTGGCCGACGCCGGACCACGGCAAGTCGCTGCAGACCAACACCTGAACGGAGGCGGACCATGTCAGAAACCATCCTCCGCGTCGCGGGTATCTCCAAGCGCTTCGGCGGGCTGCAGGCCCTCAGCGATGTCGGCATCACGATCGAGCGCGGCCAGGTCTACGGCCTGATCGGGCCGAACGGCGCCGGCAAGACCACCTTCTTCAACGTGATCACCGGGCTCTACACGCCCGACAGCGGCAGCTTCGAGCTGGCTGGCAAGCCCTACAAGCCGACCGCCGTGCACGAAGTGGCCAAGGCCGGCATCGCGCGCACCTTCCAGAACATCCGGCTGTTCGCCGAGATGACGGCGCTCGAGAACGTCATGGTCGGGCGGCACATCCGCACCGGCTCCGGGCTGCTGGGCGCGATGTTCCGCACCGCCTCGTTCCGCAGCGAGGAGGCCGCGATCGCGAAGCGGGCGCAGGAGCTGCTCGACTATGTCGGCATCGGCAAGTTCGCCGACTACAAGGCCCGCACGCTGAGCTACGGCGACCAGCGCCGGCTGGAGATCGCCCGCGCGCTGGCCACCGACCCGCAGCTGATCGCGCTCGACGAGCCGGCCGCCGGCATGAACGCCACCGAGAAGGTGCAGCTGCGCGCGCTGATCGACCAGATCCGCAAGGACCAGCGCACCATCCTGCTGATCGAGCACGACGTCAAGCTGGTGATGGGTCTGTGCGACCGCGTCACCGTGCTGGATTACGGCAAGCAGATCGCCGAAGGCCTGCCGGCCGACGTGCAGAAGAATGAAAAAGTGATCGAGGCCTATCTGGGCACCGGAGGACATTGACATGGCTGCAACTCTGCTCAAGGTCAGCGGCCTGAAGGTCGCCTACGGCGGCATCCAGGCCGTCAAGGGCGTGGATCTGGAGGTCCGCGAGGGCGAGCTGGTCACGCTGATCGGCTCCAACGGCGCCGGCAAGACCACCACGATGAAGGCCATCACCGGCACGCTGGGCCTCAACGCCGGCGACATCCAGTACCTCGGCAAGAGCATCCGGGGCCAGGGCCCCTGGGACCTGGTCCGCCAGGGCCTGGCGATGGTGCCGGAAGGCCGCGGCGTGTTCGCCCGGATGACCATCATGGAGAACCTCCAGATGGGCGCCTATGTCCGCAGCGACACGGCCGCCATCGCGGCCGATGCGGACAAGGTGTTCACGATCTTTCCGCGGCTCAAGGAGCGCAAGGACCAGCTGGCCGGCACGATGTCCGGCGGCGAGCAGCAGATGCTGGCGATGGGCCGCGCGCTGATGAGCCGCCCCAAGGTGCTGCTGCTGGACGAACCCTCGATGGGCCTGTCGCCGATCATGGTCGACAAGATCTTCGAGGTCGTGCGCGACGTGTATGCCCAGGGCGTCACGATCCTGCTGGTCGAGCAGAACGCCAGCCGTGCGCTGGCGGTGGCGAACCGCGCCTACGTGATGGACTCCGGCCTGATCACGATGGGTGGAGACGCCCGCGAGATGCTGAAGGACCCGAAGGTCCGCGCCGCCTACCTGGGCGAGTGACGGGCCCCGGGCCGCGTCAGCGGCCGGGCCGGTGCGCCTGGATCAGGTGGCCGGCGATCGACAGCCCGAGCGGCGGCACCTTCGGGAACGGATCCTCCGGGCCGAACCAGGCCGCCTCGGCGATCTCGGAGGTGTCCACCCGGATGTCGCCGCTGACGTAGTCGGCCGTGAACGCGATCATCAGCGAGTGCGGGAACGGCCAGGGCTGGCTGCCGAAGTACTGCACATTGCGCACCCGCAGGCCGACTTCCTCGTAGACCTCGCGGTGCACCGCGTCCTCGATCGACTCGCCGGCCTCCAGGAAGCCGGCCAGCGCGGTGAAGAAGTTCGTCGCCGATTGCGCATGGCGCGCGAGCAGGATCGCGTCACCCTTGCGGATCAGCACCATCATCGCCGGCGAGATGCGCGGGTAGGCGCTGTGGCCACAGGCCGGGCAGCGGGCGCAGCGCTCGCCGGCCACATGCTGCGTCGGACCGCCGCAGGCGCCGCAGAAGCGGTGCGTACGCGCCCACTCGGCGATCTGGTAGCCGCGCCCGGCGATCGCGACCAGCGTGTCGTCCACCTTGCCGAACAGTGAACGCAGCTTGCGGAACTCCATGCCCGGTGGGGCCTGGTAGTCGGCATCGACCCAGCTGCACTGGTAGTAGTCGCCGTCCAGCAGGCCGACCGGCAGGTAGGGTGCCGCGGTGCGGCCGATCCAGGTGGCGCTGGGCAGGGCCAGATCCGCCTCCTGCACCAGCAGCGCGTCGCCG
>JAEUOX010000014.1 GCA_016790475.1 Rhodoferax sp. | reverse complement strand
CCGAACAGCTGCTGCAGCTGCGCGATGCCGGCGTGCAGGTCTCGCTGGACGATTTCGGCACCGGCTATTCGTCGCTGACCTACCTGCAGCGCATGGACATCGACTACATCAAGATCGACCAGTCCTTCGTGCGCGACCTGGTGCCCGGCGGCACCGAACTGGCGCTGTGCAAGGCCATCATCGTGATGGCGCACGAGCTCGGCCTGAAGGTGGTCGCCGAGGGCGTGGAGACGCAGGCCCAGTGCGACCTGCTGGCCGCCGCCGGCTGCGACTACGGGCAGGGCTACCACTTCGCCCGGCCGATGGCGGCCGGGGACTTCGACACCTACATGGCGCGGCGCGAAACGGAGCGGCGGCCCACCAGCGACACCATCAGCGCCAGCCCGGCCAGCAACATCGCATAGGTGGAGGGCTCCGGTACCGGCGCCAGCGATGTGACCAGATGCCCGTCGGAGGCCAGGCCGTTGGATGCGGTGAAGCCGTAGAGGACGCGCCGGCCCAGGTAGTCGCCGGTGTCCGGATCGGTTTCGGCGCTGCCGACGCCGCTCCAGTCAGCAGCGCTGCGGACGCTGAAGCTGCCCAGATCGGGCCGGAAGATGCTGGCCTCCAGCAGGCCGGTCTCGTCGTTGTTGCCGGAGGCGGTGTAGCGCACCTCGACGCTCCAGCTCTGCAGGTTGCGGATGTCGTCGCCCAGACCAGTCTCGGTGTAGGCCACCGGCGTCGCGCTGCCGTCGCGCAGGATCTGCAGGCTGGGCGACTCCGGCTGCCCTGGAAAGTTGAAGGTGTCGATCGCAAACGCGTAGCCGGGCATGCCGCTTCCGCCATAGCCCAGATCGGAGCCACCGCCGCCCAGTGCCGGCGTGGTCTGCGTGGTCAGCACGAAGCTCATGCCATCGCCCCGGATGTCGCTGCCGTACAGGAAGGCCTGGAAGCGAAAGCTGAAATCCTGGTTGAAGTTGATCCGCAGCGTGTCCGGTGCAAAGCCGGCCCCGACGCTGTCGCTGACGGCATCCGTCAGCACCAGTTCATGCGCGATGCCGACCACCGGCCCGCCGGGGTAGGCCAGCGCCGGCGTCGTGTAAGTGCGGGCGGCGCCGAGCAGCGTCCAGGTGGAGAAATCCACGTTCTGGCCCAGGTCGACGTCCAGCGCCTGGGCCGGCCGCGGCAGGGCCAAGGCCAGCACCAGGGCCGGTGCCGCCAGCAGGGACCAGGGGGAGGGGGTGGCGCGAAAGCCGGTGACAGCAGATGCCATGAATGCTCCTTGCAGGACCGCGATGTGTGACGCCGCCGCATAGCAGCTTTCAGGCCAGTCGCATGGAAGCCTTGTGGATCAACGGACTGCGCGGTCGCACGGCGCGGAGGGCCGCAGCCGCTGTCATCGCGCGGCATGGTACAGATGCACCATGCCACCGCCACGGCCGGGCACGGTATGCTGTGGCCCATGACGACCGCCCCCGCACTGGCGACGCCGGCCTCCGATCCGCGGGCCATCAGTGCCGTGTTGCTGGAGGTGCACCGGGCCGGTCAGGAGCTGCCGCTGGCGCGCTTCCAGGACGAAGCCCTGGCCCTGGTGCAGCGGCTGATTCCGTTCGATTCCGCCTGGTGGGGCAACGCGGCCGCCGAGCCGATGGAGATCCACCGGCTGCACCTGTACAACTGCGCCGACACGATCCTGCAGGACTACGCCCCGTTCATCGGCGAGGACTTCTTCCGTGCCCAGCTGATGGCGCACCCGGGCACGACGGTGAACATGGCGGACCTGATCAGCCGCGCGGATTTCGTCCGCACGCCGATGTACCAGGGGGTCGGCCGGCCTTACCACATCGAGTGGTCGCTCGGCACGCTGCTGGTCGAGCCGGTGTCCTCGCTGCAGGAGTTCCTGACCGTGTGGCGGCACGACCCGCAGCGCCCGTTCAACGAGGTGGAGCGGCAGTGCAAGGAATTGCTGATGCCGCACCTGGCCGACGCCCACCGGGCGGCGCGCCGGCGCGAGATGCTTGACGGTACCCGTCCGCCCCACAGCCGCTGGGCCGTGCTGGACGAACGCGGCTACCTGCGCGAGGCCAGCCCCGGTTTCGTGCACTGGGTGCGTGCCGGCTGGCCGCAGTGGCAGGGCAGCCTGCTGCCGGCCTCGCTGCGCGAGGCGCTGGCGCAGCCCGGCACACCGCGCGTCGGCGATGCGCTGTGCCATGTGCTGCCCAAGGGGGCCTTCCGCTACCTGCATGTGCAGCCGGTGCAGCGCACCGACCTGCTCAGCGCGCGCCAGCACAGCATCGCACGGCGCTTTGCCGCCGGTGAAACCCACTCCGCGATCGCCGCGTCGCTGGGCCTGTCGCCGGCCACCGTGCGCAACCATCTGGCGGCCTGCTACCGCAAGCTGTCGGTGAACAACAAGGCGGAGCTGGTGCTGCGCATGGCGGCCACGGCCGCGCGCCCTCCGGCCGCCGGCGACGACTGACGGCGGCGGCCTACCAGCCCTCCACCAGGCCCGCCGCCCGCGTGGCGGACTTGCCGAAGTGGGCCGCCAGGTGTTCGACAAAGGCCCGCACGCGGGCCGACACCTGGTGGCGCGGCGCATAGACCGCGTACACGTCGGCCGGCGGCGTGCTGCAGTGGGGCAGCACCTGCACCAGCCGGCCGCTGCGCAGGTAGCGGGCGATGTCCCACTCGGCGCGCAGCACGATGCCGTGGCCGGCCAGCGCCCAGCCGACCGCGATCTCGCCGTCGTTCGTGCTCAGCGGGCCGCGCACCTTGAACAGCGTCGTGCGGCGGTGGTCGCGCAGGCGCCACAGGCCGTAGGCCTCGTCACCCTGCAGGATGCTGATGCACTGGTGGCGGGCCAGGTCCTGCGGGGATTGCGGCGTGCCGTGGCGCGCCAGGTAGGCCGGTGCGGCGCACAGCAGTCGGCGGTTCGGCGCCAGATGGCGGGCGATCACCCGCGCGTCCGGCGGCTCGCCGAAGCGCACGCAGACATCAAAGCTGTCTTCGGTGAGCGGCGGAGGGTGCACCGTCAGCTGCAGCTGCACCTGCACCGCCGGATGCTGCTTGACGAAGCTGCTGATCAGTGGAGCGATGTGGCTGCGCCCGAAGCCCAGCGTTGCGTTGACCCGCAGCAGGCCTTGCGGCGCGTCCAGCGCGCCGCGCACCAGGCGCTCCATGCCGTCGATGTCGGTCAGGATGCGCCGGGCCTGCTCCAGGTAGATCTCACCCTCCTGCGTCAGCCCGATGCGCCGCGTCGTGCGGTGCATCAGCGGCACGCCGAGGCGGGCCTCCATCTGCGCCAGCCGCTTGCTGACGGCCGGCGTGCTGATGCCGAGCTCCCGCGCCGCCGCGGACAGGCTGCCGGCGCGCACCAGCAGGCTGAAGAAGGCCATCTCGGACTGGGCGGTGGCAGGCGCGGTCATTGTTGAATCCCAGGAAACAGTGGTGTGACTTTAGCGCCGATTGTTGAAGCCGGCTTCGCCTACAGTGGGCCCGGATGCCGCCGTGGCATCGATGACCCGCACAAAGGATTCCCATGAAGACCTACCGCATCGCCTGCATCCCGGGCGACGGCATCGGCCAGGAGGTGGTGCCGGCCGGCCAGGCCGTGCTGGAGGCGCTGGCTGCCTCGCAGAGCGCCTTCCGTTTCGTGTTCACGCCCTTCGACTGGGGCGGCGACTACTACCGCCGCCATGGCCGCATGATGCCGGTCGACGGGCTGGAGCAACTGCGCGGGCAGGACGCAATCCTGTTCGGCTCGGCCGGCGACCCGGACATCGCCGACCACATCACGCTGTGGGGCCTGCGCCTGAAGATCTGCCAGGGCTTCGACCAGTACGCCAACGTGCGCCCGACCCGCATCCTGCCCGGCATCGACGGCCCGCTGAAGCGCTGCCCCCCAGGCGCGCTGGACTGGGTCATCGTGCGCGAGAACTCCGAGGGCGAGTACGCCGGTGTCGGCGGGCGCGTGCACCAGGGGCAGCCGATCGAGGCCGCCACCGACGTCAGCGTGATGACCCGGGCCGGCGTGCTGCGCATCATGCGCTTCGCGTTCCGGCTGGCACAGTCGCGCCCGCGCAAGCTCCTGACGGTGGTGACCAAATCGAACGCGCAGCGCCACGCGATGGTGATGTGGGACGAGATCGCGCAGGAGGTGTCGCGCGAGTTCCCGGACGTGCGCTGGGACAAGGAGCTGGTGGACGCTTGCACCGCGCGCATGGTCAACCGGCCGGCCTCGCTGGACACGCTGGTGGCCACGAACCTGCATGCCGACATCCTGAGCGATCTGGCCGCCGCGCTGGCCGGCAGCCTGGGCATCGCGCCCACCGGCAACATCGACCCGGAGCGGCGCTACCCGTCGATGTTCGAGCCGATTCACGGCTCGGCCTTCGACATCATGGGCCAGGGCCTGGCCAACCCGGTGGGCACCTTCTGGTCCTGCGTGATGCTGCTGGAGCATCTCGGCGAAGCTGCGGCTGCCGCCCGGCTGATGGCCGCCATCGAGTCCGTCACGGCCGACCCGGCGCTGCACACACGGGACCTGGGCGGGCAGGCCCGCACGGCCGATGTCACGCGGGCCGTCTGTGCGCGCGTGGCCGCGCCGCAGCCGGTGCCGCAGCCGGCCTGACCGCTTTCCCGTTCCACGATAACCACCCTGGAGGAGACACCCCATGATCAAGCGCATCCTGTCCATCGCCTGCCTGGCGCTGCTGGCGCCGGCCGTGCTGGCCCAGCCCTGCCCGGACAAGAACGTCCAGTACTGGCAGGCCTTCCCGCCGGGTGGGGAGTCCGACCTGTCGGCCCGGCACCAGCAGGTGGTGCTGAAGAAGAAGTGCCCGGCGGTGGAGACCATCGTGCA
>JAEUOX010000499.1 GCA_016790475.1 Rhodoferax sp. | reverse complement strand
GTCGCTGTTGGTCTTGGCGACGATCTCCATCAGCTTGGCTTCCTGCTCCGGCTTGGTCGCGGCGGTCACCGGCAGGTGGATGTACTCGATGCCCTGGGCCTCGACCATGGCGCGCAGGTCGGGGTGGTTGGACACCACGGCGGGGATGTCCATCTTGAGTTCGCCGGTGCGATGGCGGTACAGCAGGTCGTGCAGGCAGTGGTCGAACTTGCTGACCATGATCAGCACGCGCGGGCGCTTCTCGCCGTCGTAGATGGCCCATTCCATCTGCTCGCGGCGGGCCACGTCCTGGAACTGCTCGCGCAGGCCGTCGATCGAGGGCGTCTGGCCCGGCTCGCCGAAGAAGTTCACGCGCACGAAGAAGCGCCCGCTCAGGATGTCGTCGAACTGCTGCATCTCGGTGATGTAGCACTGGCGGGACGCCAGGAAGCCGGACACCGCCGCGACCGTGCCGAGGCGGCTGTCGCAGGTCGCGTTGAGGATGTAGTGGGGCTTGCCTTCCAGATGTACGGACATGGTGCGGGTTTCCTGCAAAAAGTCGGTCGAGGGGGCGCGGGCGCGCCGTGGGGGGCAGTGTAGGCACAGCCGATGGCCCGCCTTGTCTGCATGCGACAGCCAGTTTTGTTTCGACGACTCGCCATGCGTCTGACTCATGGCCAGCGTGTGCCGGACGCATGTCGCCATGCGACAACCCTGCGTCGCGAATCTGTCAGAGGCGGACATAGGCGCCCCGTACCATTTCCGCCACCCCGGGGCTGTTGCACGGCCCCCTGTCTGCCCGACACCGCGAACCCAAGGACCTGCACCATGGCTGAAGAATTCGATGACGATCTGGACCTGAACTCCCTCAACGACGAGGAGCTCACCGAGCAGGTCCACGACGACCTCTACAACGGCCTGCGCGACGAGGTCATGGAGGCGACGAACATCCTGCTGAGCCGCGGCTGGTCCGCCGCCCGCGTGCTGGACGACGCGCTGGTCGAGGGCATGCGCATCGTCGGCGTGGACTTCCGCGACGGCATCCTGTTCGTGCCGGAGGTGCTGCTGGCGGCCAACGCGATGAAGGGCGGCATGGAGATCCTGCGCCCGCTGCTGGCCGAGACCGGCGTCGAGCCGATCGGCAAGATGGTGATCGGCACCGTCAAGGGCGACATCCACGACATCGGCAAGAACCTGGTCGGCATGATGATGGAAGGCGCCGGCTTCGAGGTGATCGACCTGGGCATCAACAATCCCGTCGAGAAGTACATCGCCGCGCTGGAAGAGCACAAGCCCGACATCCTGGGCCTGTCCGCGCTGCTGACGACGACGATGCCCTACATGAAGGTCGTCATCGACACGCTGAAGGAAAAGGGCCTGCGCGACGACTACATCGTGCTGGTCGGTGGCGCCCCGCTGAACGAGGAGTTCGGCAAGGCCGTCGGCGCCGACGCCTATTGCCGTGACGCCGGCATCGCGGTCGAGACAGCCAAGACGCTGATCGCCGCACGCCGCGCCGCCCGCTAGCCGCACCCCCACCAGGGCAGCACGGCCATGGGCGAGCGCGCAGCCAGCACCCTGGTGATCGCCTGCGGCGC
>JAEUOX010000507.1 GCA_016790475.1 Rhodoferax sp. | reverse complement strand
GTGCACGAGTGTCTCCAGGGTGGCCAGGGCCTTGTCGAATTCGAAGCGCCGGATCTGGTGGCCCAGTGTAGCGGCCTGCTGTCCGTAGGCGGCCAGGAACAGGTCCGCCGATTCGGTCCACAGGCTGGCCGCGCGCGCGTCGTCCACCGCCAGCATCTGCCGCATGCGGTCGCCGATGTCGCGCAGCCGCTCCCGTTCGGCGTCGCCCATGACGGAGGCGGGTCCTGCCTGCAGCTCCGCCGGGTCGCGCACCGCCTGCGTGATCGCCGCCAGCAGCGGCTCCAGCACATGCGCCAGTGCGTCCACGCGGGCGCCGAGCGTGGCATCGTCGGCATGCTGGTGCACCGCTGTCTCCAGCGCCAGCGCCTCGCGATGCAGCGGCTCGGCGCCGAGGGTTGCCGCCAGGCCCTTGAGCGTGTGTGCAACGCGCTGCGCCACGCTGCGGTCGCCCTGGGCCAGATGCGTGCGGATGGTGGCAATGTCCTCGCCATGGCTGGAGGCAAACAGGCCGAGCATGCGGACATAGGCGCTGATGCGCCCGCGCATGGATTTCAGTCCGGCATCCAGGTTGAGGTTCGGGATGCCCGCCAGCGCGGCACGCAGGCGCTCCTCCTCGCTCGGCGCCGGTGCGGCGGCAGAGCCCGGGGGTGGCAGGGCTGCCGCCGTGGGTACCGGCAGCCAGCGCAGCAGCGTCGCGTACAGCGCCTGCGGATCGATCGGCTTGGCGATATGGTCGTTCATGCCGGCCGCGATGCAGCGCTCGCGGTCCTCCAGGAAGGCATTGGCCGTCATCGCCAGGATCGGCAGGCCCTGGCGGTCGGGCAGGGCCCGGATCGCGCGGGTCGCCTCCAGGCCGTCCAGCTCCGGCATCTGCATGTCCATCAGCACCAGCGCGTAGTCGTTGCGCCGGACCAGGTCGACCGCCTCGCGACCGTTCGCGGCCACATCCGGCTGCAGCCCCGCGTGGTCCAGCAGGGCGCGGGCCACCTCCTGGTTGACCCGGTCGTCCTCGGCCAGCAGCAGCCGGGTCCCGCGGTAGCGCGTGGCCAGCTGCCGTTCCGGGGCCTCAAGGCGGGCATCCTGCGCCGGGTCCGCCGCGTCGGTGTCGCTCGGGGACCCCTTGCCGAGCCAGGCCGTGATCCAGAAGGTGCTGCCTTCGCCGGGCGTGCTCTGCACGCCGGCTTCACCGCCCATCAGCTCGGCCAGCCGGCGGATGATGCTCAGGCCCAGTCCGGTGCCGCCATAGCGGCGCGACGTCGAGTCGTCGGCCTGCGAGAACGGGTCGAACAGGCGCGCCTGCTGCTGCGGCGTGATGCCGATGCCGTGGTCCTCCACCTCCAGACGGACGCACACGGTGGTGGCGGTGCTCTCGGTCACCCGGGCGCGTACCGTGATCCGCCCCTGCTGCGAGAACTTGATCGCGTTGCCCAGCATGTTCAGCAGGATCTGGCCGACCCGCAGCTGGTCGCCGACCAGCACACCGGGCACCGCCGGGTCGATCTGCTGCGCCAGGTCCAGGCCCTTGGCGTCCGCGCGTTCCCCGAGGATGCTCAGCGCATGGTCGACCACCCGCGCCAGGCTGAACTCCCGCTGCTCCAGCATCAGGCCGCCGGCCTCGATCTTGGAGAGGTCCAGGATGTCGTTGACGATCGCCAGCAGGTGGTGTCCGGCCGCGGCGATCTTGTCGAGCTGGTCCAGCGATTTGGGGTCGCTGGCCTGCTTGCGCAGCAGGTGCGTGAAGCCGATGATCGCGTTCATCGGCGTGCGGATCTCGTGGCTCATGTTGGCCAGGAAGGCGCTCTTCGCGCGGTTCGCACCCTCCGCCGCATCGCGGGCCTGCACCAGCGAACGGTTCAGCGTGGCCAGCTCGCTGGTGCGCTGCGCCACCAGGAACTCCAGGTTGCGCCGGTACTGGTCGATCTCGGCTTCGCTGGCCTTGCGC
>JAEUOX010000481.1 GCA_016790475.1 Rhodoferax sp. | reverse complement strand
GCCGTCGATCTGTTCGAGCAGCAGCGTGGCGGTGGCCTCGATCATCGCGTCGGCGTCCTGGTCGACCGAGGTCAGCTGGTACGAGCCCCAGGCCGCCTGCCGGACGTTGTCGAAGCCCACCACGCTGACGTCCAGCGGAATGCGCAGGCCGAGTTCCATGCGCAGGGTGTCCATCACGGCGATCGCCATGTGGTCGTTGGCCACGAAGACCGCGTCCGGACGCTGGTGCGCCGGGCCGGAGAACAGCTGCCGGGCCGCCAGCTTGGCTTCCTCGAAGTCGTAGTTGCCCACGGCGCGCGCGAAGCAGCGCCGCCCGTGCTCGATCAGCGCGTCGCGGAAGCCGCGTTCGCGGTCGAGGTTGGTGGAACTGTCCTCCATGCCGGCGATATAGGCGATGCGCTCATGGCCGGTATCGATCAGGTGGCGGGCCACCAGTCGGCCGCCCTCGTAGTTGTCGCTGGTCACCGAACTGGTGACCTGCCCGTCGCGCACGGTGCGGTTGAACAGCACCACCGGCACCCCGGCGTCCGAGCAGCGCAGGGCCAGCGCGCTGGATACCGAGGTGGACGCGAGCACGACGCCGTCCACCTGGTACTGCATGATCTCCGCGAGCACCGAGTCGACCTCGCGGGTGTCGGCGATGAACAGCAGCACGTGGTAGCCGTCGCGCTGCATGCGTTGCGAGATCTTCTCCAGCACCACCGGGTAGAACTGGTTGTCCAGGTAGGACATCACCACCGCGATCATTCGGCTGCGCCGGGTGATCAGGCTGCGCGCGATCGCGTTGGGCCGGTAGCCCAGCTTGCGTGCGGCCTCCTCCACCTTGGCCCGGGTGGCCTCGGACACGCTGGCGCCCGGTGTGAAGGTGCGGCTCACGGCCGACTGCGAGACCTGGGCCAAGCGGGCGACATCGAGCGAGGTGACGGTAGCCATCGTGTTTGTCTCCTAGCGGGCGGTCCAGCCACCATCGACCATCAGCGCGCTGCCGGTAACCAGACTGGCCGCGTCGCTGGCCAGGAACACCACGCCGCCCATGACTTCCTCGATGCGGCCGATGCGGCCCAGCGCGGTGCCGGATTCGGCGAAGGCGCGGAAGGCCGGGTCCCGGAACATCGGCGCGGTGAATTCCGTCTCGATGAAGGTCGGGCACAGCGAGTTGACGCGGATGCCCTGTGCGCCGACCTCCCAGGCCAGCGCCTTGGTCATGCCCTCGACCGCATGCTTGGTGGCGCAATACAGCGTGCGCTGCGGCCCGCCGACATGGCCCATCTGGGACGAGATGTTGATCACCGCACCGGGCCGAGCAGCGGCCAGCAGGCTGCGGACCACCGCGCGCGCCACGAACAGCGCGGCCTTGACGTTGAGGGCCAGCACCGCGTCGATGTCGGCATCCGGCAGGCGGGTCAGCGGATGGGGCCGGTTCATGCCGGCGTTGTTGACCAGGATGTCGAAGGGCTGCTGCTGCGCCTGGCGCTGCACCAGGGCATCCACCGCGGCGGCGTCGGTCACGTCCAGGGGCGCCGCGACCACCTGCTGGCCGGGCACGGTGCAAGCGGCCTGCAGTTCTGTGCGGGCCGCCTCCAGTTCTGCCGCACCGCGCGCAACGACCGTCACGTGGGCGCCGGCCTCCACCAGGGCCGCCGCAGCGGCCAGACCGATCCCCTTGCTGCCGCCGGTGACGAGTGCGCAGCGGCCGTCGAGCCGGAAACTGGGGGTGCGGGGCAAGCCCATGGTGCGGGGGCTGGTGGCGCTTCAGGCCGGCTGGGCCGGGACCGGCTGGTACCAGGGCACCTCGGCCCGCGTGCCATAGCGGCGTACCCGCAGGTTGGCCTGTTCGCCATGGCCGGCGAAGTTCTCCATGTGGCACAGCCGCGAGCAGATTTCGCCGACCTGGGCACTGGCGGCGTCGGTCAGCACCTTCTGGTAGGTGCAGGTCTTCAGGAACTTGCCGACCCACAGCCCACCGGTATAGCGCGCGTTCTTGTTCGTGGGCAGCGTGTGGTTGGTACCGATCACCTTGTCGCCGAAGCTCACGTTCGTGCGCGGCCCCAGGAACAGCGCGCCGTAGTTGGTCATGTTGCGCAGGAACCAGTCCGGGTCGCGCGTCATCACCTGCACATGCTCGGACGCGATCTCGTCGGCCTTGGCCAGCATCTCGGCGTCGCTGTCGCAGACGATGACCTCGCC
>JAEUOX010000097.1 GCA_016790475.1 Rhodoferax sp. | reverse complement strand
GCGCAGGTGCGGGAGCAACTGCAGCAGGTCGACGGCGTGATGCTCGGGCGCGAGGCCTACCACCAGCCCTGGTGGCTTTCCAGCTGGGACGCCGATTTCTGGGGCGCTGCGCCCACCACACCGGACCGCGATGCGGTCGAGCTGCAGATGTGCGACTACATGGAGCGCGAACGGCAGCTGTACGGTACGCCCTGGCACAGCGTGGCGCGGCACATACTGGGCCTGCGCCACGGCCAGGCGGGTTCCCGCGCCTGGCGCCAGGTCTGGAGCGACCACCGGCTGCGCGACCACCGACCGCATGAGGTCATGGCGCGCGCCCACGCGCGCCGTGGCCGGGCCGCACCCGACGCTGCCGAACCCACGGCCGCGCTGACCCATGACTGACGATACGCTGCGGACCCAGCAGCAGACTGCACGCCTGCTGGTCTGGCTGGTGCCGGCCCTGTGGAGCGTCAACTACATCCTCGCCCGCCTGGCCCCCGGCGTGATCGGCCCGCACCTGCTGGCCTGCGGGCGCTGGATGATTGCGGGGGCGGTGCTGGTCACGCTGGCCCGCGCCGAGCTGTGGCAGCAGCGCGCGCAGATCGCGCGGGACTGGTGGCAGTACCTGATCCTGGGCGGGCTGGGCATGCTGATCTGCGGCGCCTGGGTCTATGTGGGGGCGCGCACGACCACTGCCACGAATGTGGCGCTGATCTATTCCGCGGCGCCGGTGCTGATCGTGCTGGGTTCGGCCCTCTGGCTGCACGAGCGTCTGGGCATACGGCAGCGCATCGGCGTCGTGCTGGCCATGGCCGGCGTGGTGCATGTGGTGGTAAAGGGGCAGTGGACCCGTCTGGCGGAGCTGCAGTTCGTGCCGGGGGATCTGTGGATCGTTGCGGCCACCGCCAGCTGGGCGGCCTATGCGCTGCTGCAGAAGATCTGGCCGACGACACTCGGGTCGACCGCCCGGCTGGCCGCGATTTGCGTGGGCGGCGTCGTGACGCTGCTCCCATTCGCGGCCTGGGAGCTGACGCAGCCCGGCCTGACGCAATGGGGGCTGCCGGCGCTGGCGATGGTGGTGGTCACCGCGATCGTGCCTGGCCTGGGCGCCTACTGGATCTACGGCTGGTCACAGAAGGTGCTGGGCGCCAGCCGCGTCGCGATGGCGTTGTACCTGGGGCCGCTGTACGGCGGTCTGGCGGCCTGGGTCGTGCTGGGCGAGGCGCCGGGCTGGCACCACCTGGGGGGTGCGGCGCTGATCCTGCCGGGCGTCTACCTGGTCACGTCGGCCGGCCGCACCGCACCAGCCATCAAGCCGCCGCCTCCAGACCGTTCCTGAAGTGGGCCTGCATGCTGGCCATCGCGGCCGCCGCGTCGCGCCGGGCCAGGGCCGCCATCACCTGGCGGTGTTCAGCCAGTGATTCGTCGATCCGGCCGGCCTTCAGCAGCGAGTTGTGCCGGTTCAGCTTCATGACCTTGCGCAGGTCGGCCACCATCTGCCGGGACCACCGGTTGTCGGCCATCTCCAGCACCCGCATGTGAAAGCGCTCGTTGATCCGGAAGAACTGCTCCCGGTCCTGCTGGCCGGGCAGCGCGGCGGCCTCCAGCTCCTGGTGCAGCGCCTGCAACTCCGCCAGCTGCGCGTCGCTGGCCCGGGCCGCGACGACACTGGCTGCATCCGATTCCAGCAGGCTCAGCAGATGGTAGACCTCGGCCAGATCCTGGTCGGACACCTCGGTCACATAGGCGCCGCGGCGCACCTTCATCGTGACCAGGCCTTCGGTAGCCAGCACCTTCAGCGCCTCGCGCAGCGGGGTGCGGCTGATGCCGTAGGCCTGCGCGATCTTCAGTTCATCGATCCAGCTGCCCGGTGCCAGCTCCCGGCTGAAGATGCGCTGGCGCAGCGACTCGGCCACATCTTCATACAGCGCGCGGGGGGCGAGGGGTTGGGCGGGCATGGGCAGGTGGGGCGTTGACGGGCCGGATTGTAAGTTGCACTCAAGATATTTAATCAATAATTATGAATGACTTAAACTCGCTGTCTCCCACCACGTAGACTGACAGCCCCTGACGGAACCGAGACATGCCCGCTGATACCCCCACGCCCCCCGCCCCGGAAGTTCGATTCACCCAGGGCGACCTGCCTGCCTGGGAAAAGATGGCAGCCAAGTCCGCACCCGGCGGCAACCTGGACGCGCTGACCTGGCACACGCCGGACGGCATCCCGGTGAAGCCGCTCTACACCGCGCTCGACACCCAGGGCCTGCCCCACCTGCACACGCTGCCCGGCTTCGCCCCCTACCTGCGTGGACCTCAGGCGACGATGTATGCCGTGCGGCCCTGGACGATCCGGCAATACGCCGGCTTCTCGACCGCGGAGGAGTCGAACGCCTTCTACCGCAAGGCCCTGGCCGCCGGTGCGCAGGGCGTGTCCGTCGCCTTCGACCTGGCCACGCACCGCGGTTACGACTCCGACCACCCGCGGGTGACCGGCGACGTCGGCAAGGCCGGCGTGGCGATCGACAGCGTCGAGGACATGAAGATCCTGTTCGACCAGATCCCGCTGGACAAGGTCAGCGTGTCGATGACGATGAACGGCGCGGTGCTGCCGGTGCTGGCGGGCTACGTGGTTGCGGCCGAGGAGCAGGGCGTGGCGCAGGCGCAGCTCAGTGGAACGATCCAGAACGACATCCTGAAGGAGTTCATGGTTCGCAACACCTACATCTACCCGCCAGCTCCGTCGATGCGCATCATCGGCGACATCATCGAGTACACGGCGCGCCAGATGCCGAAGTTCAACTCGATCAGCATCTCCGGCTACCACATGCAGGAAGCCGGCGCGAACCAGGCGCTGGAGCTGGCCTTCACGTTGGCCGACGGGCAGGAATATGTGCGCACCGCGATCGCCAAGGGCATGGACGTGGACGATTTCGCGCCCCGGCTGAGCTTCTTCTGGGCCATCGGCATGAACTTCTACCTGGAGGTGGCCAAGATGCGCGCGGCGCGGCTCCTGTGGTGCCGCATCATGCAGGGCTTCCAGGCCAGGAACCCGAAGAGCCTGATGCTGCGCACCCACTGCCAGACCTCCGGCTGGTCGCTGACCGAGCAGGACCCGTACAACAACATCGTGCGCACGACGATCGAGGCGATGGCCGCGGTGTTCGGCGGCACGCAGAGCCTGCACACCAACAGCTTCGACGAGGCGATCGCGCTGCCGACCGAGTTCTCGGCCCGCATCGCGCGCAATACCCAGCTGATCATCCAGGAGGAGACCCACATCACGAACGTGATCGACCCCTGGGCCGGCAGCTTCATGATGGAGAAGCTGACACAGGACATGGCGGACGCCGCCTGGAAGATCATCGAGGAGGTCGAGGCCATGGGCGGCATGGTCAAGGCCGTCGACAGCGGCTGGGCCAAGCTCAAGATCGAGGCGGCCGCCGCCGAAAAGCAGGCCCGCATCGACTCCGGCCAGGACGTGATCGTCGGTGTCAACAAGTACAAGCTGAAGAACGAGGACGCCATCGAGGCCCGCGACATCGACAACATCGCGGTGCGTGAGGGCCAGATCCGCCGGCTGGAGGCGATCCGCGCCGCGCGGGACGCATCGGCCGTGCGTGCCGCGCTGGACGCGCTGACGGAGGCCGCACGTCGCGGCAGCGGCAACCTGCTGGACCTGAGCATCCGCGCGATGCGCCTGCGGGCCACGGTCGGCGAGGTCAGCGACGCGCTGGAGCAGGCCTTCGGCCGCCACCGCGCCGACACCCACAAGGTGACCGGCGTCTACGCCGCCGCCTACGACAGCGACGCCAGCGAGGGCGACACCATGCAGTACTGGGACAGCCTGAAGGCGGACATTGCGCACTTTGCCGAGCAGCAGGGCCGCCGGCCGCGCGTGATGATCGCCAAGCTGGGGCAGGACGGCCATGACCGCGGCGCCAAGGTGGTGGCTACCGCGTTCGCCGACCTGGGCTTTGACGTGGACATCGGCCCGCTGTTTCAGACGCCGGAGGAATGCGCCCGCCAGGCGATCGAGAACGATGTGCACGCGGTCGGTGTGTCGACGCTGGCCGCCGGCCACAAGACGCTGGTGCCGGCCATCATCGCCGAGCTGCGGCGCCAGGGGGCGGATGACATCATCGTGTTCGTCGGCGGCGTGGTGCCGCGGCAGGACTATGACATGCTGTATGCCGCCGGCGTCAAGGGCATCTACGGCCCCGGCACACCGATCCCGGTGTCGGCGCGCGACGTGCTGCGCCAGATCCAGGCGGCCACCGCGGGTTGAGCCGGCCGGACACCGGATTGCCGATGCAGCCAGCAGCCTCCACGGCCGACCTGGAGCGCACCCTCACGGGTGCGCCCGGGCCCGCGCAGCGGCGCGCGCTGGCCAAGGCCATCACGCTGCTGGAGTCGACCCGGGCGGACCATCGGCAGGCGGCCGACACGCTGCTGCAGGCGCTGATGCCGCGCACCGGCGGCGCGCTGCGGCTGGGCCTGAGCGGCGTGCCGGGCGTGGGCAAGTCGACCTTCATCGAATCGCTGGGCATGTTCCTGATCGCGCGCGGCCACCGGGTGGCGGTGCTGACGATCGACCCGTCCTCCAGCGTGTCGGGTGGCTCGATCCTGGGCGACAAGACCCGGATGGAGCGGCTGTCGGTGCAGACCGAGGCTTTCATCCGGCCCAGCCCGTCGGGCGGCACGCTGGGCGGCGTGGCCGACCGGACCCGCGAGACGATGCTGCTGTGCGAGGCGGCCGGCCATGACATCGTGATCGTCGAGACGGTCGGTGTCGGGCAGAGCGAGGTGGCCGTCGCCGGCATGACCGACATGTTCGTGCTGATGCAGCTGCCGCATGCCGGCGACGAGCTGCAGGCGATCAAGAAGGGGGTCATGGAGCTGGCCGACCTGGTCGTCATCAACAAGGCCGACATCGATGCGGCCGCGACGACGCGGGCGCTGGCGCAGATCACGTCCTCGCTGCGGCTGGTGGGCCAGCACGGCCACCCGGCGCACGCACTGCACGACACCGCGGCCTGGCATCCGCGGGCACTGGCGCTCAGTGCGCTGCAGGGCCAGGGCCTGGAGGCCTTCTGGGACGCCGTCCAGGACTTCCGCAGGCTGCGCGAGACTTCCGGCGCGCTGGCGCAGCGCCGGCGCAGCCAGAGCCTGGCCTGGCTGTGGGAGCGCATCGACGGCGGGCTGCGGGATGCCTTCCGCGCGGACGCAGCGGTGCAGGCCGCGCTGCCGGTGCTGACAGCCCAGGTCGCGCAGGGCGAGTTGGTTGCTTCGGTGGCCGCGCGCACACTGCTGCAGCGCTTCCTGGACCGCGGAGCCACGCGATGATGTCGCCGCAGTCCATCGCCCGGATCGAGGCCTCGCCAGTCTGGCGCGCGAAGCGGGTCGAGATCTTCGACCTGCCGGAGGGCCGGGTGCTGGTCAAGGGCCAGCGCGCGACCCGCAGCCCCTGGCCGCACCGGCTGCTGAACTCGCTGGCCTGGCTGGCCGGCGTGTCCTACCTGAAGGCGGTGCCGGTGCATGGCGAGGCCGAGTCGCAGGCGATCGAGGTGACGCGGCTGCGCGCGCTGCACGGCGCCGGGCTGCCTGTCCCGGAGGTGCTGCATGTGGCGCCCGACTACTTCGTGATGAGCTACCTCGGCGAGCGCGACATGGCGCTGACGCTGCGCGAGCAGGGCCTGCAGGCCTGGAACCTGTGGATGGCGGCGATGGAGCAGCTGCTGCAGGTGCACGCCCGGGGCCAGTACCTGAGCCAGTGTTTCGCGCGCAACATCATCGTGTCGGACCGCTTCCACGGGCTGATCGACTTCGAGGACGACCCGCTGGAGGTCATGAGTCTGGTCGAGGCGCAGGCGCGCGACTGGCTCATCTACCTGCAGTCCACGCTCTACAACCTGGGGCCGGACCCGCAGCAGCTCGACGCGGCGCTGCACGCCGTGCTGGACCGCGAGTCCGAGCCGGTCCGTGCAGTGCTGCGCCATGCGGCGCGCCGGCTCGGCTGGCTGCGCTGGCTGCCGACCAACCGCAAGGTCTGGGGCAAGGATTTCGTCAGTCTGCAGGCGGTCGGGGCCGCACTGCACCGCCACTACCACCCCCTGGCGCCCCGCGCCATCACCGGAGACTCTTGATGCAGGAAATCATTGAACAACTCGAGGCCAAGCGCGAGCAGGCGCGGCTGGGCGGCGGCCAGAAACGCATCGAGGCGCAGCACCGCAAGCACAAGCTGACGGCCCGCGAGCGGCTGGAGCTGCTGCTGGACGAGGGCAGCTTCGAGGAATGGGACATGTTCGTCGAGCACCGCTGCGTCGACTTCGGCATGCAGGACCAGAAGATCCCGGGCGACGGCGTGGTGACCGGCTACGGCATGATCAACGGCCGGCTGGTGTTCGTGTTCAGCCAGGACTTCACGGTCTTCGGCGGCGCGCTGTCGGAGGCCCATGCCGAGAAGATCTGCAAGGTCATGGACCAGGCCATGAAGGTCGGCGCGCCGGTGATCGGCATCAACGACTCCGGCGGTGCCCGGATCCAGGAGGGCGTGGCCTCGCTGGGCGGTTATGCCGACGTGTTCCAGCGCAACGTGATGGCCAGCGGCGTGATCCCGCAGATCAGCATGGTGATGGGGCCTTGCGCGGGCGGTGCGGTGTATTCGCCGGCCATGACGGACTTCATCTTCATGGTCAAGGACAGCTCCTACATGTTCGTGACCGGCCCGGAGGTCGTCAAGACCGTCACGCACGAGGAGGTCACGGCCGAGGAACTCGGCGGCGCGCTGACGCACACCACCCGCAGCGGCGTGGCCGACATGGCTTTCGAGAACGATGTCGAGGCGCTGCTGATGCTGCGCCGGCTCTACAGCTACCTGCCGTTGAACAACCGCGAGAAGGCACCGGTGCGCCCGAGCGGCGACCCGGCCGACCGGATGGAGATGAGCCTGGACACGCTGGTGCCCGACAACCCGAACAAGCCCTACGACATGAAGGAGCTGATCCACAAGTCGGTCGACGACGGGGACTTCTTCGAGCTGCAGCCGGACTACGCCAAGAACATCATTACCGGCTTCGCGCGCATGGACGGCCAGACCGTCGGCATCGTGGCCAACCAGCCGCTGGTGCTGGCCGGCTGCCTGGACATCAAGTCCTCGATCAAGGCGGCGCGCTTCGTGCGCTTCTGCGATGCCTTCAACATCCCGGTGGTGACCTTCGTCGACGTGCCGGGCTTCATGCCGGGCACCAGCCAGGAGTACGGCGGCATCATCAAGCACGGCGCCAAGCTGCTGTATGCCTATGCCGAGTGCACCGTGCCGAAGATCACGGTGATCACCCGCAAGGCCTACGGCGGCGCCTACGACGTGATGAGCTCCAAGCACCTGCGCGGCGACGTGAACCTGGCCTGGCCGAATGCCGAGATCGCGGTGATGGGCGCCAAGGGCGCCGTGGAGATCATCTTCCGCGAGGACAAGGGCGACCCGGCCAAGCTGGCGGCCCGGGAGGCGGAATACAAGGCGCGCTTCGCGAACCCCTTCGTGGCCGGCGCCCGCGGCTTCATCGACGACGTGATCCTGCCGCACGAGACGCGCAAACGCATCTGCCGCAGCCTGATGATGCTGCGCGACAAGAAGATCGAGAACCCGTGGCGCAAGCACGGCAACATCCCCCTGTAGGAACGGAACACGACCATGTTCAGCAAGATTCTGATTGCCAACCGCGGCGAGATCGCCTGCCGCGTCATCAAGACCGCCCGCAAGATGGGCATCCGCACGGTCGCGGTCTATTCCGACGCCGACCGCGACGCGCGGCATGTGGCGCTGGCCGACGAGGCGGTGCACATCGGTGCCGCGCCCAGCCGCGAAAGCTACCTGGTGGCCGAGCGCATCATCGCCGCCTGCAAGCAGACCGGCGCGCAGGCGGTGCACCCGGGCTACGGCTTCCTCAGCGAGAACGCGGAGTTCGCCAAGCGTGTCGAGGAGGAGGGCATCGTCTTCATCGGCCCGAAGCATTATTCGATCGCCGCGATGGGCGACAAAATCGAGTCCAAGCGCCTGGCGGGCGCCGCCGGCGTGAACTGCATTCCCGGCGTCAACGAGCCGATCGCCTCACCGGAGCAGGCGGTCGAGATCGCCCGGTCCATCGGTTACCCGGTGATGATCAAGGCCAGCGCCGGTGGCGGCGGCAAGGGGCTGCGCGTCGCGCACGACGACAAGGAGGCGCTGGAAGGCTTCACCAGCTGCCGCAACGAGGCCCGCAACAGCTTTGGCGACGACCGGGTCTTCATCGAGAAGTTCGTCGAGGAGCCGCGCCATATCGAGATCCAGCTGATCGCCGACAGCCAGGGGAACACGCTGTACCTGAACGAGCGGGAGTGCTCGATCCAGCGCCGGCACCAGAAGGTGATCGAGGAGGCGCCCAGCCCCTTCATCAGCGATGCGACACGCAAGGCGATGGGCGAGCAGGCCGTCGCGCTGGCCAAGGCCGTGAAGTACCAGAGCGCCGGCACCGTCGAGTTCGTCGTCGGCCGGGACCAGAGCTTCTATTTCCTGGAGATGAACACCCGGCTGCAGGTGGAGCACCCGGTCACCGAGTGCATCACCGGCCTGGACCTGGTGGAGCTGATGATCCGGGTCGCCGCCGGCGAACCGCTGCCGCTGACCCAGGCGGACGTCCGGCGCGACGGCTGGGCCATCGAATGCCGCATCAATGCGGAAGACCCGTTCCGCAACTTCCTGCCCAGCACCGGGCGGCTGGTGCGCTTCGCGCCGCCGGCGGAGAGCATGTTCGCGTCCGACACGACCCGCTGGAACGGCGTGCGGGTGGACACCGGCGTGCAGGACGGCGGCGAGATCCCGATGTTCTACGACTCGATGATCGCCAAGCTGATCGTGCACGGCCGCGACCGCGCCGAGGCGATCGCGAAGATGCGCGAGGCGCTCAACGGCTTCGTGATCCGCGGCGTGTCCAGCAACATCCCGTTCCAGTCGGCGCTGCTGGCGCACCCGAGCTTCGTCGCCGGCGCGTTCAACACCGGCTTCATCGCGCAGCACTACAGCGCCGGCTTCCGGGCCGAGGACGTGCCGCACGCGGATCCGGATTTCCTGATCGCACTGGCGGCCTTCGTGCGGCGCAAGTCGCGCGAGCGTGCGACCGCGCTGAGCGGCCAGCGCCACGGCTACCAGCTGCAGGCCGGGAAGGACCTGGTCGTCATCACGCTGGGGCAGGGCGGCCACAACACCTACACGCCGGTCCATGTGGACGAGTTCGAGGGCCTGACCGGCAGCGCGACGATCCGCATCGGCGAGCGCAGCTTCGCGATCAGCAGCCATTCACGGCTGAACGACATCCGCATCGAGGGCACCGTCAACGGCGCGGCCTTCACCGCGCAGGTCGAGCGCGGCACGCCGCGCAACCCGCTGGCCTACAGCGTGCAGCACAACGGCTGCCGGATGGACCTGCTGGTCGGATCGCCCCGGATGGCCGAGCTGTACCGGATGATGCCCTACAAGGCGCCGCCGGACATGAGCCGCTTCGTGCTGTCGCCGATGCCCGGCCTGCTGGTCGACATCGCGGTGCAGCCCGGCCAGAAGGTGCAGGCCGGCGAACGCGTGGCCGTCATCGAGGCGATGAAGATGGAGAACGTGCTGTTCGCCTCGGCCGATGGCGTCGTGGGCAAGGTGCTGGCGGCCCGGGGCGAGTCCCTGGCGGTGGACCAGCCGATCGTCGAATTCGTCTGACCGGAGGGGCATGCCATGACACGACCCTTCAAGGTATTGGGCATCCAGCAGGTGGCCATCGGCGGCCTGGACAAGGGCCGGCTGCGCCAGCTGTGGGTCGACAAGCTCGGCCTGGAGCAGACCGGCACCTTCGTCAGCGAACGCGAGAACGTCGACGAGGACATCTGCGCGATGGGCCGCGGCCCGTTCAAGGTCGAAGTTGACCTGATGCAGCCGCTGGACCCGGCCGCCAAGCCGGCGGTCCACGCCACGCCGCTGAACCATGTCGGCCTGTGGATCGACGACCTGCCGGCTGCCGTCCGCTGGCTGGAGGCCGAGGGGGTGCGCATGGCGCCCGGCGGCATCCGCAAGGGGGCGGCGGGCTACGACATCTGCTTCCTGCACCCGAAGGCCAACGAGGCCTTTCCGATCGCCGGGGAGGGCGTGCTGATCGAGCTCGTGCAGGCCCCGGACGCGGTGATCCAGGCTTTCGCTGCACTGCAATGACAGCCCGGAGACAGGGCAGGGCCCCGAAACAGGCTTAGACTGTACGCGGGTGGCGCCGCCTGCGATGCGGTGCACAAGGGATTGACCAAGGAGACACGACTTGCAACCTACGAACACCGCTGATCCGGCCTATTTCCACAAGGTCGTCGATTGCCAGCTGGCCTGCCCGGCGCACACCCCGGTTCCCGAGTACATACGGCTGATCGCGCAGGGGCGCTACGCGGATGCCTACATGGTCAACTGGGTGTCCAACGTCTTCCCCGGCGTGCTCGGACGCACCTGCGACCGGCCCTGCGAGCCGGCCTGCCGCCGGGGCCGGGTGGAGCAGAGCAATGGTTCCCAGCCGGAGCCGGTGGCGATCTGCCGGCTGAAGCGGGTCGCGGCCGACATGAAGGACGACATCCGCCACCGGATGCCGGCGATCGCACCGCGCAACGGCAAGCGGGTCGCCTGCGTGGGCGCTGGCCCGGCCTCGCTGACGGTCGCGCGCGACCTGGCGCCGCTGGGCTACGAGGTCACGGTGTTCGACGGCGAGGCCAAGGCGGGCGGCTTCATCCGCAGCCAGATCCCGCGCTTCCGGCTGCCGGAGTCCGTCATCGACGAGGAGACCGGCTACATCCTGGACCTGGGCGTCGAATTCCGCAGCGGGCAGCGCATCGACTCGATGAAGGGCCTGCTGGCGCAGGGCTATGACGCGGTGTTCGTCGGCTGCGGCGCCCCGCGCGGGCGCGACCTCGACATCCCGGGCCGCCGAGAGATCAAGGAGAACATCCATATCGGTATCGACTGGCTGGCCTCGGTATCGTTCGGCCACATCACCAGCATCGGCAAGCGTGTGATCGTGCTGGGGGGCGGCAATACCGCGATGGACTGCTGCCGTTCTTCGCGCCGGCTGGGCGGCACGGACGTCAAGGTGATCGTGCGCAGCGGCTTCGACGAGATGAAGGCCTCGCCCTGGGAGAAGGAGGATGCGCAGCACGAAGGCATCCCGATTATCAACTTCCATGTGCCCAAGACCTTCGAGCATGACAACGGCCGGCTGACCGGCATGACCTTCGAGGTCGTCCGGGCGGTCTATGACGACAAGGGCCGCCGCAGCCTGGTACCCACCGGCCAGCCGGATGTGCTGGTCGAATGCGACGCGGTGCTGATCGCCGTCGGCCAGGAAAACGCCTTCCCGTGGATCGAGCCGGACTGCGGCATCGCATTCGACAAGTGGGGCCTGCCGGTGCTGGGCCAGGAAAGCCTGCAGTCGACGCTGCCGAATGTGTTCTTCGGCGGGGACGCGGCCTTCGGCCCGAAGAACATCATTACCGCGGTGGCCCAGGGCCACGAGGCCGCGGTGTCGATCGACCGCTTCCTGCATGGCGAGGACGTCGCGCAGCGTCCCGCGCCGGCCACGAAGCTGCTGTCGCAGAAAATGGGCATCCATGAGTGGAGCTTCGACAACGACGTCTCGCTGGATGCGCGCTTCAAGGTGCCGTGGGCCAAGGCCGAACAGGCGCTGGCCAGCATCCGGGTCGAGGTGGAGCTCGGCTTCGACGCCGCGACCGCGTTCAAGGAGGCCAGTCGTTGCCTGAACTGTGACGTGCAGACGGTGTTCACCCGGGAGGCCTGCATCGAGTGCGATGCCTGTGTGGACATCTGCCCGATGGACTGCATCACCTTCACCGAGAACGGCGAGGAGGCGGACCTGCGCCAGCGGCTCAATGCGCCGGCGCTGAACCTGGCCCAGGACCTGTATGTCTCCGCCGAGCTCAAGACCGGCCGGGTGCTGGTCAAGGACGAGGATGTCTGCCTGCACTGCGGCTTGTGCGCCGAGCGCTGCCCGACCGGCGCCTGGGACATGCAGAAGTTCCTGCTGACCACCACCAAGGCCGGCCCGGCCTGCCGCAACCCGTCCAAAGTCCTGGAGGCCGCATGAAGCGCATCGAAGCTGTCAACGATTTCGTGATCAAGTTCGCCAACGTGAACGGCTCGGGCTCGGCGTCGGCCAACGAGCTGTTCGCGAAGGCGGTGATGCGCATGGGCGTGCCGGTCAGCCCGCGCAACATCTTCCCGAGCAACATCCAGGGGCTGCCGACCTGGTATGAGGCGCGTGTCTGCGAAAAGGGCTACAGCGGGCGGCGCGGCGGCGTGGACATGATGGTCGCGATGAATCCGCAGACCTGGGATGCGGATGTGGCCGAGATCGAACCGGGCGGCTACCTGTTCTACGACAGCACGCGCCCGATCCCGGAGCCGAAGTTCCGCCCGGATGTGCACCGCATCGGCATGCCGTTGACCGAGATCAGCAATGCGGCCTACGGCGATCCGCGCCAGCGCCAGTTGTTCAAGAACATCATCTACGTCGGCGCGCTGTCGGTGCTGCTGGACCTGGACGCCGACGTGTTCGAACGCCTGTTCGCCGAGCAGTACAAGGGCAAGGAGCGGCTGCTGGACTCGAACGTGCGGGCGCTGCACCTCGGCCGGGACTTTGCCCGGGAGCACCTGGACGGCCCGCTGGGCATCCGGGTGCGCCGCTCGGACCGCGTCGGCGACCAGATCTTCACCGACGGCAACAGCGCCGCCGCGCTGGGCTGCGTGTATGGCGGCGCGACGGTGGCCGCCTGGTACCCGATCACGCCCTCGTCGTCGGTGCCGGAGGCGTTCCAGAAGTACTGCGACAAGTTCCGCGTCGACCCGGTGACCGGCCAGCACAAGTACGCGATCGTGCAGGCGGAAGACGAACTGGCCTCGATCGGCATGGTGGTCGGTGCAGGCTGGAATGGCGCGCGGGCCTTCACCGCCACCTCCGGCCCCGGCATCTCGCTGATGACCGAGTTCATCGGTCTGGCCTATTTCGCCGAGATACCGGTCACGATCATCAACGTGCAGCGCGGCGGGCCGTCCACCGGCATGCCAACGCGCACGCAGCAGTCCGACATCCTGGCCTGTGCCTACGCGTCGCACGGCGACACGAAGCATGTGCTGCTGTTCCCGGAGGACCCGCACGAGTGCTTCGAGCATGCCGCCCGGGCGCTGGACCTGGCCGACCGGCTGCAGACGCCGATCTTCCTGATGACCGACCTGGACATCGGCATGAACCAGCGCCTGTCCAAGCCCTTCGTCTGGGACGACGCCCGTGCCTACGACCGCGGCAAGGTCATGACCGCCGAGGAGCTCGAGGCCGGCAAGGATTTCGGACGCTACAAGGACGTCGATGGTGACGGCATTCCCTGGCGCACGCTGCCGGGGACGCACCCGACCAAGGGCGCCTTCTTCACGCGCGGCACGACGCGCGACCCCTATGCCCGCTACTCGGAGCGTGGGCCGGACTACATCTACAACATGGAACGGCTGCTGAAGAAGTTCCGTACGGCCGCCACCATGGTGCCGCAGCCGGTGCTGCGGCCGGCGCCGCAGCCTACGCGCCTGGGCGTGATCTACTTCGGCTCGACCAGCCCGGCGATGCACGAGGCGCTGGACGTGCTGGAGGAGGAGGGCCTGCATATCGACGCGCTGCGCCTGTGCGCATTCCCCTTCCCGGACGCGGTGCCGGAGTTCATCGCCAGCCACGACAAGGTGTTCGTGGTCGAGCAGAACCGCGACGCGCAGATGCACTCGCTGCTGGTCAACGAGCTGGATGTCGACCCGGCCCACCTGACCCGCGTGCTGCACTACGACGGCACCCCGATCACGGCCCGGTTCATCGCCGGCGCCATCCGCAAGCTGGTGCGCCCGGCCGCCGCAGCCGCAGGCACCGCCCCCCAGAAGGAGCTGGCATGACCTACATCACGAAACCCCGGCTGCACCACCCGTCGCTGACACCGAACAAGGTCGGCTACACCCGGCGCGACTACGAAGGCCGCATCTCGACGCTGTGTGCCGGCTGCGGGCATGACTCGATCTCGGCCGCGATCATCCAGGCCTGCTGGGAGCTGGACATCGAGCCGCACCGGGTGGCCAAGCTGTCCGGCATCGGCTGCAGCTCCAAGACGCCGGACTACTTCCTGGGCGCCTCGCACGGCTTCAATACGGTGCATGGGCGCATGCCGTCGGTGCTGACCGGCGCCAACCTGGCGAACCGGGATCTGCTCTATCTGGGCGTCTCCGGCGACGGTGATTCCGCGTCGATCGGTCTGGGCCAGTTCGCCAACGCGATGCGGCGTGGCGTGCGCATGGCCTACATCGTCGAGAACAACGGCGTCTACGGCCTGACGAAGGGCCAGTTCTCGGCGACGGCCGACAGGGGATCCAAGAGCAAGAAGGGCGTCATCAACAACGACAGCCCGGTGGACCTGGTCGGCCTGGCGCTGCAGCTGGGGGCCACCTATGTGGCCCGCAGCTTCTCCGGCGACAAGGAGCAGCTGGTGCCGCTGATCAAGGGCGCGATGTCCCACGGCGGGGCGGCCTTCATCGACGTCATCAGCCCCTGCGTGACCTTCAACAACCATGGCGGCAGCACGAAGAGCTACGACTATGTGCGCCAGCACAACGAGGCGGTCAGCCGGATCGACTTCATCACGCCACGCGACGAGATCACCACCCGGTACGCACCCGGCGAACTGGTGGAGGTGCAGCAGCACGACGGCACGATGCTGCGCCTGCGCAAGCTGGACCCGGCCTACGACCCGACCGACCGCTACGCCGCGATGAGCTACATGCAGTCGCACCAGCAGCGCGGCGAGGTGGTGACCGGACTGCTGTATGTCGACCCGCTGGCGCGGGACTTGCATATCGCGCTGAACACCGTCGATCAGTCGCTGGCGTCGCTGGACAAGCCGCAGCTGTGCCCGGGCAGTGCTGCGCTGGCCAAGCTCAACGCGTCATTGCGGTAGCGGCGGATTGCGGTTACAACTGCGCCGATCACCCGTTCAACGAAATCCGAAGGGGCCCCGATGTCTGAACGCACCGTATATCAGTCGATGCCGCACCGCCATGTCATCAGCCTGGGGCCCGGGGCGACGATCTGGGAGGCCGCCTGCGTGATGACCAAGGCCAATTGCGGGAGCGTGCTGATCGTCGACACCGGCGGCAAGATGCTGGGCATCGTGACCGAGCGCGACCTGATGACGCGCGTGCTGGCCAAGGCGCAGAACCCGGCGACGACGCTGGTCGGCGATGTCATGACGCGCAATCCGCACTGCGTCGGGCCGGACATGCGGGTGGCGGACGCGGTGCTGATCATGATCGAGCGCGGTTTCCGCCATCTGCCGGTCGTGTCGCCGGCGGGCAAGATCCTCGGGGTCTTCTCGGTGCGGGACGCCCTGCCGCGCGAGGTCGGCACGGCCGTCTCGATGGCGGAGTTCCACGAGCAGGTCAACGACGCGCTCGGCTGAGCCGGGCAGGGCGGTCGGGCCAGATCAGGACTCGCCGGGGGGTGTCGCGGCAGCGCGCTTGGCCCGGGCCCGGGCCAGCGCCGCCTCGACCACTGCGCGCTTTTGCGCCAGTATCTGCGGATCGGTATGCCGCGAATGGGCAGCCAGATCCTCCAGCTTGGCCTGGGCCTTGGCCTCCAGCCGGGCTTCCTGGGCCACGGCAGCACGGGCACGCCGCTGCTGGCTGTCGGCATGGCGTTGGCGCGCCTGGTCGGCCAGGGCTTGCGGCCAGGCGGCCCAGCCGGTCGCGGTGCCGGACACATTGACCATCGCGATGCAGTCCACCGGACAGACCGGCAGGCACAGGTCGCAGCCGGTGCACCAGTCCTCGACGACCGTGTGCATGCGCTTGTTGGCGCCCAGGATCGCATCGGTCGGGCAGGCCGCGATGCAAAGCGTGCAACCGATGCACCAGTCCTCGTCGATGACCGCCACGTGGCGCGGGCCTTCCGTGCCAAACGCGGGATTGAGCGGAATGACCGGGCGGCCGGTCAGCCGGGCCAGGCGGGCCACCCCCTCCGCGCCGCCGGGTGGGCACTGGTCGATCCCGGCCTCGCCGGCCGCCAGCGCCTGCGCATAGCCTGCACAGTCCGGGTAGCCGCACCGAGTGCACTGGGTCTGGGGGAGGGCGGCCAGCAGGGCGGCCGCATCGATGGCCACGCCGCAGCTCCGTGGCTAGGCCTTGCGGGCTGGCGTCTTGCGTCCGCTGGCGGCGGACTTGCGGGCAGGGGCCGGTGCCGCAACCGCCGGTGCCGCCGCGGCCTTGGGACGGGGGGCGCGCCGCGGCGCAGCAGCCTTCGCCTCGACCGGTTTGGCGGGCTGGTGCTGCAGGATGAAGGACTTCACCTCGGGATACACCATCTCGCGCCAGCGGCGCCCGGAGAAGATGCCGTAGTGACCCGCGCCCTTGACCTCGTAGTGCTTCTGCAGCCGCTTGTCCACGCCGCTGCAGATCGCATGGACCGCCTCGGTCTGGCCGGAGCCGGAGATGTCGTCCAGTTCTCC
>JAEUOX010000432.1 GCA_016790475.1 Rhodoferax sp. | reverse complement strand
ACCGCATCGGCGAACAGCTGGTTCACGGCACGGTAGTGCTCCCAGTCGGATTCGCGGAACACCGGCCGCACATGGGCCACATGGCACAGCGGCCACAGGCCCTCGTTCGCGAACCCGTAGTAGTAGCCCTGCTCCTGCGCCTCGGTGAGCCAGATGCGCCGCAACATGTATTCGCTGTGGCCGGGTGGCACGCCGACCCGGTCCTTGCGGTCGACGACCTCGCGGTCCGCGCTGCCGCCGCCGTGCGCGATCCAGGTGCCGGAGCAGGCCCGCATGACCGGTTCGACGGCCGTCACCAGGCCGCTGGCTGGCCGGCGGACCTGGATGCCTTCGGGCGTGCGTTCATGGATGTAGGGTTCGCGGTTGGACACCACGATGACCTGGTCGCCGCTGAGCTGGGTGCGCAGCAGCGCACGCAGGGTCTGCGGGTTCCAGTCGGCCTGCGGCCCGAGCGAACGCCGGTAGGCATCCTCGATGTCGCGCAGCCGCGCACGGATGTCGGCCGCGAACGGCGCCATCTCCGGGCGCTCCAGCCAGGGGCGCAGCAGGCCCTCGCCGCGCAGCAGGCCGCGCACGCCGCGCACCCAGCCATGCCAGCTGAGCTGTGCCACCACCATGGTCGTCAACGCGATCGTCAGGCCCAGCGCGGCGATGAAGATGATCAGGTAGCGCCGCGTGTCCTGGCTGCGCCGGTCGATGAAGCTCAGGTCGTGCAGCACCACCAGGTGGCCAGCCACGCCATCGTCCCCCTGCACCGGGTGGTAGCCGACATGCGCCGCACCACCGGCCACCTGGACACGCGGGTCCGGCAGGCCGGCGGCGGCACGCGCCTGGGCGCAGCCGAGGCTGCGTGGGTAGTTGGTAGTGTTGCGCACCAGCACGTCGTCGGTGTCGCACAGGCCGATGGCGACCAGCCGCTCATCCATCACCGCCCGGTCGAGCAGGAACTGCAGCCGCGCGCGCCGCTCGTCGCCGCGCGCCTCGACGATGGAGTCGGACAGCGCAGTGGTGACCAGCTGCCCCCGGATGTTCAGATCGCGTGCGAACCAGCGCAGCGTCAGGCCGTCCATCAGCGGCAGCGCCAGGTAGGCGGCCGCGACCAGCGTCAGCAGCAGGGGCAGGAGAAAGCGGAGTTGCAGGCTGAGGAATTTCATCATGCGGGGCACAACGCTCGGGCCCGGGGCAGCCTGCTGGCAAGCCGGAGCACTTGGCGCTATATTGCGACAAATGTATCAGCGTACTTCCACGGTGTCGGAGGCAATTCGTAACATTTCGTCGGTTCGCCCGCTGGCATCGCTCGACCTGGCGCTGGTGGGCAACTGCGCCGTCAGCGCGCTGATCGACCCGCTGGCGCGGGTGGTCTGGTGCTGCATGCCGCG
>JAEUOX010000427.1 GCA_016790475.1 Rhodoferax sp. | reverse complement strand
CGGGCTTCGGCTTGGCCCGGCCGGTGCCGGCGCAGGGCCCTCGGGCCCACCCCCACCCTGCAATACGGATACCCCATCGACAGCCCCGCGTGGCGGGCAGAGGATTGTTTTGCGCAGCACGATCAGCAGTTCACGCCTGGCCCGCCTGCTGGGCCGCTGGGACGCCGTGGCCGACGAGCCGGTGCGCCAGGATCTGGCCGAACGGCTGAGCCAATGGCTGCCGGTGCGCGACGCGATATCGCTGGACGCGGCACACCGGGCCATCCAGGCGCTGCCGGCGCAATGGGCCGCGCCACACGTGCGCGGGCCGATACCGGATGCGCTGGAGCGCGAGCTGCAGCGCGTGCGCGAGACGCTCGTGCAGGCGATCCAGGCGCCGCCGCCACGGCCGGCTCCGCCGCGCCGCGGGCGGCACGCCCTGCCGCAATCCGGGCCGGTGGCCACCGAGCCGGAGGATCCGCTGGCGCCGCTGCGCCGCCAGGCCGCCGACCTTCAGCGCCAGATGGGCCTGCGGGTGGACGCGCTGCGCCACCATGTGCGCCGCCAGCTGGCCGCCCGCTCGGCTGCGCTGGCGCAGCTGGCCGCGCTGGATGCCGCGATGGAGCAGATGCTCGCCGAGCGTCTGCAGAAGGCCCTGGCGACGCTGCCGCTGCTGTGGGAGCGGCGCTGCGCGCAGCTGCGTGCCCAGGGGCAGGACGGACCGGCGGAGGGCGCCCGCGCGCTGCAGGAGCTGCTGCTGGCCGAGCTGGAGACCCGGCTCGAGCCGGTGGCCGGATTGATCGAAGCGGCCGCGCGCAGCGCCGGCCCCGGGAAGGTGACTCGATGATGAATCTCGTGATGGCCGGGGCCTTCGGCCTGGGCCTGCTGGCGGTGGCGCTGGTCGGCGCCGGCTTTGCCGCCTCCAGCCCGATGGCGCTGCTGATGACAGCCGTGATCGGCCTGGTGTACCTGTTCGGCGCGCTGGAAATCCGGCGCTTGCGGGCGTCGAGCGCCGGCCTGGCGGCCGCACTGGCCCGCATTCCGCAGCCGCTGGACGGCATCGGCGCCTGGCTGGAGACCGTGCCGGCGGACCTGCGTTCTGCCGTGCGCCAGCGCATCGACGGCGAGCGGGCGGCGCTGCCCGGCCCGGCCCTGACCCCCTATCTGGTGGGCCTGCTGGTGATGCTGGGCATGCTGGGCACCTTCCTGGGCATGGTGCTGACCTTCCAGGGGGCGGTGTTCGCACTGCAGGGCTCGACCGACCTGCAGGCGATCCGCACGGCGCTGGCCGCGCCGATCAAGGGCCTGGGGCTGGCCTTCGGCACCTCGGTGGCCGGCGTGGCCACGTCGGCGATGCTGGGGCTGCTGTCGGCGCTGGCACGGCGCGAGCGGGCCGAGGTGGTGCGCGTTTTCGAACGGCACCTGGCCGCGGAGTTGCGGCCGCTGTCGCACCGCTTCCAGCAGCAGCAGACCTTTGCCGCGATCCAGGCCCAGGCGCAGGTGCTGCCGGCCGTCGTGGACCGTCTGCAGGCCTTGATGGACGGCCTGGAGCAGCGCAGTGCCCAGCTTGGCACGCAGCTGCAGGCGCAGCAGGCGGAGTTCCACCGCGAGGCGCAGCAGGCCTATGGCGCGCTGGCCGCGTCGGTGGCCGGCACGCTGCAGGACAGTCTGGTTGCGGGAGCCCGTGCGGCCGGCGAGAGCCTGACGCCGGTCGTGACGCAGGCGATGCAGCAGGTGGCGCAGGAGTCCCGGCTGCTGCAGGAGCGCGCCACAGCGGCGACCGAGGCGCAGCTGCAAGGCCTGGGCGCGCAATTC
>JAEUOX010000320.1 GCA_016790475.1 Rhodoferax sp. | reverse complement strand
CATCGTGCCGATCGCCGCGCCGAGCAGCGCGCCCCGGGTCAGTGTGAGCTCCGGGTTGTCGGTCGTGCCGCCTACCACCAGCGGCACGCCCACGGCCTGACCGACCGCCGCAGGCCCCAGGTGCACCTGCACCCGGCCGCGTAGCGCCTGGCTGGGCGAAATCGCAACCTGCCCGCTGGCGGTCAGCAATCCGGAGCTGGCGACCAGGTTGTTCAGCTGCACCGCCCGCCCGCGCGTGGCGACCTGCCCGGCCAGCGTGTCCAGGCGCGTCTCGCCACCCCGGTTCAGCCCGACCGTCTTGACCGCCCGGGCCAGGTCCACGCCATGCACGACCGCATCCCGCACCGCAAACTGGCTCTGGGTCTGCAGCGCGTCGAGCAGCGAACCGGAGGTGCCGGTGGGCAGATCCAGCGTCGTGGTCGCGCCCAGCCGCCCGGACAGGCGCTGCCGCGACAGTCGGGCCACGTCGACGCCTTCGGTGACCAGGCGCCCGGTCAGGCGCACGGGCACCGTGGCGGCAGGCAGGCGATCCAGCGTGAGCGTGCCCCGAACGGTACCGCCGGCCAGCCGCGCACGGACCTCCCAGTCCAGCTGACGGCGGGCCAACGCCAGCTCGGCGCCTTGCCAGGGGCCGCTGCGCAGTTGGACCTCCAGGCTGTCGGGCAGCCCGTCGTCGGCCAGCCGGGCATCGGCATCCAGGGTCAGCGGCGTACCGGTCGCCGGCCGCCAAGTCAGCGCCTCGATCTGGACGCGCCGGGGCCAGGGTGAAGGCGCACCGGCAGGCTCGTCGGCAGGCGGGGCCGCCGGCTTCCTGCTGCGCTGCGCCATCCAGGCATCGACCGCGGCCTGGGACAGATCGGCCCGCTGCACCTGCAGCGCGGACAGCACCAGCCGGCCCCCCAGCAGTGCGCCCAGCGCCGCGCGCAGCTCCAGCCGCTCGATCGTGGCCGCCGGCTGGGTCTCGATGCGCACCGCCTGCAGCGCCAGCCCAGGCACCGGCAGCAGGTCCAAGCGGATGGCACCCAGGTGGACCGGCACGCCGACGGCGTCGCCGGCCAGTGCCTCCGCACGCCGCCGGAAGTCGTCGGAGCCGAGCCAGCGCTGCAGGGTCCAGACTCCGCCGATCGCCAGGGCTGCCACGGCAGCGGCGATCAGCAGCCAGTGGCGGATTCGCGTCGTCATGCCGCCATTTTCATCGCGCCGGTGTCCGGTCACAATCCAGACCATGGGCATCACCGGGTGGGTCATGACGGGTTTCGCGGCCGTGGTGGCCGCCATGCTGTGGCTGACCGTCCGCAGTGGCGGGCAGTGGCGCCGCAAGCTGGACGACCTGCTGCTGCCGGTCGGGTTCGCCCGCTGCGACGACCCGGCGGACCACGACGCGCTGGCTCCCCGCCTGCGCATGCTGCAGCGCCGCCACCAGGGGCGGCGGCGCCTGCTGCATCTGTATCGCCGCGATGCCGGCGACGGGGGCTACCGACTGTATGTCGGCGACTACCGCTTCGCCAGCGCCGGCGGACGGACCAGCGGCGCGAGCTGGTTGATCGTCATTCTGGTGGCGCCGGGGCGGGCGCTGCCGCCGCTGGCGATCAGCGCCATCCCCCGTGCCCCCGCCCTGCTGGGCCGGCTCGCCCGCGCGCTGGATACCCACCTGGAGGTACCCGGCATGCACCGCATTGCCAGCGGCGACCCGGCGCTCGACGCCCATTTCGTCGTCCGCCTGGGCACCGGCGTCTCGCACAGCACATGGATCCAGCCGGCCCTGGAACTGCTGGCGCGATCCGGCGCCGAGCCCAGCCTGGATGCCGAAGGCGACACGCTGGTGCTGGGCAGCATCGCGCTGCAGGCGGACCGCGTCCGCCAGGTGCTGGACGGGCAGAAGCTGCAGGCACTGATGCATCTGGCCGATCAGCTGCATCGCCGCCTTGGCGGCCCGGCCGCACCGCAGCCTTGATCCAGATCCAGGAAAGCCGGCCCTCCCCGGCCGCAAAGATAGTCAGAACGGACTATTGCCGGCGACGGGCCGGTCGCCTATAACCGAACAAATGCTTGCAAACCAGGCAGGTTGGTCCTGCCCCGCAGTTGTCGCGCTGCGGGGCCTGCCGGCCCCGAGACAGGCATCAACAAGGAGTGAAGTGATGAAGATCTGCAGGAGATTGTGGACACTCGCCGTCGGGCTGGGTCTCATGTTCTCGAGCGCGGCGTTTGCGCTCGCACCACCGCCCATCCCCGTCGCTGTGACACCCGCCAGCGGCAATCCTGGCAGCGTCGTGCAGCCGGTCTTCAGCCTGGATGTGGCCGGTTTCGACTTCGAGTCCCTCGACCTGACCCTGACGTTCTCCGATCCGATGCTGACGTTCAACCTCGGCAGCTCCAGCGTGACGCTCAACGGCGTCACCCAGGCCTGGACCGCCCTGCCACTCTTCCTGGCGGTCAGTCCGAGCACCGTCGGCGACGTCACCTCGATCAGCTTCTCGTCCTTCACGCTCGCGCCCGAAGCCTTCACCGGGCCGCTGGTGCTGCGCCCGAACTTCACGGTGCGCGGTACCGCGCCACTCGGCGGCACGCTGGTGTCCATCGCCGGGTCCGTCGGCAGCGAGCCTCTGGTCGGCGAGCGCTATTTCGACAGCTCCGCGACCGTCACTGTCACGGCGGTTCCGGAGCCGGAGTTCTGGCTGATGTGGCTCGGCGGCCTGGGGTTGCTGGCGCTGCGCCGGGTACGCCGGCCGGCGTGAATGCCGGATGACTGCGTGCGTGTTTCACGCGGTTTCGATGTCTGCGGTTCAACGATAAATCGATAAAGCCACTCCCGTCGCGAGGCGGGGCCGGAAAACCACGGGTCTCCCACCCGAAAGCGGAGACAGCCGGGTTGCCATAGCGGGGACGGGCGTTATGGCCACAGGGAGCGCGACGATCACATCACCGCCGGGATGCTTCCCCGGCGTTTTGTCGTTCCCGCCTGCAGCCTTCCCCGGTTCGCCCCACTCCGCCTTTTCCGTTTCGCTGTTCGCGTGCCGCTCCGGCACCGGCCTCTGAGGTCCTCACCATGTCCGCAATGCCTCCCTCCACCCTGGAACGCACCCGCCACCACGATCTGCTGGATCAGCTGCTGAGCCGCCGACCCGCACGCAGCCTGCATCGCCGCGGAGCCCGGCTGCATCCTCCCCAGCGCCGCAGGATCCTCTTCGAGAGCCTGGAGCCCCGGCTGCTGATGTCGGCCGACCTGCTTCCGGGCGTGACGCAGCCGGCGCAAGGCGGCAACCTGCCGCCGGATGTACAGCTGGCCACGCCCGCCTCGATGGCACCGGAGATCCGCTGGACCGCGCCGGTGTCCGTCGGTGACACAGCCCTGTTCTCCAGCAGCCTCGCCGGCTCCTTCGATCTGGACAACTTCAGTTCCCCGCTGACACCGGTCGCCCCGTTCGGGGGCCTGGTGCATGCCGGTGCCGTCCAGGGCACGCTCGACTTCGAGACCGACAGCGACACACTGTCACTCACGCTGGATGGCCAGCAGACCTTCACGCTGCGGCTGACTCCCCCGACCGGGCTGCAGGCCCGGATGGAGGCCTTCGACCCCAACGGCCTGTCACTGGGTGCCGTGGAGGCCGCCCATGCCGGCGACACGCTGTTGCTGCAGCTGCGCGCAGCAGCAAGCACCGGCAACTACAGCATCCAGGTCGACAGTCTGGCAGGCGCCGGGAGCTACACCGTCGAGCTGTTCCTGAACGCCGCGCTGGAGGAGGCCGACAGCACCGGGCCGGACACGGCCCAGGACCTGGACGGCGTGTTCTCCGCGCTGCTCGACAGCCCGGCAACCCGTGCCGCGGTGATCGGCAACCTGTCGGCGCCCCTGGGCACGCGCACCGTCGCCGAGGAGGACTTCCAGGACGCCCTGGCCTTCAATGCCGCACAGGTCGATGGCATCTGGCAGCTCGCCAGCAGCAATCCGGACGCACCGGCCTATCGCGTCGAGCCCGGCGAAGGCACGGCCGCCTACCTGGAGCTGCACAGCGATACCGCACCGGTGATCACCCAGCAGGAAGTCAGCAACGGCGAGGGCGGCACCTTCCTGCAGGACTACTACACCTATGACCCGGCCCTGATCACCGCAACCTGGCGCGTCAATCTGGCGGGCCTCACGTCCGCCGTGCTGGAGCTCGACCATGGCGGCTATGACCCCCAGGATCAGTACGCCCCGTCCAGCGTCTTCACCGGCAGCGCCGACTTCGACGGCGTGGCCTTCAGTGTCGACGGGGAAACCTGGGTGCTGGCCCATGAATTCGGGCCCGCCTATGGGGAAGGCGGCAGCAACCATGCCGTCATCGACCTCGTCGCCTTGGCCACCGCCCAGGGCCTGACACTGGGGCCGGACACGCTGATCCGCTTCCAGATGTTCGACGCCGGCGGCACGCAGACGAGTCCGAACGAGTATCACCGCACGATCGACAACATCCGGATCACGACCGACCAGCCGCAGACCCTGCTGTCGCCCGCCGGCTATGCCTCCGGGCAGCAGGACGCGGAATTCTTCAACCCGCTCAGCCTGCTGACGGACAACCAGGTTCCGCGGGAAGGCAGCGATTTCAACGGCAGTGGCAGCATCTGGTGGATCAACCAGGAGGCCGCACCGATCGACAGCGTGCCGACCGGCCTGGAAGTCGCCTCCGGCGCACTGAGCGGGCTGGTCTTCGGGCTGGACTTCGGCGCAGCCCGGAACCTCACCGGGCTGCTGCTGTCGCTCGACAGCAACGACGACTACGCGGTGGACTACTCGCTGGACGGCCTCAGCTGGACCCGGTTGGTCGACATCCTTTCCACCGACGGCGATGCCTCCTACGGCATGGACACGTTCCGGCTGGGTTCGGCCGCCGCGGGCGGCAGCACCGATCCGAGCTTCCAGCCGGTGCTGGCCCAGTACCTGCGCTTCTACGCCACCGGCGGCGACGGCCTGTATGCCATCGGCGAGGCCCAGGCCTTCACCGAGGGCTCCGCCGACCAGGAGGACTGGTACCGGCTGACGCTGAACGAGGGCGAACGGGCCAGCTTCACGCTGAGCCTGGAGAACCCGCAGGACAACGCGACGATCGGTCTGGCGCTTTTTGACGCCGACATGCAGCTGGTGGCGCTGGGCAGCGCGGTCAGCGGGCAGGTGGCCAGCGCCATCGAGAACCTCCGGGCGCCCGCCGCCGGCACCTACACCTTGCGCGTGACCGGCAGTACCGCCGGTGCCTACAACCTGGTCGCCGTGAAGCAGGCACTGTTCGGAGCGGCGAGCAATGCCACGCAGGACCTCACGCTGACGCCGATCCTTCTGGACGCCCTGAACGGAACCGCGGGCGCCCAAGGCGAGATCCGGGTCGGCGTGGTCGGCGGCGGCAACACTGTTTCCTATCTGTCCGACAGCACGCTGTACCCGTTCTCCGTCACCTCTGTCGGCTACGACCAGATCGACACCGCGCAGGAACTGGCCGGCTTCGACGTGCTGGTGCTGGGCAACTACATCGACAACTACGGCCTGAACCAGCTGGCGCCCACGCTGCGGGAATGGGTCGAGAGCGGCCACGGGCTGGTCACGACCGGCTGGATGCAGTACTACGCCAGCCTGCAGTACGGCTCGGTCAGTGCCGATCTGGACGCCCTCATCCCGACCAACCAGAACTCCTACGCGAGCTACACCTACGGCTACCCGACCATCGACGTCAACGGCACGGCGCATCCGGTCACCGAGGGAGTGGCCAACTTCTCCAGCAGCTACTACTACGACTACGTGATCTACGGCTATAGCGGCGTGGACGCGGATGCCACTGTGCTGGGTACCGTCAGCGGCTACCCCGCGATCGTGGTGGCCGAGCCCCAGGCCGGCCGGACCGTGCTGCTGGGGCCGGACTATGCCGGTGGCTACAACTGGGCCAATGGCGAGGGCGACCAGCTGCTGGAGCAGGCGGTGGCCTGGGCGTCGCAGAAGGCGAACCGCTACACCGTGCAGGCGCTCGCCGGTACCGACCTGGTCGTCACGCTGGACCTGCTGGACCAGGACATCGGCCAGCCGGCGCAGGACCTGGCGCCGGTCATCGAGATCTTCGATGCCGCCGGCACCACGCTGCTGGCCACCGGTACGCTGCAGGCGAGCGTCCCGGTCCCGGCCGACGCGCAGTTCTCGATCGTCGTGCGGGGTGCCGGCGCCGGCGACTACCTGCTGCGCGTCAGCGCGGACCTGCCGGATCTGGCCGGCGCGCTCAACGTGACCGCCAGCACGCTGGACGAGGCCGGTACGCTGGCCTATTTCCCGGGACAGGTCGACATCACCTTCTCCGCCCCGGTGCTGTTCACCAGCGTGCAACCGGAGGACCTGCTCATCAACGGCGTGCCGGCCACGGGCGTCTCGGTGCTGTCGCCGACGGCCGTCCGCTTCACGTTCGACAGCGCCGATACCGGCGATGGCGACTACCAGTTGAGCCTGGCGGAAGGCAGCGTCACCGACATCCATGGCAATGCCTTGCAGGCCTGGGGCACCGCGTTCGCGGTGGACACGACGGGACCGACGGTGGTCGGCACCAACCTGGTCGATGGCGCGATCGTCGCGCCCGGCGCCCAGAGCCTGCAGATCACGTTCAGCGAGCCCATCGAGCCCAACGTCATCAGCCAGGGCGACTTCCAGCTGCTGGAGACGGTGTCGGGCCTGGAGATTGCCATCAGCAGCTTCAGCTACGACACCGGCAGCCGGACGCTGACCTTGAACACGGCTGTCCTGAGCGAAGGCATGTACACGCTCACGCTGATCAGCGGCTACGACAGTTTCCGCGATCCCGTCGGCAACCCGCTGGACGGCGATGACAACGGCACCAATGGCGGCAACTTCACGCTGGGTTTCCAGGTGGATGTCGACACCGCCGCCTACCCGCCCATGGTCGCATTGCAGCCGCTGGGGGCCATGGTGTATGACCCGCTGGTCGTGGGCACGATCCACGCTGCTGGTGACATCGACACCTACACCGTCAACCTGGAAAGCGGCCAGCTGCTCACCGTGGTGACGGAGGTGCTGTCGAGCACGCTGCAGATCGAGATCGTCGTGCGGGATGCGGACGACGACAGCATCGTCGCCACGCTGGGGGGCGATGCCGGCCAGAGCCTGGCGCTGCAGGCGCTGGGCGGCCTGTCGGGCAACTACAAGGTGCAGGTGCACGGGCTGTCCGGCAGTGGCGGCTACCGCTTCACGCTGGTCCTCAATGCCCTGGTGGAACAGGAGCTGCTGGACGGTTCGCCGAACGACAGCGCCGCGCAGGCGGTGTCGCTGGAGCCCAGTCGCATCGCGGTCGGCAGCACCGGCGGGGACCGGCTGGCGGTGGTCGGCGAGCGCGCGCAGGACGGCACGACCGGCGATGACGTCTACCGCGTGCACCTGCAGGCCGGCCAGGCCGCCAGCATGGCGCTGGCCTGGAGCCAGGGCGGCAACGGCGACCTGCACCTGAGCCTGCTGGCGGCCGACGGCACGCCGATCGCCGTGGCTGGCGCGGAGGTCGGCAGCCCGACACAGGGCATTCGCGACTTCGTGGCCACCGCCGAGGGTGACTACCTGCTGCGCGTGAGCGGCTCGGCGGTCGGGCAATACACGCTGGTCGTGACCCGCGGCCTGAGCTTCCAGCTGCCCACGACCGTGGGCAACACCCAGACCCAGGACATCAGCCTGACCGGCGAGGTGCTGGGCTACCTGGGTGCCGGCGGATCCACGGCAGGCGGCGGCGCCGGGGGTGGCGCCACCAGCATCGGGCTGGGGACCAACCTGTTCGATGCCAGCGGCTTCCTCTGGGACATTCAGGGCGATGGCCAGATCAGCGACGGTACGAGTGACGCCTATGACGGCGGCATGCGCAACACCGCGATGAACTTCTTCAATTCGGGCCTGGCGGAAGACGACAACCGGGAAATCCTGATCGGGCCCAGCACGATCGGCGGCATCCAGCTCAGCCGCAAGGTCTATGTGCCGGCAGACCAGAGCTTTGCCCGCTTCCTGGAGATCGTCACCAACACCAGCGCGACGACCCAGAACTTCACGGTACCGATCTACACCAACCTCGGCTCGGATGGCAGAGAGCGCTTCAACATGACTTCCAGCGGCGACGCTGTCGTCAACACCAGCGACAACTGGATCATCACCGACGACAACTTCGCCGGCAGCAGCGGGGGCGACCCGGTGGTCACGCATGTGGTGGCGGGCGAAGGCGCACGCGTGCGTCCGGCCAGCTTCTCCGGCGGGAACGGTGCCGGCGAGGTCCGCTACAGCTACAACCTCACGCTCGCGCCGGGCGAGACGCAGATCATCATGCACTTCGCGTCGCAGGCCGCCGACCAGGCCACTGCGCTCGCGCGGGCACCGGAGCTGACCGCTACCCGCCTGGGCACGCTGAATGGCCTGAGCGCGCAGGAGAAGGCCGCGATCGTGAACTTCAGCGTCGACCCGGGCAACTTCACCGTGCAGGTGAATGCCGGCGACAACCTGGTGATCACGACCAGCACGCCGGGCGATGGGCCTGGCGAGCCAGGCAACACGCTGAACCCGGAGCTGGAGCTGCTCGACCCCTCCGGCATGGTCGTGAGCTTCGACCGCGATGGCGCTGCCGACGGCCACAACGCCGTGGTGACCCATACCGCGCTGGTGACCGGCACCTACGCGGTGCGGGTGATGGGCACCTCCGGCGCCGGCGCCTATGTGCTGCGCGTCGCGGGCGCCACCGGCACACCGGCACCGCTGACCGTGACCGGTGCCAGCGTGCAGGCCGGACAGATCCTGACGGTGGCCCCGACCACGGTGGACATCGACTTCTCCGGCACGCTGCTCTCCGACAGCATCCAGGCCGGCGACCTGCTCGTCAACGGGCAGGCAGCCAGCGGCGTGCTGCAGGTGGACGGCAACACGCTGCGCTTCGATGTCAGCGGCCTGGTGACCGGCGACGGCGCCTACACGCTCGAGATCGCCGCCGCGGCACTGACCGGCGCGTCCGGCTCGGACAACGCGGCCTTCACGCGCAGCTTTTTCGTCGACAACACGCGCCCGACGGTCACCGCCAGCTCGGTGGCCAGCGGGGAGAGCGTGGCGCCAGGCGCCCGCACGCTGGTTTTCAACTTCAGCGAAGACCTGGACACCAGCGGCCTGGGCGCCGAGGATGTGCAGCTGACGAACACCACCACCGGGCAGGCGTACAGCGCCAGCAGCTTCACCTACAGTGCCGCGACCGATCAGCTCACGCTGCAGTATGCCGACCTGCCGGAGGGCGCCTACACGCTGACACTGCTCTCCGGCAGCAACGCGTTGCGGGATCTGGTCGGCAATGCGCTCAATGGCAACACCGCCACGCCGGAGGCGGACAACTACCTGCTCCAGTTCGCGGTCGATGCACCGACGCAGGCGCTGCCCGCCTTCACCACCGTGAGCCTCGCCGGCAGCCTGATCTACCGCTCGGAAGTGGCGGACCGCGCGGTCCATGGCAACGGCGATACCGACAGCTTCACGCTGTCGCTGGACGCCGGGCAGACGCTGAC
>JAEUOX010000261.1 GCA_016790475.1 Rhodoferax sp. | reverse complement strand
GCCGCGACCCACCACTGGTCCAGCACATACAGGCGGCCGTTGGCGATCAGCGCGCCCCACTCCGGCATCGGTGGCTGCGCACCCAGGCCCAGGAAGCCCAGGCCGGCGGCGGTCAGGATGATGCCGGCCATGTCCAGCGTCACGCGCACGATCACCGAGGACACGCACAGCGGCATGATGTGGCGCAGCACGATGCGCCAGGGCGAGGCGCCGATCAATTGCACCGCGGCGATGTAGTCGGCCTGGCGGATCGTCAGCGTCTCGGCCCGCGCGATGCGGGCGTAGGGCGGCCAGGAGGTGATCGCGATCGCGATCACCGCGTTCTCGATGCCCGGCCCCAGCGCCGCGACGAAGGCCAGCGCCAGGATCAGACGCGGGAAGGCCAGGAAGATGTCGGTGATGCGCATCAGCACCGCGTCGAGCCAGCCGCCGGCATACCCGGCCACCGTGCCGACGACCAGGCCGATCGGTGCGGCCAGCACCGCCACCAGCACGACGACATAGAGCGTGACCCGCGAGCCGTGGATCACGCGCGACAGGATGTCGCGGCCCTGGTCGTCGGTGCCGAACCAGTGGTGCCCCGAGGGCGGCAGCAGCCGGGTGGTTTCCAGGTTGCCGACATAGGGCGAATAGGGCGCCAGCACATCGGCCAGGATCGCCACGACGACCAGCGCCAGCACGATGCCCAGCCCGACCATGGCCAGCCGGTTGCGGGCGAACACCCGCCAGGCGCCGTAGGCGCGCCCGAGCGCGGCCTGGCGGCGCGACTGCGGCCGGTCGGACATCAGCCAGTCGTGCAGGCTGGGTGGGGGTACTGTGCTCATCGTGCCTTCGTCCGGGGGTCGAGCATGCGGTACAGCAGGTCCGACAGCAGGTTCAGCCCGATGAAGATCGAGCCCACGACGATCGTGCCGCCGAGCACCGCGTTCATGTCGGCATTCTGCAGCGAATTGGTGATGTACAGGCCCAGGCCCGGCCAGGCGAACACCGTCTCGGTCAGCACCGAGCCCTCCAGCAGCCCGGCATAGGACAGCGCGATCACCGTGACCAGCGGCACCATCGCGTTGCGCAGCGCATGGCGCCAGATGATGCGGGACTCGGAGAGGCCCTTGGCCCGCGCGGCGATCACGTATTCCTGCGCCAGCTCATTGAGCATGAAGGAGCGTGTCATCCGGCTGATGTAGGCCAGCGAGAAATAGCCCAGCAGCGAGGCCGGCAGGATCAGGTGCGACAGCACGTTCCAGAAGGCATCCCACTGGCCCTGGCGCGCGGTGTCCAGCAGCAGGAAGCCGGTGTCCAGCGTGAAGCTGTACTCGAAGCTGACGTCCACGCGCCCGGGGCCGGCCACCCAGTCCAGCTTGGCGTAGAACAGCAGCAGGCCCATCAGGCCCAGCCAGAAGATCGGCACCGAGTAACCGATCAGGCCCATGACCCGCACGAGCTGGTCGACCAGCCCGCCGCGGCGCACCGCGGCCCAGACGCCCAGCGGCACGCCGAAGCCGGCGCCGATCAGGATGCCCAGCGTGGCCAGCTCGATCGTGGCTGGGAAGGTCTTGCGGATGTCCTGCAGCACCGGGTTGGAGGTCAGGACCGAGTTGCCGAACTCGCCCTGCACCGCCTTCTGCAAGTAGATATAGAACTGCTCGTACAGCGGCTTGTTCAGCCCGAGCTCCTCCCGCACGCGCTGCACGACATGCTCTGGCGCGCGGTCGCCGACGATGGCCAGCACCGGATCGATCGGCATCACCCGGCCGATGAAGAAGGTGACGGCCAGCAGCCCCAGATAGGTCAGCAGGATGACCATCAGGAAGCTGCCGGTCGACAGCAGCGCCCGGCGGATGCGGACGCCGCCGCGGCTTCCGCCGGTCATCTGGCTGTCGGAGCTCAAGGCGAAACCGCGCGCGCTGTGGCTTACTTCGAGACCTTGAACATGTAGGTCGCGTCGGACGTCGGCCCGATCTTCAGGCCCTGCAGGTTGCTGCGGAACGCGGCGACCTCGGTCTGCTGGTAGATCATGATGAACGGGCTGGTCTTGCGGAATTCCGCCTGCATCGCCTCGTACATGGCCTTGCGCTTCTTCGCGTCACGCTCCAGCGCGGCGGCATCGGCCTGCTTCGTCAGCTCGGGGATGTCCCAGGCATTGCGCCAGGCCAGCGGCTTGGACTTGGCGTTGTCGGAGTTGTCCGGGTTGCGCGCGAAGGTGTCGGCGTTGGTGTGCGGATCCCAGTAGTCGGCGCCCCACTGGCCGATGTACATGTCGTGCTGGCGCGCGCGGTACTTCGTCAGGGTCTGGCGGCCGTCGCCCGGCAGGATCTCGATGTTGACGCCGGCCCGCTTGGCGGTCTGCTGGAAGGCCTCGGTGATGCCCTGCACCGGCTGCGTCGTGCGCATGTCGATCGTGACCTTGAAGCCGTTCTCCAGGCCGGCCTTCTTCAGCAGCGCCTTGGCCTTGTCGACGTCGAGCTTGTACGGGTTCTCGGTGCTGGCACCCAGCAGGCCGACCGGCAGGAAGTTCTGGTGCACGACGCCGATGTTCTTGATCAGCGTGTTGCCGATGGCGTTGTAGTCCATCAGCCACTTCAGGGCTTCACGCACCTCGGGCTTGGCCAGGTTCGGGTTCTTCTGGTTCAGGCCGATGTAATACACGGTGCCCTTCGGCGTGGACGTGGTCTTGATGTCCTTGTTCTTGGCCAGCGCGTCCAGGTCGGTGGTGGTGAGGTTGCGCGCGATGTCGGCATCGCCCTTCTCCAGCATCAGGCGCTGCGTGGCGGCTTCCTTCACATGGCGGTAGATCACGCGCGAGACCTTGGATTTCGGGCCCCAGTAGTTATCGTTGCGCTCGAGCGCGACGACCTCGTTGGCGCGCCACTCGCGCAGCTTCATCGGTCCGGAGCCGGCGTAGTTGGTTTTCAGCCAGCCATAGCCCCAGTCGCCATTCTTCTCGTTGGCCTGCACCAGCTTCTTGTCCAGGATGGCGGCCACGTTGGCCGTCAGGCAGTTCAGCACGAAGGTCGGGGCGTAGGGCTTGTCGATCAGCAGCACGACCGTCAGCGGGTCGACGACGCGGATCTTGTCCTTGACGTTGTCCTTC
>JAEUOX010000257.1 GCA_016790475.1 Rhodoferax sp. | reverse complement strand
GAACGCGATCGGCACCAGCAGGAACTCCAGCCGCGTGCCGACGCCGTAGCCGGCCAGCGCATCGGTGCCGAAACGCGCGACCAGGCGGGTCAGGATCAGGATCGTCAGCACGGTCTGCAGCGGCGAGATGCAGGCCACGGCACCCACCCGCAGGATGTCGCGCGCCAGCGGCCAACGCAGAAGCGTATGGCGCAGGCGCAATCGCACGCGCCCTCGGCCCGAGCGCAGGTAGACCAGGAGGCAGGCGGCACCCAGCCCGTTGGCGATCACCTGACCGGCCGCGACACCTGCCATGCCCCAGCGCGGAAACGGGCCCCAGCCCAGGCCCAGCGCGCCGGCCATCACCACCTGCACCATGGCCACCAGCAGCAGCACGGCCGAAGGCACGCGCATGTTGCCGGCCCCGCGCAGCACCGACGCGATGGTGTTGACGACCCACACGAAGATCGAACCGAGGAACGCGACCCGGGCATAGGCCAGCGCCTGCGCCAGCGCCTCCCCCTGGCCACCCAGCGCTGCGAACAGGGCCGGTGCACCGGCCAGCATCAGCAGCATGTAGCCGGTGCCGGCGGCCACCCCGATCCACAGCGCGTGCACCGCAAGGTCGTTCGCGCGCTCCGGCTGGCCAGCCCCCAGCGCGCGGCTCACCGCCGACGACACGCCGCCGCCCATCGCCCCGGCGGAGAGCATGGCCTGCAGCATCACCATCGGAAAGGCCAGCGCCATGCCGGCCAGGGCTGCCGTGCCGAAGCTGCCCACGTACGCGGTCTCGGCGATCGTGGCCAGGGCAGTGGCCAGCATCGCCAGCATGTTGGGAAGTGCCAGCTTCAGCAGTGTCGGGAGGAGGGGGCCGCGGAGCAGCGGGTCCATGGCGGCGCTGGAACGGTTGCCCGGTGGTGCAGTGTGCCGGTGTGTCGAGCGCATCGTGTACGGCCCATTCTAGGGGCGGCGACGGGCACTAAACTCGCCGCATGCAGATCGCCGCCGGCCAGCTCCCCAACCACCTGCAGCGCGGCCTGTCCAGCCTGTACACGCTGCACGGCGACGAGCCGCTGCTGATCCAGGAAGCGGCCGACGCGATCCGCGCCACCGCCCGCGCCGCGGGCTACACCGAACGCACCGTGCACACCGTGGCCGGCGCGCACTTCGACTGGAGCGAGGTGCTCGCCGCCGGCGGCTCGCTGAGCCTGTTCGCGGAACGGCAGATCGTCGAGATCCGCATCCCGTCCGGCAAGCCGGGCAAGGACGGCAGCCAGGCCCTGCAGCAGCTGGCCGAGAGCGCCCGCGGCAACGACAGCACGCTGACGCTGGTGCTGCTGCCCAAGCTGGACCGCCAGACGCAGCAGGGCGCCTGGTTCGGCGCGCTGGACGGCCACGGCGTCAGCATCGCGGTGGAGCCGGTGGCCCGCGCCGCGCTGCCGCAGTGGCTGGCGCAGCGGCTGAGCCAGCAGGGCCAGCGCGTGCTGCCCGGCGTCGAGGGCCAGCGCACGCTGCAGTTCTTCGCCGACCGGGTGGAGGGCAACCTGCTGGCCGCGCACCAGGAGATCCAGAAGCTCGCACTGCTCTATCCGGCCGGCGAGCTGAGCTTCGATCAGGTGGAAAGCGCCGTGCTGAACGTCGCGCGCTATGACGTCTTCAAGCTCACCGAGGCGGTGCTGGCCGGCCAGACGGCGCGGGTGCAGCGCATGCTCGACGGCCTGCAGGCCGAGGGCGAATCCGAGGTGCTGGTGCACTACACGCTGAGCGAGGACATCCGCGCGCTCAAGCGCGTGAAGGACGCGATGGCCCAGGGCCGGCCGCTGCCGATGGCGCTGCGCGAACAGCGCGTCTGGGGCGCCAAGGAGAAGCTGTTCGAGCGCGTGCTGCCGCGGCTCAGCGGGGCGGCCCTGTCCGACCTGCTGCAGGCGGCCCACCAGGTGGACGGGATCGTGAAGGGGCTCAAGCTGCCGGACTGGCCGACGGACGGGTGGCAGGCGCTGCATCGGCTGGCGATGACCTTGTGCCGGTTGTGTGGGGAGCAGGGGGCCCGGGCGGGGTAAGGCCCTGTGCGCGGCCCTCAGGACATCCGCGCAGTTGCCTCAAGGGCAGATCAAGGGGACCGTCGGAAAATAGCGGCGGTATCGCGTCGGATCCCGCGTCAGCAAGGCCCAGCCCTCCGCTTCGGCATGGGCGCCGATGAAAAAGTCCGGCAATACCCCTGTTTTCGTTCCTTTGGTCTTGCGGTAACGCATGAATGCGCGGCTGGCCAGAAACGCGGCTTGGGTCGTCAACGGGCTGACCCCCATACCGGTGGGTTTCAAGAACGACATCAACGCGTCCGCAGAGTCGTATGCAACAGCGATTTCAGCGACGACCATCGGATTGATGGTCAGTTTGTCCTGCGCCCTGGCCAATCGCAGTTGCGCGAGCGACCACGCGCACCACACCGGATCTTCGGAAATGACGTCGATCAGGACATTGCTGTCGACAAGGACCATGGGGGCTACTTGTTCCAATCGTCGCCACGGGTGGCGCGCATGATCTTTTCGGTGCTGGTGCCGCGTTTGCCGCTGCCCTTCAGTCGCTCGAACGGGTCTTCGGCGTCTGGTTTGCGAGGTTCGGCCGGCGCTATCGCAACCCGGCCATCTGGCATCGGTTCAAAGGTGATCCGTTCGCCCGGGCCAATACCCAAAAAACGCCGGATCTCCTTGGGGACCGTTACTTGGCTCTTTACCGTGAGGGTCGGGTTCATGGGGGATTCTCCGGCGGGGTATTACGAAAATGGAGTGTAATACTTCGCCGATCGGCAAGGAAAACAAAACAACCTGCACCCATGAACCGCTGGGCGACCGCGAAGTCATTGCCGACTTCCTGCCGCCGCCGGCCCAGTCGGCATTTCGCGAAGAGGGCATGCGGGCTTGCTCACCTGTCGGCAAGCGGCACTTTGCTACGCAGCCAGCGCGAACTTGTCGTCGTTCTTCTTCACCTCCTCCCACCCAAGACAGGCCAGAGCCACGGTACGCGGCACCGGCTTGAGGCCACTGCGGTAGTACGCAAGCATCCGGCGCGATACGCCCAACGCCAACGCTGCCTTGTCGAGGGTCAGGTCGTTCCTCGCCATCCAGTTCCAGATGAACTCATGTGACGCATGGCCTGCCTGCTCGACGGCACGTGCGCGCAGATTGTCGGCCGCCAACTCCAGTTCGTCATCGTTCGCCCAGATGACCGAGGCGCCGTGGTCGCCCACCTT
>JAEUOX010000134.1 GCA_016790475.1 Rhodoferax sp. | reverse complement strand
GCGCTGAACGCGCAGCTGCGCGGGCGCACGATCTACTCCGACGGCTGGGCCCATGACTACACCTGGCTCGGCCTGCTGTTCGACGAGGCGGAGCTCAGTCCGACCTTCCGGCTCGAGAACCTGCGCAGCCTGCTCAGCGAGGCGCAGGCCAATGCCTGGCACGACTGCAAGGAGGCGGTGATCGCCGAGCTGCGGCTGCCGCGGCACCGTGCCAGCACCGACGCGCGTGTGCTGCAGCTGACCTACCAGCGGCTGCTCGACACCGCGACGGGCCCGACACACTGAAGCAGCGGGCTCAGCCCTTGCGTTCCGCGCGCAGCGTGCGGCTCAGCAGCACCACCGGTATCAGACCCACCAGCACCAGCGCCAGTGAGGGCAGCGCGGCTTCGCCCAGGCGCTCATCGCGTGCCAGCTGGTAGGCCACGACCGCCAGCGTGTCGGAATTGAACGGGCGCAGCACCATCGTGGCCGGCAGCTCCTTCATCACGTCGACGAAGACCAGCAGCGCCGCGGCCGCGGTCGAGCGCCGCAACAGCGGCCAGTGCACCCGCGCCAGCAACCCGGCACTGCCCACCCCGAGCGTGCGCGCGGAGTCGTCGAAGCTGCGCGGGATGCGGGTGTAGCCGCTCTGCACCGACTGCAGCGCCACCGCACAGAAGCGCACCAGGTAGGCCCAGACCAGACCGGCCGACGTGGCCGTGATCCAGAAGGCCGGCTCCCATTGCGGCAGGGCCGCCTGCAGCCAGCCGACCGGCAGCAGCAGCCCCACGACGATCACCGCGCCCGGAACCGCATAACCCACGCCGGCCAGCTGCACCACGCCCCGGGTCAGCGGGTCACTGCGCCGGCGCACGGTGAAGGCCAGCACCAGCGCGACGCCGACCGCGAGCGCTGCGGTCAGCAGCCCCAGCCGCATGCTGTTCCAGGACCATTGCGCAAACCGGTCCCAGGCCAGCACGTCCCAATCCGCCGCCAGCGGGCGCAGCATGAACAGCACCGGCAGCACGAAGCCGGCCAGCACCGGCACGGCACACACCAGCACCGCCAGCCAGCGCGCGCCGCCCAGCAGCAGGGCCGGCCGGGCCTCGGCACTGCCGGCCCGGCCGCCGCGACCGGCGGCAAAGCGCATGCGCTGCTGCGCGCGGCGTTCCAACTGCAGCAGCACGACCACCAGCACCAGCAGCAGCGTGGCCAGCTGCGCCGCCGCGACGCGGTTGTCCATCGCCAGCCAGGCCTTGTAGATGCCGGCGGTGAAGGTCTGGATGCCGAAATAGCTCGATACGCCGAAATCGGCCAGCGTTTCCATCAGTGCCAGCGCCACACCGGCGGCCACCGCAGGCCGCGCCAGCGGCAGCGCGACCCGGAACACACGCCGCGACAGCGGCGCGCCGAGCAGACGGGCCGCCTCCATCAACTGCGCGGCCCGCTCGCTCAGCGCGCTGCGCGCCAGCAGGTAGACATAGGGATACAGCGCAAAGGTGAACACCCACACGGCGCCGCCGACACTGCGCACCTCCGGCAGCATGCGCCCCTCCAGCCCGGTAAGCCGGCGCAGCGCCCCCTGCAGCGGGCCGCCGAACTGCAGGAAGTCGGTGTAGGCATAGGCCACCACATAGGCCGGCATCGCCAGCGGCAGCAGCAGCGCCCACTCGAACTGGCGCCGCAGCGGAAAATCGAACAGCGTGACCGCCGCCGCAGTCGCGGCGCCCACCAGCACGACGCCGACGGCGACCAGCAGGCACAGCACCAGCGTCGTGCCGACATAGTCCGGCAACACGGTGACCGCCATCTCTGACAGGATCTGCGCGCTGGCGGCATTCCACTGCAGCCAGGAGCCGAGTACTGCCAGCACCGGCAGGCACAGCAGCAGAGCCAGCAGCACGAGAGCCGATTGTGTGAGCCGGCGCAGCGGCATGGGCAGACCGATCCGAACCAAGGTAAATGAGAATTGTAATCATCTAGAATCTTTCGCATGTTCCTCGAAGTCTCGCAACTGCAGGTGCGGTATGCGGCGGCCGACCGGCCGGCGGTGGACGGCGTGGGCTTCGGCCTGCGGGCCGGCGACATCGGCGTGCTGATCGGCCCGTCCGGCTGCGGCAAGACCACGCTGCTGCGGGCGGTGGCCGGCCTGGAGCCGGTCAGCGCCGGCGAGATCCGGCTCGACCGCGAGACGGTCAGCGCCCCGGGCGTGAACCTGCCGCCGGAGCGGCGACGCATCGGCATGGTGTTCCAGGACTATGCGCTGTTTCCGCATCTGGACGTCGGCGCCAACGTGGCCTTTGGCATTCATGGCCGGCAGCGGGGAGAACGCGAGCGGCGGGTCGGGGAGGTGCTGGAGCTCGTCGGCCTGGGCGGCGCGCAGCGGCGCTTCCCGCACGAGCTCTCCGGCGGCCAGCAGCAGCGCGTCGCGCTGGCGCGGGCGCTGGCGCCGGCCCCGCGTCTGCTGCTGCTGGACGAGCCCTTCTCCAACCTGGACGTCGACCTGCGGGAGCGCCTGGCGCACGAGGTGCGCGGCATCCTGAAGGCCGCCGGCGCGACCGCTCTGTTCGTCACCCACGACCAGATGGAGGCCTTCGCGATCGGTGACGTGATCGGCGTCATGAAGGACGGCCACCTGCACCAGTGGGACGACGCCTACACGCTCTACCACCGGCCGGCCACGCGCTTCGTCGCGGACTTCATCGGGCACGGCGTCTTCACGCCGGCCACCATCCGCAACAGTGGCGGCGAAGTGGTCGTGCACACGCCGCTGGGCGAACTGCGCGACATCGCGGAATGCCCGCTGCCCGGCGCCTTCCCGGAGGGCCAGTGCGACGTGCTGCTGCGCGCGGACGACATCGTGCATGACGACGAGGCCCCGGTGAAGGCCGAGATCCTGCGCAAGGCCTTCCGCGGCTCGGAGTTCCTCTACACGCTGCGCCTGCGCAGCGGCGAGACGGTGCTGGCCCATGTGCCCAGCCACCATGACCACCGTGTCGGCGAATGGATCGGCATCCGGGCGCAGGTCGATCATGTGGTGACCTTCCACCGGGCCTGCGCCCACACCGGCGCGGAGCTGTGCCACCTGCCCTGCGAGGCACTGGACAGCGGGCTGTGCGCGCGCACGCAGGCGGCCGGTACGCCGAAGGAACAGCCGGTGCAACTGCATGGCGCGCTGGCGCGCCAGCCGCTCTAGCGCACAGGGCGACTATCCGGCAAAGGCCTGCGGCGCCAGCCCCTGGCCGGCACCGTGCACGACGAACAGCCCGCCGGCCGCCGGTGTCGGCGCCAGCGCATCGGCATCCAGGCCGTTGCGCGCCGTCGTGATGTAGAGGTCCTGCATTCGGGCGCCCCCGAAGGCCACATTGCTGACCTGCGCCGCCGGCAGGGCGATGCGCTGCAGCACCCGCCCCTGCGCGTCGCGCTGCGTCACGCAGGCACCGCCCCAATGGGCGATCCACAGGTGGCCGTCGGCATCGAAATTCATGCCGTCCGGGAAACCCTCGTCGCGCTCGAAGGTCAGCCAGACACGCTTGTTCGTCAGCGCACCGTCCGGCGCCAGGTCGAACACGTAGATCGTGCGCCGCGGGCTGTCGGTGTGGTAGAGCCGGCTGCCGTCCGGGCTGATCGCCGGCCCGTTCGCGACACCGTAGCCGGTGTCCACGACAGCAGGCGCCTCGCCGGCCTGCCAGCGGTACAGGCAGCCCTGCGCCGGCGGCACCATCCGGTTGTGCATGCTGCCGAACCACAGACGCCCCCAGCGGTCCGCCTTGCCGTCGTTCAGCCGCAGCTCGGAGTCCTCCGGGTGCAGCCGGTGCAGCCAGGTGATTTCGCTGCGCCCGTCAGGCGCCAGCGCCAGCGCGACGACGCCCTGCTGCAGACCGGCGATCCAGCCGCCGGCACGCCGCGGCACCAGCCAGCCGACCCGCTGCGGCAGCACCCACTGTGCGCGCGTGCCGTCCTGCGGCGCGAGCATGCGCACGGTGCCGGCATGGATGTCGACGAAGAACAGCGCCTGCTGCGCGACGCTCCAGACCGCGCCCTCGCCCAGGTCACAGGCACAGTCCCAGGCGAGCTTGGCACCAAGGCTCATGACCAGCCCGCGTCGACAACGAACTCCGCCGCGGTGACCATGCGCGCGGTATCCGCCGCCAGGAACAGCACCATGTGCGCGATGTCCTGCCCGACGATACGTCCCGGGATGCAGTGGTTCTGGTCCATCGCGCGCTCGCCCGCCTCGTCCAGCCACAGCGCGCGCTGCCGCTCGGTCATGACCCAGCCCGGCACGACGCAGTTGACGCGGATGTTGTCCGGGCCGAGCTCACGCGCCAGCACCCGCGTGAACCCCAGCATCGAGGACTTGCAGGTGGCGTACACCGCATAACCGCTGCCCTTGATCTTCCAGCTGGCCGAGCCCATGTTCACGATCGCGCCGCCGCCGCGGGCCCGCATGCTGCTGAGCACGGCCTGCGTGGCAAAGAAGTGCGGTCGCAGGTTGATCGCGACGCGCTCGTCAAAGTAGGCCGGCGTCACGCTCTCGATGCTGTGCCGCTCGTCATGCGCCACGTTGTTCACCAGCACGTCGACCCCGCCGATGGCCACCTGCAGCGCGGCCAGCGCGGCCTGCATCGCCGGCACGTCCGTCACGTCGCAGGCGCGAAAGTGCACCTGCGGCAGGCTGGCGGCCAGCGCCTCGCCGGCCGCGGTATCGCGGTCCAGGAAGCCGACCTGGCAGCCCTGGCCGGCGAACGCGCGCACGATGTCGGCGCCGATGCCGCTGGCGCCGCCGGTGACCAGCACACTGCGTCCCCGCAGGCTGTGGAACTGCACGCCGGCAAAGGCCACCGGCGGCGTGTCGTGGTTGTTCATGGCCATCGCATCTTTCGGAGGTCGCGGCCACCGGGCCGCAGCGCGATGGTAGCCGCCCGCGGAGCCGGCCCGGCAAGGCTGTTCCTACAATGCACGCGACCCCTATCCCCCTTCTGGAGCACCCCATGCTTGTCGAACGCATCTGGACCGGCAACGACTACCGCAACTACAACTACCTGATCGCCTGCCCGGAGACCGGCGAAGCCCTGGCGATCGACCCGCTGGACCATGAAAAATGCCTGCAGACCGCCAAGGTGCGCGGCTGGCAGATCACGCAGCTGCTCAACACCCACGAGCACCATGACCACACCGGCGGCAATGCCGCGATCGTGGCCGCCACCGGCGCGCGCGTGATCGCGCACCACAAGGCCGGCGGCAAGATCCCGGGCATGGACCGCGGTGTGCAGGCCGGTGACATCATCCGCGTCGGCAAGACGGTGGAGCTCGAATGCCTGGACACCCCCGGCCACACGAAGTGCCACATCTGCCTGCGCTCCCATACCGACCAGCCGGCGCTGTTCTCCGGCGACACGCTGTTCAATGCCGGTGCCGGCAACACCCACAACGGCGGCGATACCGGGCTGCTGTATGCGACCTTCGCCGAGCAGCTGTCGAAGCTGCCGGACAACACGCAGGTCTACCCCGGCCACGACTACATCGAGAACAACCTGAAGTTCACGCTGAACCGCGAGCCCGGCAACACCGCCGCCGCCGCCCTGCTGCCGCAGGTCGCCGGGCATGACCCGGCGACCTCGGTCGTCACGACGCTGGGCCAGGAGAAGGCCCACAACACCTTCTTCCGGCTGCAGCAGCCTGCGGTCATCGAGGGGCTGCGCGCCCATTTCCCCGATCTGCCGGAGCAGCCGGACGCGCGCACGGTGTTCACGCGGCTGCGGGAGCTGCGCAACAAGTGGTGAGAGGCCGTCAGACGCGCGGCGGATCGGTGCGCAGATCCTCGATTGCGCTGCGCAGGTCCGCCGCCCAGGCCCGGCGGTCCCGGCCCTCCGCGGTCTGCGGCTGGCCGAACAGCACCTGGGCCTGCACACCCCGGGCGGACAGCGTGCGCCAGACCGAGCCCACCAGCGTCTCGTCACCGACATAACTCATGGCCCGGCTCGGTGCGCCGGAGGCCGCGTCCAGGTAGCGCAGCGCCACCGGCTGCACCGGCGCCTGCGCCGCGATCGCCGCCTGCACCAGGTTCGCATGAAAGGGCAGCAGCCGCTCGCCGTCGCCGGTGGTGCCTTCGGGGAACACCGCCAGGATGTCGCCCTCCTGCAGCGCCCGCGCCATGTGGTGGACCACGCGCAGCGCATCCCGCCGCGATGCGCGCTCGATGTACAGCGTGCCGCCCCCGGTGGCCAGCCGGCCGACCAGCGGCCAGTGCCGCACGTCGGCCTTGGAGACGAAGCGGCAGTGGTGCGCCGCATGCAGCACGACGATGTCGAGCCAGGAGATATGGTTGGCCACGAGCAGCAGCGGGCCCTCCACTGGCACCGGGCCACGGATCTGCAACTCGACGCCCAGCAGCTGCACCAGCCGGCTGGCCCAGGCCTGCACGCGCAGGTCACGCTGCGCCTGCGACAGCCGCGGAAACCGGATCAGGATCTGGGCCAGGCCGGACAGTGCATGCACGACGACGCGGGCCGCGCGCCAGGCGACGCGCGCGAGGCTCACCCGCCGAAGGCGATGCGCCCGCCCACCACCGTGCAGCGCACCCGGCCCGGCAACTCGTAGCCGCCGAAGGGCGTGTGCTTGCCCTGGCTGCGCAGGGCCTGCGCGGTGACGGTCCAGTCCGCCGCAGGATCGAACACGCACAGGTCGGCGACGCTACCCGGCGCCAGACGGCCCAGGCTGGCGGCTACACCCTCCCCTTGCAGCCCGAGCACCCGCGCCGGGCCGGTCGTCAGCACCTCCAGCGCGCGGCGCAGGCCCGCGCCCGAGGCGCCGGCCCATTTCAGCGCCAACGAAAGCAGCAGTTCAACGCCGGTGGCCCCCGGCTCGCTCTCGGCAAAGGGCAGCGTCTTGCCGTCCTCGGTGACAGGGCAGTGGTCCGACACCAGCGCGTCGACCGTGCCGTCGGCCAGTGCCGCACGGATCGCGTCACGGTCGCGCTGCTGGCGCAGCGGCGGGTCCAGCCGCGCACGGCTGTCGAAGAAGCCGATGTCGGTGTCGGTCAGATGCAGCGAATGGATGCTGACATCGCAGCTCAAGGCCAGCCCCTCGGCGCGGGCCTGCCGGACCAGTGCCAGCCCGGCCGCGCTGCTGAGCCGGCACAGGTGCACCCGCGCGCCGGTGGCACGCATCAGCTCGACGATGGTGTGGATCGCGATGGTTTCGGCCGCCACCGGAATGCCACTCAGGCCCATGCGCGTGGCCAGCGGGCCGCTGGCGACGACACCGGTGCCCAGGTCGCGGTCCTGCGGGCGCAGCCAGACGGTGTAGCCGAAGGTGCTGGCGTACTGCAGCGCCCGCAGCAGCACCTGCGTGCTGCGCAGCGGCACCTCGGCCTGCCCGAAGCCGATGCAGCCGGCCTGCGTCAGCTGGACCATCTCGGTCAGCACCTCGCCTTGCAGGCCACGCGTCAGCGCACCCAGCGGCAAGACGCGCGCCTGGTGCAGTTTCTGGGCGCGGAAGGTCAGCATCTCGACCAGCCCCGGCTCGTCCAGCACCGGTTCGGTGTCCGGCGGGCACACCAGGCTGGTCACGCCGCCGGCCACCGTGGCCGCCATCTCGGACTCCAGCATGCGCGCATGCTCGTGGCCGGGCTCGCGCAGGCGCACCGCCAGATCCACCAGGCCCGGCGCGACGATGCAGCCGGCCGCATCGACGACACGCGCACCCTCCGGCGGCGGCGACTGGGGCCCGATGCCGACCACGCGGCCATCACATACCGCGACATCGGCGATCTGGTCGAAGCCGCTGGCCGGGTCAATGACCCGCCCGCACTGAATCAGTAGTGGTGTCATCCGCTCACGCCTCGTTGCCGGCCACAATGCCCATCACCGCCATGCGCACCGCGATGCCGAAGGTGACCTGCGGCAGGATCACGCTCTGCCGGCCGTCGACGACGGCCGAGTCGATCTCGACGCCGCGGTTGATCGGCCCCGGGTGCATCACGATCGCATCCGGCCGCGCCAGCTGCAGCTTCTCGTCGGTGAGCCCGTAGCGCATGAAAAACTCCTGCGCCGAGGGCAGCAGCGCGCCGCTCATGCGCTCGTTCTGCAGGCGCAGCATGATGACGACATCGCAGTCCTTGATGCCTTCCTCCAGCGAATGGCACACCCGCACGCCCATCTGTGCCATGTCCGCCGGCACCAGCGTCTTCGGGCCGACGACACGCACCTCGGCGCAGCCCAGCGTCGTCAGTGCATGGATGTCGGACCGCGCCACCCGCGAGTGCAGCACGTCACCGACGATGGCCACCACCAGGTTGGAGAAGTCCTTCTTGTAGTGCCGGATCGTGAACATGTCCAGCAGGCCCTGGGTCGGGTGCGCGTGGCGCCCGTCGCCGGCGTTGATGACATGCACATGCGGCGCCACATGCTGCGCGATCAGGTAGGGCGCGCCGGATTCGCTGTGCCGCACGACGAAGATGTCGGCCGCCATCGCGCTGAGGTTGGCGATGGTGTCCAGCAGCGACTCCCCCTTCGATGCCGAGGACCGCGCGATGTCCAGGTTGATCACGTCCGCGCTGAGCCGCGTGGCCGCGATCTCGAAGGTGGTGCGGGTGCGGGTGGAGTTCTCGAAGAACAGGTTGAACACGCTGCGCCCGCGCAGCAGCGGCACCTTCTTGACCTCACGGTCGTTGACGCTGACGAAGCTCGCCGCGGTGTCGAGCACCTGCGTCAGGATGCTGCGCGGCAGCCCCTCGATCGACAGCAGGTGGATCAGCTCGCCATGCTTGTTGAGTTGCGGATTCTTCAACGCACCGCCTCCACCTGGAATGAGAACGTGCCGGCCGCATCGCGGCGCAGCGCCAGCGACTGCGACGGCGACAGCGCCACGCGGGCGGCGGCAAAGTCGGCCTGGATCGGCAGCTCGCGCCCGCCCCGGTCGACCAGCACCGCCAGCTGCACGCAGGCGGGGCGGCCGTAGTCGAACAGCTCGTTGATGACGGCGCGGATCGTGCGGCCGGTGTAGAGCACGTCGTCCAGCACGATGATGTGCGCGCCCTTGACCTCGAAGGCGAGGCTGGTGGGCACGGTCGGGGCCAGGCCGCGCGTGCCGTAGTCGTCGCGGTGCATCGACGAGGAGATGACGCCCGGCGGGCCGCTGAAGCCCAGATCGGCCTGCAGCCGCTCCGCGAGCCAGGCACCGCCGGACGTGATGCCCACCAGGCGCGTGGCGGGGCCGCACAGGCCCCGCACGCCGCGCAGCAGTTCGCGGTACAGGGCTTCGGCATCGAGGACCAGCTGGCCCGGTTCAGGTGTCACGGAAGACTCCTCAGGAATTGCTCCAGGATCACGCAGGCGGCGCCCGCATCGGGATCGGTGGCGCCGTTGGCGACCGCCTCGACAGTGCTGTAGCGCTCGTCGACCTCGAACACCGGCAGGCCGAAGCGCCCGCGCAGCGCGCGCGCGAACTTGCGCGAGCGGCGGGTGTGTTCATGCTCGGCGCCATCCGGGTGGAAGGGCACACCCACGACCAGGCCCTGCGGCTCCCATTCGGCCAGCCGGCGGCGCACCTGCTCGTAGCGCGCGTCCCCCTGCGCGTGGATCGTCGGCTGGGGTTCGGCGGTGCGCAGCAACCGGTTGCCGACGGCCACGCCAGTGCGCCGCAGGCCGAAATCGAAGGCCATGAAACTCACCAGGTGCGCAGGTACGGCCGTGTCCACGGTGTCACGCATGGCCGGCCTGCGGCGACAGCATCCAGACCTGCAGGCCCAGCAGCGCGAGCGCGCGCTCGTAGCGCTGCTCGACCGGCGTGTCGAAGATCACCGCGCTGTCGGCGTCCACCGTGAGCCAGCTGTTGTCGCCCAGCTCGGACTCGAGCTGGCCTTCGCCCCAGGCGGAGTAGCCCAGCGAGACCAGCACCTTGCGCGGACCGGCGCCGGTGGAGAGCGCCTCCAGCACATCCTTCGAGGTGGTCATCTCCAGGCCGCCGGGGATGGACATCGTGGAGGCGTAGATGGATTCGGAGGGCTTGTCGCTGGTCGCGAAGATCGGCTCGTGCAGCACGAAGCCGCGATCGACCTGCACCGGCCCGCCCTGGAACACCGGGGACTCCCGCAGGTCGGCACGGCCCAGCGGCAGATCGACCTTGTCGAACAGCACCTGCAGCTTGATGTCGCTGGGCTTGTTGATCACCAGGCCCAGCGCGCCGCGCTCCGTGTGCTCGCACACGTACACCACGCTGCGCGAAAAAGCCGCATCCTCCAACCCGGGCATCGCGATCAGGAAATGATTCGTGAGGTTGATGGGAGCAGAATCGCCTGGCATGTTTCAATTTTAGCGGTCAACATGGACAAGACACTGGATGCCGGCCTGGTCTGGCTGCGCCGCGATCTGCGCACCGACGACAACGCAGCGCTCACGCTGGCCCTGCGCAGCTGCCGCCGGGTGTTCTGCTGCTTCGTGTTCGACCGCGACATCCTGGACCCGCTGCCCCGGGCGGACCGGCGCGTCGAGTTCATCCGCGAATCACTGGTCGATCTCGATGCCGGCCTGCGGCAGCTTGCCGGGCGCCCCGGTGCGGGGCTGATCGTGCGCCATGGCAAGGCGGTCGACGAGATCCTGGCACTGGCGCGCCAGCTCGGTGTGCAGGCCGTCTACGCCGCGCACGACCACGAGCCGCAGGCCATCGCACGCGACCGCCTCGCGCTGGGCGCTCTGGCGGCCCAGGGCATCGCGCTGCACACCGTCAAGGACCACACGATCCTGGAAGGCCGCGAACTGCTGACGCGCACCGGCACCCCCTACACGGTGTTCACGCCGTACAAGAACGCCTGGCTGGAGCGCATCGGCAGCACCGGCATCCCGGTGCATGACGCGACGCCGCACGCGCAGGCGCTGGCCGAGCGCCCGGAGGCGCTGCGCACGCCGGTCCCGACGCTGGAGGAGATCGGCTTCCAGCCCACCAACCTGCGCAGCCTGCAACTGCCCACCGGCGCCAGCGGCGGGCAGGCGCTGTTCGCCGAGTTCTTCGACCGCATGGACGACTACCACGCCACGCGCGATTTCCCGGCGGTGAAAGGGCCCAGCTACCTCGGTGTGCACCTGCGCTTCGGTACGGTGTCGGTGCGCCGCCTGGCCGGCATCGCGATGCAGCGCAAGGTGCAGGGCAGCGCCGGTGCGGCGGTGTGGCTGTCGGAGCTCGTCTGGCGCGAGTTCTATTTCCAGATCCTGGCCAACTTCCCCCACGTGGCAGAGGCCGCCTTCCGGCCCGCCTATGACGCGATCCGCTGGGAGCACGGCAAGCCGGCGCAGCACCTGTTCGAGGCCTGGTGTGCCGGCCGCACCGGCTACCCGATCGTCGACGCGGCGATGGCGCAGCTCAACCAGACCGGCTACATGCACAACCGGCTGCGCATGGTCGCCGCCAGCTTCCTGGTCAAGGACCTGGGCATCGACTGGCGCTGGGGCGAGCGCTATTTCGCGCTGCACCTGAACGACTTCGACCTGTCCGCCAACAACGGTGGCTGGCAGTGGGTGGCGTCCAGCGGCTGCGACGCCCAGCCCTACTTCCGGATCTTCAATCCGGTGAGCCAGAGCGTCAAGTTCGATCCGCAGGGGAAGTTCATTCGGCGCTACCTGCCCCAGCTCGCCCGGCTGTCGGCGGCTGCCGTGCATGCCCCCTGGGAGTGCGGCGCACTGGAGCTGGGGTCTGCCGGTGTGGTGCTGGGGCGCGACTACCCGACCCCGATCGTTGCGCACGACGAGGCGCGCGCCCGCACGCTGGAGCGCTACGCGGTCGTGCGCCGCACCGGCTGATCAGCTGTTGCCTTCGGCCACCGGCAGCGCGCAGTAGTGCCGGATCAGGCCGAGCAGTTCCTCTTCGGAGTAAGGCTTGCCCAGGTAGTGGTCCACACCCAGCTCGCGGGCATGCTCGCGGTGCTTCTCGGCAATGCGCGACGTGATCATGATGATCGGCAGATCGCGCAGGCGCTCGTCACCGCGGATGTTGCGCGCCAGATCGAAGCCGTCCATGCGGGGCATCTCGATGTCCGACAGCACGACGGTGGGCAGCTCCTCCTGCAGGCGCTCCAGCGCCTGCAGGCCGTCGGCGGCCAGCACCACGCGGTACCCCTCCCGCTTGAGCAGGCGCTGCGTGACACGGCGCACCGTGATGGAGTCATCCACGACCAGGATCAGCGGCGTCTGCACCGTGCCCAGCGCCGGGGCCAGTGGCGTGGACGCCTCGGCATTTGCCGGCGCGGCCGGCGCCTGGCGGGCCGCCAGCTGCAGCTGCCGCGCCTTGTCCCCGTAGATCGTTGCCAGCGCGACCGGGTTGTAGATCAGCACCACCGCCCCGGAAGCCAGCACCGACATGCCGGTCAGGCCCGGGATCCGCGCGAGCTGCGGGCCGAGGTTCTTGACCACGACTTCCTGGTTGCCCAGCACTTCATCGACATGCAGCGCCACCTGGCGCCCGGCGCTTCGGAATACCACCACCGGCAGGTGCTTCTGCGCAGGCTCGGCACTGAGCGGCGAGGACTCCAGCAGCGAGCCAGCCCAGAAGAACGGGATCTGCGCGCCGCCGTGGCTGAAGGAATTGGTCTCGTAGGCCTTGGCCACCTCGTCGGCACTGACGCGCTTGACCACCTCCACCAGGTTGGACGGCACGCCCACGGCCAGCTCGCCCAGACGCAGCATGACCACCTGCGTGACGGCCGTCGTCAACGGCACCACCAGCTTGAAGGTCGTGCCCTGGCCGGGGGTCGTGGAGGTCTCGATGCGGCCGCCCAGCGCGTTCACCTCGCTGCGCACCACATCCAGCCCGACGCCGCGGCCGGACAGCTCGGTCACCCGCTCGGCGGTCGAAAAGCCCGGCGCGAAGATCAGGTTCGCGATGTCGCCGTCGCCGAGCACCGCGTCCGGCGCGATCAGCCCGTTGGCGAGCGCCTTCTCGCGGATGCGTGCGAGGTTCAGGCCGCCACCGTCATCGGAGAACTCCACCGAGACGTCGTTGCCCTCCTGCGACAGCGTGATCGTGATGCTGCCCACCGGCGGCTTGCCGGCGGCGGCCCGCACCTGCGGCTCCTCGATGCCGTGCGCCACCGAGTTGCGCAGCATGTGCTCGAAGGCCGGCGCCATGCGCTCCAGCACGCTGCGGTCCAGATCCATCGAACCGCCGATGATGTCGAGCTTGACCGGGCGGCCGACGTCCTTCGAGGCCTGGCGCACCACACCGTACAGGCGCTCGGAGATGCCTTCGAACTCCACCATGCGCGTACGCAGCAGATCGCGCTGCAGCTCGCGCGCCTGGCGCGCCTGGGCGATCAGGTCGTCCTCGGTGCTCTCCATCGTGCGCTGCAGGTTGCGCTGCACCGTCGCGACGTCGGCCACCGACTCGGCCATGATCCGGGTGAGCTCCTGCACCCGCGTGAAGCGGTCGAACTCGAGCGGGTCGAAGTCCTGGGCGTGGTCCTTGGCCTGCGCCATGCGGGACTGCATCTGCGACTCCGACTGCACCTCGATCTCGCGCAGCTGCTGGCGCAGCCGTTCCAGGTTGCCGCCGAGCTCCTTCAGCGACGAACGGAGCTGGCCGAGCCGGCCATCCAGCCGCGAGCGGGTGATGATGACCTCGCCGGCCTGGTTGACCAGCCGGTCCAGCAGCGCGGCGGAGACCCGCACGCTCTGCGCCGCGCTCTGGCGGGAGGGTGCCAGCGTGCTGGTGCTGCGGCTGCGCGCCCGACGGTCCGGCACGGTCTGCACGACCGGCTGCAGCATGGCCGCTGCGGCAGGGGCCGGCGCGGCGGCATCCGGCACGGCGGCGGGCACCGGTTCCGGCGCCGCCGGCTGCCGGGTCAGCTTGCGCAGACCGTCGAACACCGCCTGCAGGCCATCGAAGCGGGCCAGCATCGGCTCGATCTGCGCGCCCTCGACGGATTCCGAGCCCAGGCTTTCGATCGCGGACTCCAGCCGGTGTGCCATCTCGCCCAGGCGCATCGCGCCGGCCAGCCGCGCGCTGCCCTTCAGGGTGTGCAGCACCCGCAGTGTCTCGCGCCGGGCTCCGAGGTTTTCCGGTCGCGCGGCCCACTGCCGCAAGGCACCGGCGAGCTGCGGGAACAGGTCGGCGGCTTCCTCCTCGAACACCGGGAACAGGTCCGGGTCCAGCGCGTCGACCACATCGGTCTGCTCCTCGGCGACCGGGGCGGCCGGCACCGGGGCGCTGGCGGGCGCCTGGGGCGCTGGTGCCGGAGGCGCGACCACCGGCTCCCGGAACGCCACGGCGTCGATGCCGGGCTGCACGGTGTCCAGCGTGTCGAAGGACAGGCCCGAGTCGGGCGCCGCAGCCTCGTCGTCGGAGGCGAACTCGGTATCCAGGATGGCCTGCAGCGCTTCGCGGATCGCCGGATCCGGCTGCTTCAGGAAGCCGGCGGCAAACTGGTGCAGCAGGCGCCGGATGTCCTCCGCGGCCTGGTTGAACACCCGGGCATCCTGGGCGCGGGACTGGCCGTGCAACTGCACATGGGCCAGCGCATGCTCCAGCAGCCGGGCGATCTCCGACAGCGCCATGAAGCCCACGGTGCCGGAGCTGCCTGCCAGCGAATGCGCCAGGCCGATCGTCGAATCCCGCAGCGGACGGTCAAGCTCCAGCTCCCACTCGCTGAGCTCGGTCAGCAGGTGGCGGGACCATTCGTCGGCCTCGTTCAGGTAGACGTTGTACAGCGGGATGCCGATGCGCAGGTCGCCGATGACCTTGATCTGCTCGTCATCCGAGAGATCGGCTGCCTCAGCCTCTGTCTCTGCCTCTGCCTCTGGATGCGGCGCAGATGCCGGTTCCGGCTCCGGTTCCAGCGCCAGCGGCGACGGCGCGGTCACCTCGGCCACCGGCGCTGCTGGGGCTGGCGGCGCGTCTGCCGCAGCCCCCACGGCCGAGAGGTCGCCGAAATCGATGTCGTCGAAATCCAGGGACACCGGGGCCGGTGCCGGTGCCGGTGCCGCAGGCGCCGATGGCTCCGGCGTCTCGAAGGTCTGGGTCGGCTGGAAGTCCGGACGTGCGGACTCCGCGTCGGCCGGCAGATCCACCAGCTGTGTGGCCGCGAAATCCACGCGAGGCGGCGGTGCCGGTGCGGCCGGTTCCGGCGCCACGACGGGTTCGGGCAACAGCGGCTCGGACAGCAGCGGTTCGGCAGATGCCTCGGCGGGCAGCGCCGGGGCGGGCTCGGCATCGAAGTCCGGCAGCTCGAACATCTGCGTCGACGCGAACTCCGCCGGCGCCACGGGGGCTGGCGGCTGCGGCACGGCCGCCGGCTCCAGGGGAGCCACCAGCTCGGCCGGGAGCTCCAGCACCGGTTCGGGCTCGGCCTGCAGAACCACCGGCTCGGGCTCGCGCAGTTCGGGCACAGGCTCCGCCACGGGCACAGCGGTCTCCGGGACCTGTTCTGCCACCGGTTCCTGCGCCGGCTCCGGAACGGGCTCCGACAGCGGTGCCGCGGCGACAGGCGCGGGCTCGGGTGCCGGGGCCGCCGGCGCGTCCGCACCCGGCCACGGCAGCGGAATGCGGCGCTCTTCCAGCCGCAGCGCATCGGCCGCCTTGCGGAAGCTTTGCGCCGACCAGGGCGTCGGGGCCGACTGGGCGATGTCCTCG